>NZ_JBNJLK010000008.1:0-162965 GCF_051195255.1 Falsirhodobacter sp. 1013 | reverse complement strand
GCCGTGTAGCCGCGCAGCACGTCCAGCGCCGCCTCCGCCTCGGCCCGCGTCGGAGGAAGATCAGCACGAATGTTCATGGCGACACCTTCAGGAGTATTGGCGCGGCGATCATAATCCAGCCGCGCCGCAAACCCAAGTCAGATCGCGTCCAACGCCGCACGCAGATCGGCGATCAGGTCGTCCGCATCCTCCAGCCCCACCGACAGGCGGATCAGGCCGGGGGTGATGCCCAGCGTGACCTTCTGGTCGGCCGGCAGGCGCTGATGCGTCGTGGTGGCGGGATGGGTCGCGATGGACTTCGCGTCACCGAGGTTGTTCGACATCTTGATGATCTGCAGCGCGTTCAGAACACGGAAAGCCGCTTCCTTGCCCGCCGCCACCTCGAACGCGATCATGGTGCCGCCTTCCGACATCTGCGCACGGGCCAGCGTCTGCTGCGGATGGGTGTCGAGGAAGGGATGGATCACGCGGGACAGGCGATCGTCGCCCTGCAGCGCCTGCGCGATCTTCCACGTGCTTTCGGCCATGGCGCGGCAGCGCAGATCCAGCGTGGCCATGCCGTTCAGCATGATCCAGGCGTTGAACGGGCTCATCGATCCGCCGGTGTGCTTCATGTACGGCTCCAGCGTGCCGCGGATGAAGTCGGTGGTGCCCAGCACCACGCCGCCCAGCGCCCGGCCCTGCCCGTCGATGTGCTTGGTGGTGGAATAGATCACCACATCCGCGCCCAGTCGGATCACGTCGGAGAACATCGGCGTGGCGAAGACGTTGTCCACCATGACCAGCGCTCCGACGGCGTGGGCGATCTCCGCCACGGCCTTGATGTCGATGACCTCCAGCGTGGGGTTGGAGATCGATTCGAAGAACACGGCCTTCGTGCCGGGCGTCACGGCCGCACGCCAGGCGTCCAGATCGGTGCCGTCGACCAGCACGATCTCCACCCCGAAGCGGCCGAGGATATTTTCCAGGATGTAGAGGCAGGAGCCGAAGAGCGCCCGCGCGGCCACGATCCGGTCGCCGGCCTTGCAGATCGACACCAGCGCGCCGTTGACGGCCGCCATGCCTGAGGCGGTGGCGAAGGCGTCCTCCGCCCCCTCGATCGCGGCGATGCGTTCCTCGAACATGCGGGTCGTGGGGTTGCCGTAACGGGCATAGATGAACTCGTCGCCCTGGATGCCTTCGAACCGGGCCTCGGCCTGTTCGGCGGTGTCGTAGACGAAGCCCTGCGTCAGGAAGATCGCTTCCGCCATCTCGCCATATTGGCTGCGGCGGCTGCCGGTGTGCACAAGCTTCGTGCGCGGTTTCCAGTCGTTGGCCATCGTCCGACTCCCAAAACAGAAAAAGCCCCCGGCGCCGGAAGCGCGGAGGCGTTGCCTTCACCTCTTTAGCGGGTTGTTTAACGTGGCCCGCAATCCGGTCTCAAAGCACCACACAGGCGGATTAGGCCCCGGGGCGCATTTCGTCAATCCTTCACGTTCGCGTCATGTCGGTTTCGCCTTCCCCGCGCAGGATGAGGGTGAGGGGACATGAGTGGGGCACCATGCTGATCGCCATCAACGCCGAATGGGAAGCACCCGTCGAACGCCGGGCCGGATCGCTGGACGAAGCCCTGAGGCGCCTGCCCCCCGACGCCCCCGTCACGATCCTGATCCACGGCTATCGCTATGCCCCGCACAGCGACGATCCCTTCACCGGCCTGCTGGGTCCCGCCGGCTGGCCACGGCGGCTGGGTTTCGGGCGCGGACAGGCGGGCCTGTGCATCGCCTTCTGCTGGAACGGCACCGGCACCCTGTGGCAGGCCAACCGCCGCGCGGCCGAGGCGGGGCGCGTTCTGGCCGGTCTGGCGCGAAGGGTCCGCTCCCGGCATCACGGCCCGCTGGGCGTCCTGACCCACAGCCTTGGGGCCCGCGTCGCCCTGTCGGCGCTGCCGCATCTGACGGCCCATGACGTCACCCGGATGGTGCTGCTGGCGGGGGCGGAGTTTCGCGACACGGCCGAAGCCGCGCTGGCCGGCGCCGCGACGGAGGTGCTGAACATCACCAGCCGCGAGAATGACGGCTACGACATGCTGTATGAAAACCTGATCGCGCCGTTTTCGGGGCGGCGGGCGATCAGCGCCCTCCCCTCCGGCCCCCGCGTGACGACGCTGCAGATCGACCATCGCGAACACCGTCACGCGCTGGCGAGCCTCGGCTTTCCCACGCGTCCGCCGGACCGGCGCATCTGCCACTGGTCCAGCTATCAGCGCGCGGGCCTGTTCCGGCTGTATCGGCGGTTCCTGCTGGACCCGCAGACGCTGCCGATGGCCACCCTGCGCGCCGCCCTGCCCGCCGAGGTGACGCCGCGCTGGTCACGCCTGCGCGGCCCCGAACCGGAAGGTCAGCGCTTTTCCATGCCGTAGGTTTGCAGCAGCTTGCCCTGCCCCATGAAGAACAAAAACAGCGCCGCCGTCAGGCCGAAGGTCTTGAAGCTGACCCACACCTCGGTGGAGAACATGCGCCACACCACCTCGTTCGCGAGGGCGAGGGCGAAGAAGAAAGCGCACAGGCGCTTGGTCAGGATCATCCAGCCTTCGTGCTTCAGGGGGATCGCCTCCTCCAGCACCAGACGCAGGTAGCTTTGGCCGCGCAGAAGGCCCACGCCCAGAATGATGCCGAACAGCAGATAGATCAGCGTCGGCTTGATCTTGAAGAAGCGTTCGTCGTTCAGCCAGACCGACAGGCCGCCGAACACCACCGCCAGCACCACCGTCGCGATCTGCATCTTCGACAGGTGCCCCGTCAGCCGCCAGAGGATCAGCGTGGTGATGACCAGAAGCGGCAGGAAGGCCGCCGTGGCCACGATGAAGCCGCCGTAATCGGTGCCCCCGACGGTGAACACCCGGTCCTTCAGCAGGACATAGGCCACGAAGAACAGCACGACGGGGCCGACCTCCAGCACCATCTTCAGCATCGGATTGATCTTGCGGCGTTCCATGTCGTCCCTTTCAGCCCAGCTGCACCAGCACCGCACCCGCGGCGATTCCCCCCATCAGCGCGATGCGCGACGGAGAGGACTTTTCACCCAAAGCCACCCATCCGATCAATGCGGCAAAGAGCGTCGACGTTTCACGAAGCGAGGAGACCTCCGCGACCTTGCCGATCCGGGTGCCCAGCATCACGCCGCCAAAGCTGACAAAGGCCACCAGCGCCCCGACCGCCCCGCGCCACAGCACGGGCCGCGCCCAGGCCAGCCCCCGCCGCCGCACCACCATCCAGGCCGGAAAATCGACCGAGGTGACAAGGAAGAACCACACGAGGAAGGCGAAGGGGTTTTCCCAGAGCCGGATGCTCCACGCGTCATAGGTGGTGTAGACCGCCACCGTGATGCCCGTGACCAGCGCCCAGCCCAGCGCTGCGATCAGCGCCGGACGGTTCAGGGGTGCCGCGTCCAGGTTCAGCTTGGCCAACCACAGGATAGACCCCGACAGCACCGCGACGCCGAACCACTGGATGCCCACGTAGTGTTCGCCCAGGAACAGAGCGGCGAAGGTCAGCGTGACCAGCGGTCCCGTCCCCCGGACCACCGGATAGACGACCGTGTAGGCCCCCCGTTCGTACGCGCGCGCCATGCAGATCTTGTAGACGAGGTGGATGCCGATAGCCCCCGTCAGGATCAGCCACTCGCCCCCTTGCGGCCAGGGCACCAGGAACAGCGCCACCGGCAGCGTATAGATCGCGATCCACAGGTCGATCCCCGCGCGGCTGATCCACGGATCGGCCTTGCCCTTCTGCAGGGCGCCAAAGCAGGCATGGGCAAAGGCCGAACACAAGGCCAGCGCCATGCCCACATGGCTGCCCGTCGGCGTTCCAGCGATGGAATTGAGCCAGTCGATCACCGCCGGAGCCCCTTGGTCATTTGGCGTCGATGCCGACCAGCGCCCGGGCGAAATCGTCCGGATCGAAGGGGGCAAGGTCGTCGATCTGCTCCCCCACGCCGATCGCGTGGATGGGCAGGCCGAATTTGTCGGCCAGCGCCACCAGCACCCCGCCGCGGGCCGTCCCGTCCAGCTTCGTCATCACGAGGCCGGAGACGTCGGCGATCTTGCGGAAGATCTCCACTTGGTTGATCGCGTTCTGGCCCGTGGTCGCGTCCAGCACCAGAAGCGTGTTGTGCGGGGCCGTCGGGTCCTTCTTGCGGATCACGCGGACGATCTTCGACAGCTCCTCCATCAGGTCGGCGCGGTTCTGGAGGCGGCCGGCCGTGTCGATCATCAGAAGGTCCGCGCCATCGGCTTCGGCCTTGGTCATGGCGTCGAAGGCAAGGCTGGCCGGGTCCGAGCCTTCGGGCGCGGTCAGCACCGGCACGCCCGCGCGCTGGCCCCAGACCTGAAGCTGTTCCACCGCCGCCGCGCGGAACGTGTCGCCGGCCGCGATCACGACCGTCTTGCCCGCCGCGCGGAACTGGCTGGCCAGCTTGCCGATCGTCGTCGTCTTGCCCGATCCGTTGACACCCACGACCAGCACCACCTGCGGGCGGCGCGCGGTCAGCGGCATCGGGCGCGCCACAGGCTCCATGATGCGGGCGACTTCGGTGGCCAAGGCGGTCCGGATCTCGGTCGGGGAGACGCGGCGGCCGAAGCGGCCTTCGGCGATGTTGGCGGCCACGCGCAGGGAGGTGTCCACGCCCATGTCGGCGGCGATCAGGACCTCTTCCAGCCCTTCCAGCATGGCGTCGTCGAATTCGCGCTTGGGTTCTTCGGCGCCGATCAGGCGGCTCAGAAGGCCGGGCTTCGGCGCCTCGGCGGGCGTGTCGGCCACGACGGCGTCGATCCCTTCGGACAGCTTGTCCGAGGAGCGCGTCATCTTTGCGCGCAGCTTGCTGAAGAAGGACGCCATCGGGGCCTCGTCTTTGGGTTTCCCCTGACCTATGCGCTTTGACGGTCAAGGGCAACGTCCGCCGGTCAAGCGGGCGTGACTGGATTTGCCGTCAGCCTTCTGACAGGATCGCCGGCATGCTGAAAGTCATCCCCTTCCTTCTTCTGGCCGCGCCCGCCGCCGCCCAGACCCCCGTCACCCCCGAGGAGTTCGAGGGCTATGCCACCGGGCGCACCCTGTCCTATGCCGCCGGCGGGCAGGTCTTCGGGACGGAGCAGTACCTTCCCAACCGCCGTGTCGTTTGGGCGTTCGAGGGGGAGGATTGCCAATACGGCCGCTGGTATCCGGAGGACGACCAGATCTGCTTTGCCTACGAGGATGGCGAGCCACAGTGCTGGACCTTCTGGAAGAAGGGCACCGGCCTTGCCGCCCGCTACATGAACGACGCGGTCGGCATGGAGTTGTCGGAGGTGAACCGTTCCTCCGCCCCGCTGAACTGTCCCGGGCCGGATGTGGGGGTCTAGAACAGGGAACCCTGTTCCGGCGTGTCGCGGCGCGCCTTCTTCGGCTTCGCGCCAAGGGTGACGCGGCCATCAAGGAATTCGGCTTCCAGCACGGCGGCCTTTTCGGCGGCCGCCTTCGTCGTCACCACCTCCCCGTCGCCGCGGATCACGGCATAGCCGCGGGCCAGCGTTTCGCGATAACCCAGGGTCTGGCGCAGGCGGTCCGTCGCTTCCAGCCGGTCGGCCAGCGCCCGCAGGCGGGTGGCGGGGGCGGCGTTCAGGCGCGCCTCCAGCTTGTCCAGATTGTCCCGACGGCGGGCCATGTCGCGATCCGCTTCGGCCAAGGCGCGGGCATAGGCGGGGGCCAGACGGGCCGACAAGGTCGCCAGCCGCTCTGCTCCGCGTTCGTGGCGGCGGTGGGTGCAGGTGTCCAGTGCGCGGGCGCGGTCGGCCAGACGTTCCCTTCCCCTTGCCGCCAGATCGGCCAGCAGGCGGGGGCGCAGATGGACCGCCAGTTCCGTCAGCTTCGCCCGCCGATGCGCGACACCCACGCCCAGCGCCCCGTCCAAACGTCCGGTCCACAGGTCGTGCCGCTGCGCCGCCGTCTGCGTCAGGGTTTCGGGGCGCGGGAGCGCGCGGGCCAGATCGCGCAGGCGATGCGCGCGGTTCACGAAGCCGGTGGCGATGCAGCGCGACAGGCTGGCCGCGCGCTGGTCCACGGTGGCCAGCAGCTCCACCCGCACAGGCACCGCCATCTCGGCGGCCGCCGTCGGCGTGGGCGCACGGCGGTCCGAAGCGTGGTCGATCAGCGTCGTGTCCGTTTCATGCCCCACGGCCGAGATCAGCGGGATGCGCGATTCGGCGGCGGCGCGGACCACGATCTCCTCGTTGAAGCCCCAAAGGTCTTCGAGGCTGCCGCCGCCGCGTGCCACGATCAGAAGGTCGGGGCGCGGAATGGGGCCACCTTCGGGCAGCGCGTTGAAGCCGCGGATGGCGGCCGCCACCTCGGGCGCGCATTTGTCGCCCTGCACGGCGACGGGCCAGATCAGCACATGGCGCGGGAAACGGTCGCGCAGCCGGTGCAGGATGTCGCGGATCACCGCGCCGGAGGGCGAGGTCACGACGCCGATCACCTCGGGCAGCCAGGGCAGCGGGCGCTTGCGGTCGGCGTCGAACAGGCCTTCGGCCGCCAGCGCCTGCCGTCGCTTTTCCAGCATCGCCATCAGGGCACCGGCGCCGGCGGGCCGGATGTCGTCGATGATCAGCTGGTATTTCGACTGGCCGGGGAAGGTCGTCATGCGGCCGGTGGCGATGACCTCCATCCCCTCCTCGGGCCGGACGGTCAGCTTGCCGGCTTGCCCCTTCCACGTGATGGCGGCGATCACGGACCGGTCGTCCTTCAGGTCGTAATACAGATGCCCGGAGGCGGGGCGCGACACGCGGCCGATCTCTCCGCGCACGCGGACCATCCCGAACTCCCCCTCGATCACGCGCTTCACGGCACCCGAAAGCTCGGAGACGGTGAATTCGGCGGCGTTGTCGGTAGGCGGTTCGAACAGATCCATGTCGGCCTTCTTGCGGTTTGACGGGGGGAACCCTAGAACGCGGGGGCGAAAAGGCCAAGCGGGGGCACGGCGATGAACATCCTTATTCTGGGCAGCGGCGGGCGCGAACATGCGCTGGCCTGGGCAGTGAAGCAGAACCCGAAATGCGACCGGCTGATCGTCGCGCCCGGCAATGCGGGCATCGCGGGCGTGGCCGAATGCGCCGCGCTGGACATCCTGGATGGCAACGCGGTGGTGGCGTTCTGCGAGGCGAATTCCATCGATTTCGTGATCGTGGGGCCGGAAGCGCCGCTGGCGGCCGGTGTGGCGGACGCGACCCGCGCAGCGGGCCTTCTGACCTTCGGCCCTTCGGCCGCCGCCGCGCAGATCGAGGCGTCGAAAGCCTTCACGAAGGAACTGTGCGACGCCTGCGGCGCCCACACCGCCGCCTATGCCCGCTTCGACCAGGCGGAACCCGCGAAGGACTACATCCGCCAGCAGGGCGCGCCAATCGTGGTCAAGGCCGATGGTCTGGCGGCTGGCAAGGGCGTCATCGTGGCCCTGACCGAGGATGAGGCGCTGGCCGCCATCGACGACATGTTCGGCGGCGAGTTCGGCGCGGCCGGGGCCGAGGTCGTGATCGAGGAGTTCATGGAGGGAGAGGAAGCCTCCTACTTCATCCTGACCGATGGCGTGACCTGCCTGCCCATCGGCACCGCGCAGGACCACAAGCGCGCCTTTGACGGCGACGAGGGGCCAAATACCGGCGGCATGGGCGCCTATTCGCCTGCCCCCGTCCTGAACGACGCCATCGCGAAGCTGGCGCTGGAGGAGATCGTGAAGCCTTGCGTGGCCGAACTGGCCCGTCGCGGCACGCCCTACAGCGGCGTGATCTATGCCGGGCTGATGATCAAGGACGGGATGCCCCGGCTGGTCGAATACAACGCCCGCTTCGGCGATCCGGAATGCCAGGTGCTGATGATGCGCCTTGGGGCCCAGGCGCTGGACCTGCTGATGGCCTGTGCCGAAGGAAAGCTGGATCAGGCGCAGGTGAACTGGGCCGACGATCACGCGCTGACGGTGGTCATGGCCGCAAACGGCTATCCCGGCCCTTATGACAAGGGCAGCGTGATCGGCGGGCTCGACACCCTGCCCGAAACCAGCCGCCAGATGGTGTTCCACGCCGGCACGGCGGAAAAGGACGGCCGGATCGTCGCCACCGGCGGCCGCGTCCTGAACGTGACGGCCCGCGGCGCCACGCTGGCCGAAGCGCAGGCCGAGGCCTACCGGATGCTGGACCAGATCGACTGGCCCGAAGGGTTTGCCCGCCGCGACATCGGCTGGCGCGCGCTGGGATGATCACCCGCCGCCGCCCCCACCCGAAGGACGTGCTGTTCGCGGTGCGCGGGTCCATCCTGCCCCGGATCTGGTGGCGGGTCGTGCTGGTGGGGGCGGCGGCGCTGGTCACGATGCTGGTGGACCGCTGGGTGATCCCGCTGCAGCATCCAAGCACCGCGGCCTTTGGCGCGTTCGGGGTGGCGCTGTCCCTGTTCCTGGGGTTCCGCAACAACGCGGCCTACAACCGCTGGTGGGAAGGGCGGACGCTGATCGGGCTGATGATGGCCGACATTCGGGCCTTTGCGCGCGAGGTTCAGATCATGGTCCCCTCCGCCCCCGCGCGGGCCGAGATCATCGGGCTGGCGGAAGGCTACATGCACCTGACGCGGCTGTTCCTGCGCCGCCTGTCGCTGGACGAAGCCGCCCGCGCGGCCCTTGGGCCCCACACCGATCTGGCCGACGCCATCCACCCGCCCTGCGCCGCGCTGGACCGGATCGCGGACCGGATCGCCGCACTGGACCTGAACCCGGTGGCCCAGCGCGCCCTGACCGAACGGCTGGGCCTGATGACGCAGCACCAGACGGGGTGCGAACGTCTGGCCCTGACGCCCCTGCCCTTCGCCTATTCGCTGCTGATCTATCGCACCACCTGGCTCTACTGCCTGCTGATTCCCCTGTCCCTGATCGAGGCGGCGGGCTGGATGACCCCCTTCTTCGCCGCCACCATCGCCTATGTCTTCATGGGACTGGCCGAGGTGACCGAGGAACTGGTGGAACCCTTCGGCCACACCGAGAACGCCCTGCCGCTGGACGCCATCTGCACCAATGTGGGCATGAGTGTCGCCCCCCATCTGGGCCGCACGCCGCCGCCCGTGCCGGCCGCGAAAGATCATTACCTGTCCTGACAGGCGCTTGCCCTTGTCAGGCCGTGACGCTACAGGGGTCTCCGTATGTCCGGCAGAGGGGGGACCATGCCACTTCTCGTCATGAAATTCGGGGGCACCTCGGTGGCCGATCTCGCGCGCATCAAGAATGCGGCGCAGAAGGTCAGGAAAGAGGTGGAACGCGGGTATGACGTCATCGTCATCGTGTCTGCCATGTCGGGCAAGACCAACGAACTGGTGGGATGGGTCGAACAGACCTCTCCCCTGTTCGACGCGCGCGAATACGACGCGGTCGTCGCCAGCGGCGAAAACGTCACGGCCGGCCTTATGGCGCTGACCCTTCAGGAAATGGACGTGCCCGCTCGATCCTGGCAGGGCTGGCAGGTGCCGATCAACACGACCTCCGCCCACTCGTCGGCCCGGTTCGTGGACATCCCGCGCGCCAACATCGACGCGAAATTCGCCGAAGGCTTCAAGGTCGCCGTCGTCGCGGGCTTCCAGGGCGTGTCGCCCGAAGGCCGGATCACGACGCTGGGCCGGGGCGGGTCGGACACGACCGCCGTCGCCTTTGCCGCCGCCTTCAAGGCCGAACGTTGCGACATCTACACCGATGTGGACGGCATCTACACCACCGATCCGCGCATCACCACGAAGGCCAAGAAGCTGGACCGCATTGCCTTCGAGGAGATGCTGGAACTGGCCTCGCTGGGTGCCAAGGTGCTGCAGACCCGTTCGGTGGAACTGGCGATGCGCTACAACGTGCGCCTGCGGGTGCTGTCCTCGTTTGAAGATACCGACGAAAACTCCGGCACGCTTGTCTGCGCAGAGGATGATATCATGGAATCGAAAGTTGTCTCCGGCGTGGCTTACTCGCGCGAGGAAGCCAAGATCACCCTGTTCACGATCGAGGACCGCCCCGGCGTCGCCTCGGGCATCTTCGGGCCGCTGGCCGATGCCGGGATCAACGTGGACATGATCGTCCAGAACATCTCGGAAAAGGATTATGACGACGACCATCCGGGCGCCGTCACGGACATGACCTTCTCTTGCCCGATCAACCAGGTCGCCCGCGCGAAGAAGGCGCTGGAAGAGGCGCAGGCCAAGAACCTGATCAAGTATGACGAGCTGATCATCGACGAGGACGTGGCCAAGGTGTCCGTGGTGGGGATCGGCATGCGGTCGCACGCGGGCGTCGCGGCCAAGATGTTCAAGGCCCTGTCCGCCGACGGGATCAACATCAAGGTCATCTCCACCTCGGAGATCAAGATTTCGGTGCTGATCGACCGGAAGTATATGGAACTTGCGGTGCAGGCGCTGCATGATGCCTTCGAGTTGGAGAAGGCCTGACGGCCCATAGGGGGCATTTTGCCGGAACGCACCGACAGCGACAGCCGCCGCCTTCTGCGGCGCTTGCGTGACAGCCTCGCTCTGCCCGGCAAAGGGCAGGACCGTCTTGACCGCATCACGCACCTGATCGCGGATTCGATGGGGTCGGAGGTGTGTTCCATCTACCTGTTCCGCGATCCCGAAACGCTGGAACTGTGTTCGACCGAGGGGCTGAAGCCCGAAGCCGTTCACCAGACCCGCCTGAAGCTGGGCGAAGGTCTGGTGGGCCAGGTCGCCCGCATGGGAAAGCCCCTGAAGACCGCGAACGCGCCCGCCGCCAAGGGCTTCCGCTACATGCCCGAAACCGGCGAGGAGGCGTATTGCGCCTTTCTTGGCGTGCCGATCCAGCGGGTGGGCGAACGGCTGGGCGTGCTGGTCGTGCAATCCAAGGCCGAACGCCTTTACGCCGAGGACGAGGTCGACGCGCTGGAAGTGGTCGCGATGGTGCTGGCCGAGATGGCCGAACTCGGCGCCTTCAACAGCGATGAGGGGATGGGCGTCAAGCACACCCACCCGGTCCTGCTGCGCGGCGGCACGGGCCAGGAAGGCGCGGCCGAAGGCCATGTGTGGCTGCACGAACCGCGCGTGGTGGTGACCAACCCCGTCGCCGACGACCCCCTGACCGAGATCGAGCGCATCCGCGACGCCGTGGCCAAGCTGCGGGTGTCGGTGGACGATCTTCTGTCGCTCGCGTCCTTGGACAAGGAACAGCGGCAGGTTCTGGAAGCCTATCGCATGTTCGCCCATTCGCGCGGCTGGCTGCGCCGGATGGAGGAAGACATCACCCGTGGCCTGTCGGCCGAGGCGGCCGTGCAGAAGGAGCAATCCTCGGCCCGCGCCCGGATGGAACAGGTGCCGGACGCCTATCTGCGCGACCGTCTGCACGATCTGGACGACCTTGCGAACCGCCTGCTGCGGATCCTGACCGGACAGGGGCGCGATACCGGGGCCGAGATGCCCTCCGACCCCGTTCTGGTGGCGCGCAATATCGGGCCTGCGGAACTGCTGGATTACGGCCGCAAGCTGAAAGGCATCGTGCTGGAGGAAGGCTCTGTCGGATCGCACGCGGCCATCGTGGCGCGCGCGCTGGCGATCCCGCTTGTCATCCACGCCGATCGCATCACGTCCGAGGCGCTGAACGGCGATCCCATCCTGGTGGACGGGGATCAGGGCATCGTCCATCTGCGGCCCGAGGAAACCGTCGCCCGCGCCTTCCGCGACAAGATGGCGATGCAGGCGCAGGCGCAGGAACGCTACACCTCCCTGCGCGGTCTGCCGGCCGTGTCCCGTTGCGGGACGGTGACGGCGCTGCACATGAACGCGGGCCTGATGGCCGACCTGCCGTCGCTGGAGCATTCGGGCGCCGAAAGCGTGGGGCTGTTCCGGACGGAATTGCAGTTCCTGATCCGCAACCAGATGCCCAAGCGCGAGGAGCTGGCCCGCATCTATGCCCGCGTGCTGGACGCCGCCAAGGGCAGGACGGTCACCTTCCGCACGCTGGACATCGGGTCGGACAAGGTCCTGCCCTACATGAAGCCGCAGGACGAACCGAACCCCGCCATGGGCTGGCGCGCGATTCGCGTCGGTCTGGACAAGCCGGGCGTGCTGCGGATGCAGTTGCAGGCGCTGATCCGCGCGCATCGCGGGCAGCCGATGACCGTGATGTTCCCCTTCATCACCGAGGGGGTGGAGTTCCGCGAAGCCCGTGACACCCTTCTGCGCGAGATGGAGCGAGAGCGGTCGATGGGCCACACGGTGCCCGCCAGCCTGCGCATCGGGGCCATGCTGGAAACGCCGGCGCTGGCCTTCGCGCCCGACCGTTTCTTCCGCGAAGTGGACTTCATCTCCATCGGCGGGAACGACCTGAAGCAGTTCTTCTTCGCCGCCGACCGCGAAAACGAACGTGTGCGCCGGCGTTACGACACGCTGTCCGTGGCGTTCCTGGAGTTCATCCGCCGCATCGTCCAGCGCTGCGAGGAACATGGCACCGACCTGTCCTTCTGCGGCGAGGATGCGGGCCGCCCGATCGAGGCGATGTGCTTTGCGGCCATGGGAATCCGCACGCTTTCGATGCGTCCGGCCTCCATCGGGCCGGTCAAGACGCTGTTGCGCCGGATCGACCTGTCCGAGCTGCGGGAGTTGATCGACGCGGCCATGCTGCACGGCGACAGCGTTCGCGAACCCGTGATCGAGTGGCTGTCCCAGCAGGCCGAACAGGGCTGAGCCCGCCTTTGGGCTTGACCTTCCCTGCCCTTCTGCCGAAACAGCACCATGGCCACCGCACGTCTTTCCATCAATCTTGATGCCATTGCCGCCAACTGGCGCGCGCTGAACCGCATGTCCGCCCCCGATTGCCAGACCGGCGCGGTGGTGAAGGCCGATGCCTATGGCACAGGCGCGGGGCGTGTCGCCCAGGCGCTGGCCAAGGCCGGGGCACGCCGCTTCTTCGTGGCCACCGCGGACGAGGCCGCTGCCGTGCGCGAGGCGTTGGGCCACGGTCCGCAGATCAACGTCTTTGCCGGCCATATGGCGGGCGACGCGGAGTTGATCCACGCGCTCGATCTGACGCCCATGCTGAATTCGATCGAACAGATCATGCGCCACGCCGAAACGCTGCCCGGCCATGCCTTCGGGATCCAGCTGGACACCGGCATGAACCGCCTTGGGCTGGAGATGACCGAATGGCAGGCCGTGGCGCCCATGGTGCTGGAACTGCGGCCCGAACTGATCATGTCCCACCTCGCCTGCGCGGACGAGCCGGACCATCCGATGAACGACGCGCAACTGGCGGCATTTCACGCGATGACCGATGGCTGCGGCGTTCCCCGCTCGCTTGCGGCCACCGGAGGCATCCTGCTGGGCGAACGGTTCCATTTCGACCTGACGCGTCCGGGCATCGGGTTGCACGGCGGCCGTCCCTACGATCTGGGCTTCCCGGCGCTGCGCCTGTCCCTGCCGGTCGTTCAGGTGCGGGAGGTTCAGGCCGGAGAGGCCGTGGGCTACGCCGCCTCATGGCGGGCGGAGGGGCCGAGCTATGTCGCGACCGTCGCGGCCGGCTATGCCGACGGGCTGCCGCGCACCCTGTCGGGTCAGGCCACGCTGTGGGCCGGGGACATCCCCTGCCCGCTGATCGGCCGGGTGTCGATGGACCTCATCACCGTGGACGTCACGCATCTGGATCACGTTCCAGAGGAGCTGGACATCCTGGGCCCGCAGCAGACCGTGGACGATCTGGCCGATGTTGCCGGAACGATCGGCTATGAAATCCTGACCTCGCTGGGTCCGCGATATCGCAAAGAGTATCTGGAGGACGGCGCATGATCCTGACGACCCCGCTGGCGGCCCTTGGCCGCGTGGTGCTGGGGGCCTTGGCCGGCATCGGGCGCATCTCCATCTTTGCCGCGCAGGTGGTCAGCCATATCCTGCGCCCACCCTTCTATCCGCGCGAATTCCTGAACGCGATCCTTCAGATCGGCTGGTTCAGCCTGCCGGTGGTGGGGCTGACCGCCCTGTTCACCGGCGGGGCGCTGGCCCTGCAGATCTATGCCGGCGGTGCACGCTATGGCGCCGAGGCGGCGGTGCCCGCCATCACCGCCATCGGCATGGTGCGCGAACTGGGTCCCGTTCTGGGCGGCCTGATGGTCGCGGCGCGCGTCACGTCCTCCATCGCGGCCGAGATCGGGACCATGAAGGTGACCGAACAGATCGACGCGCTGGTGACCCTGTCCACGAACCCGCTGAAATACCTGGCCGTGCCGCGGGTCGTCGCGGCGGTGCTGGTGGTGCCGGTGCTGGTGGCCGTGGGCGATTCCATCGGCATCGCGGGCGGCTGGCTGGTGGGCGTGAACCAGCTGGGCTTCAACTCCTCCACCTACATCAAGAACACGGTCGATTTCCTGCAGTTCTGGGACATCGGCTCGGGCCTGGTGAAGGGCGCGGCCTTCGGCTTCATCATCGCGCTGATGGGCGTCTATCACGGCATGAACTCCGGCCGGGGCGCGCAGGGTGTGGGCGCCGCCACGAAATCGGCGGTCGTCGCGGCCTCGGTGCTGATCCTTGCGGCGAACTTCCTTCTGACACGGGTGTTCTTCGGATCATGATCGAGCTTTCGAACGTCCATAAGGCCTTCGGGTCGAACAAGGTCCTGCAGGGCGTCAACCTGACGATCCCCAAGGGTACGAGCATGGTGATCATCGGCGGGTCCGGCACGGGCAAGTCGGTGCTGCTGAAATCCGTGCTGGGACTGGTGCGGCCGGACAGCGGCACCATCACGCTGGACGGGCAGGACGTGACCAAGGGCGACCGCGAGGCGTTTCTGGCCCGCTTCGGCATGCTGTTCCAGGGCGGTGCGCTGTTCGATTCGCTGCGCGTCTGGGAAAACGTGGCCTTCCGTCTGCGTCAGGGCGTGCAGAAACGGTCAAAGGACGAGGCTCGCGCCATCGCGATTGAAAAGCTGCGCCGCGTGGGACTGAAGGAACATGTGGCCGACCAGTATCCGGCCGAACTGTCGGGCGGCATGCAGAAGCGCGTCAGCCTGGCCCGCGCCATCGCGGCCGAGCCTGAGATCATCTTCTTCGACGAACCGACCACCGGCCTCGACCCGATCATGTCCGGCGTCATCAACGACCTGATCCGCGAGATCGTGACCGAGATGGGGGCGACCGCGATGACCATCACGCATGACATGACCTCCGTCCGGGCGATCGCCGACAATGTGGCGATGCTGCATGGCGGCAAGGTGCGCTGGACCGGTCCGGTGTCCGAACTGGATGCGACGGACGATCCCTATGTCCAGCAGTTCATCCATGGGCGGGCCGAGGGGCCGATCGAAAGCGTCCGCTGATGGCGAAGGGGGTCCCCGCCTTCACCTGCACGGCCTGCGGCGCGGTGCATCGCAAGTGGGCGGGCAAATGCGACGCCTGTGGCGCGTGGAACACCATCGTCGAGGAAGCCCCGCTGACCGCCGGCCCGAAAGCCTTGGGCGCGCGCGGTAAGGGGATCGAACTCACCGATCTTGCCACGGAGGAAGCGCCCCCGCCCCGTGCGGCGTCGGGGATGGATGAATTGGACCGGGTGCTGGGCGGCGGTCTGGTTCCCGCCTCGGCCATTCTGGTCGGTGGTGATCCGGGCATCGGGAAGTCCACGCTTCTGTTGCAGGCGGCCGCCAGCTTTGCCCATGCGGGGCTGAAATGCCTGTACATTTCCGGCGAGGAAGCGGCCGCGCAGGTGCGGATGCGCGCCCAGCGGCTGGGTCTGACCAACGCGCCCGTGTCCCTTGGCGCCGAAACCAACCTGCGCGAAATCCTGACGACGCTGGACCGCGAACGCCCCGCCCTGGCCATCATCGATTCGATCCAGACCATGTGGCTGGACACGATCGACAGCGCGCCGGGGTCGGTCAGCCAGGTCCGTTCTTCGGCGCATGAACTGGTGACCTTTGCCAAGACGAAGGGCGTCGCGATCATCCTCGTGGGCCATGTTACCAAAGAGGGCCAGATCGCCGGTCCCCGCGTGGTGGAACACATGGTCGATACGGTGCTGTACTTCGAAGGCGAACGGGGCCACCAGTTCCGCATCCTGCGCGCCGTGAAGAACCGTTTTGGCCCCGCGGACGAGATCGGGGTGTTCGAGATGACGGGCGATGGTCTGGCGCAGGTCGCGAACCCCTCGGCACTGTTCCTGTCGGAACGTGACAAGCCCGCCCCCGGATCGGCCGTGTTCGCAGGGATCGAAGGCACACGGCCGGTCCTGACCGAGATTCAGGCGCTGGTCGCCCCCTCCCCCCTCGGCACCCCGCGGCGGACGGTGGTGGGACTGGATTCGGGCCGCCTGTCCACCATCCTGGCCGTGCTGGAAGCGCGCTGCGGCATCCCCTTTGCCGGTCTGGACGTGTTCCTGAACGTGGCCGGCGGCATGCGGGTCAACGAACCGGCCGCCGATCTGGCCGTCGCCGCCGCCCTTCTGTCGGCGCGCGAGGATGTGGCAATTCCGCCAGACATGGTGCTTTTCGGAGAGATCAGCCTTTCCGGGGCGCTGCGTCCTGTGGGACAGACGGAAAACAGATTGAAAGAAGCCTCGAAACTTGGTTTCACACGGGCGATTGCCCCCAGCCGATCGAAGCTCGGCTCGACCACCGGGATGGAGGTTCGGCAGATGTCGGACCTGACCGCCTTCGTGGGTGACGTGTTCGGGGCGGGCTGAGACCGGGAGAGGTTCATGGACGGCTTTACCATCATCGACGCCGTGGTTGCGGTGGTCATCGTCTTGTCGGCCGTCCTCGCCTATGCGCGCGGGCTGGTGCGCGAGGTCATGGCGATCATCGGCTGGGTGGCTGCGGCCGTTCTTGCCTTCACCTTCGCGGCCATGGCCCAGCCGCTGGTGCTTCAGATCCCGGTGGTTGGGGAGTTTCTGGGCGACAGTTGCGAACTGTCAATGGTCGCGGCCTTTGCCACCATCTTCGCGCTATCGCTGGTGGTGATCTCGCTCTTCACGCCGCTTTTGTCCTCCTCCATCCAGGGGACGGCCGTGGGCTCGGTGGATCAGGCGCTGGGCTTTGCCTTCGGGGCGGCGCGGGGCATCGTCCTCGTGGCGGTGGCCTTCCTTGTCTATGACAAGGTCATCGGCGCCCAGACCATCCCGATGGTCGACAATTCGCGTTCCGCCCACGTCTTCGCCTCGTTCCAGGGCAAGATCGACGCGCAGGTTCCCGATGACGCGCCGGGCTGGGTTGTCCAGCAATACGAGAAACTTGTGGGCACTTGTGGGGCACCCGTGCAGCCGATCGCCCCCGAAGTGGCACCGGCGCCGCAAAACGGTTAGGGATTTCGTTACAGGTGGGTGACAGTCGCGCCGTTAGCGACTACATGAAGGGCAATTCCACGGATTCGGAGCGCGCCCATGCGACCCTTCATGTCCCACCCCTTCGACGATGACAAGTTGAAGGAAGAATGCGGTGTTTTCGGCGTGATCGGCGTGGCCGATGCGGCGAACTTCACGGCCCTCGGGCTGCATGCCCTTCAGCATCGGGGACAGGAAGCGGCCGGCATCGTCTCGCATCACCCCGAGCATGGGTTCAACTCCGCCCGCCGCTTCGGCTATGTGCGCGACAACTTCACTAACCAGAAGGTGATGGACACGCTGCCGGGCGAACTGGCGATCGGCCATGTCCGCTATTCCACGGCCGGATCAAAGGGTGCGACCGCCATCCGCGACGTGCAGCCCTTCTTTGGCGAGTTTTCCATGGGTGGCGCCGCCATTGCCCATAACGGCAACCTGACCAACGCCGCCCAGTTGCGCCGTGAACTGATCGAGCGTGGATCGATCTTCCAGTCGTCCTCGGATTCGGAATGCATCATCCACCTGATGGCGCGGTCGATTCAGCGCACGGTGCCGGAACGCATGAAGGACGCGCTTCGGCGGGTTGAGGGGGCCTTCTCGGTCATCGCGATGACGCGCACGAAGCTGATCGGCGTGCGTGACCCGCTGGGCGTGCGCCCGCTGGTTCTGGGCAAGGTCGGCGAAGGCTATGCGCTGTCGTCGGAAACCTGCGGCCTCGACATCATCGGCGCGGAGTTCGTGCGCGAGGTGGAGCCCGGCGAGATGGTGGTGATCGAGGATGGGGAGATCACCTCCTCCCGTCCGTTCGCCCCCGCCAATTCGCGCTTCTGCATCTTCGAGCATGTGTACTTCTCGCGCCCCGACTCCATCCTCGGTGGGCGTTCGGTGTATGAAACCCGCCGGCAGATCGGCGTGGAACTGGCGCGCGAGGCGCCGGTGGAGGCCGATTTGGTCTGCCCCGTGCCCGACAGCGGCACGCCGGCGGCCATCGGCTTCAGCCAGGAGTCGGGCATTCCCTATGCGATGGGGATCATCCGCAACCAGTACATGGGCCGGACCTTCATCGAGCCGACCGAGTCCATCCGCAACATGGGCGTGCGTCTGAAGCTGAACGTGAACCGCGCGCTGATCCGCGGCAAGCGCGTCATCCTCGTGGACGACTCGGTCGTGCGGGGCACCACCAGCCGCAAGATCAAGGACATGATCCTGGACGCCGGCGCGGCGGAGGTGCACTTCCGCATCGCCTCCCCGCCGACGGCATGGCCCTGCTTCTATGGCGTGGACACGCCGGAACGGTCAAAGCTGCTGGCCGCCAACATGTCGGAAGACGAGATGCGCGACTGGATCGGCGTCGATTCGCTGCGCTTCATCTCGCTCGACGGTTTGTACCGTGCGGCCGGGGAAGCGGCGGGTCGTGACCCGAAATCGCCAAAATATTGCGACGCCTGCTTCTCGGGCGAATATCCGGTGATCCCCAGCGACAAGCTGGCGGAAGGCTTCGAGATGAAACAGGCCGCCGAGTAGGGTTTACACCATCCCGTCCGCCCCCCATAAATCGGTCAAACGGCAGGGGGCGGCATGACCGAGATCACCACATTCGACGCGACCGGCAACGCGCTTCCGTTCCGTGACGCCCTTGGCCGCTTTGCCACGGGTGTCACGCTGGTGACCACCCTGTCCGACAAGGGTCCGGTGGGAATGGTGGCCAACAGCTTCGCGTCGGTGTCGCTGGACCCGCCGCTGGTTCTGTGGTCGCCGGCGCGATCGTCGACCCGTTTTCCGTTCTTCGAACGGGCGCAGCATTTCGCCATTCACATCCTGTCGGACGCGCAGGCCGACATCTCGATGGCCTTCGGCCGCGGGGCGGCCGGGTTCGACGGCGTGTCACACGGGCCGAACGAACAGGGCGTGCCCTTGATCGAGGGCGCGCTGGCGCGGTTCGAATGCACCACCCACGCCACCCATGATGGTGGCGACCATCTGATCATGGTCGGGCGTGTCGGGCGCGTGACCCTGGGCGGAGGGCAGCCGATGATCTTCCACGCCGGCAAGTTCAAGGCCCTTGCATGAAGTGGATCGCAGTTCTTCTTCTGGCCGCCTGCGCCCCCCGTCCGGATGTGGGTCCCCTTCCCCCGGCCGCGGCAGCCCCGCCCGTCCTGCTGCCGCAGGCGGAGATCGACGCGCGGATCGGAAAGAACCTGACCGGTCCGGCCACCGAAGGCAGCCTTGACGCACGCGCCGCGGCCCTGCGCGCCCGCGCCGCCGCCCTGCGGTAAACGCTGGCAGGGACCGCCGTCCCGCGTTATCAATCCTTCGGCAACTTTCGGAGGATACATGCCCGCTCCCCTGCGTATCGGACTTGCCGGCCTTGGAACGGTCGGCGTCGGTGTCATCAAGATCGTCCAGCAACATGCGGACATGATCGCCATGCGCGCGGGCCGTCCCATGATGATTACCGCGATTTCGGCCCGCAGCGCGGGACGTGATCGCGGCGTGGACCTGTCGGGCTTTGCGTGGGAAGATGATCCCGTGGCGCTGGCGCGCCGCGACGACATCGACGTCTTCGTGGAAGTCATGGGCGGCCATGAAGGCGCCGCCAAGAACGCGATCGAGGCGGCGCTGGCCAGCGGCAAGGATGTCGTGACGGCCAACAAGGCCCTGCTGGCGCATCACGGTCAGGCCCTGGCCGAGATGGCCGAGGCCGCCGGCCGCACCATCCGCTTCGAGGCGGCGGTCGCGGGTGGCATCCCGATCATCAAGACCCTGACCGAGGGGCTGGCCGGCAACGGCATCCGCCGCGTGATGGGCGTGATGAACGGCACCTGCAACTACATCCTGACGCGGATGGAGGATACGGGCCTGCCCTATGACGTCGTGTTCGAGGAGGCGCGGGCTTTGGGCTATCTGGAGGCGGATCCGAACCTGGACGTCGGGGGAATCGACGCGGGCCACAAGCTGAGTCTCCTGTCCTCCATCGCGTTCGGCACTCAGGTGGCCTTTGACGCGGTGGAGCTGGAGGGAATCGGCGAAATCTCCATCGACGACATCCGGCGCGCGGCGGACATGGGCTATCGCATCAAGCTGCTGGGCGTGGCACAGATGACGGGGCGCGGGCTGGAACAGCGGATGACACCCTGCCTTGTGCCCTGCGACAGCCCGCTGGGGCAGTTGTCGGGCGGCACGAACATGGTCGTCGTCGAGGGCGATGCCGTGGGTCAGATCGTCCTGCGCGGCGCAGGGGCGGGTCAGGGGCCGACGGCCAGCGCCGTCATGGGCGACGTGATCGACCTTGCACGGGGCCTGCGCCTGCCGACCTTCGGGCAGCCCGCCACCTCGCTGACCAAGCCCGTGGCGGCCCGCTCCGCCGCACCGGCGGCCTGGTATCTGCGGATGCGCCTGATGGACAAGCCGGGTGCGCTGGCCAAGATCGCGACCAAGCTGGGCGAGGCGGGCGTGTCCATCAACCGCATGCGCCAATACGGCCACATGGACGGCGACGCGCCGGTCCTGATCGTGACGCACAAGGCGACGCGCGACGACATCCTTGTCGCGCTGAAGACCTTCCGCACCACCGGCGTGCTTGTGGGCGAGCCTGTCGCCTTGAGAATCGAGGACGTCTGAAGCGTTAGCGCCACCACGCTTGCCCCTCGCCTCCCCCCGCTCTACCACTTGTCGGGAACGAAGGAGACGAGGGGCAAGATGGCCAACGCAGAACAATTTCAAGACCGTATGCTTTCGCTGGGCCTCGCCCGGGTGTCGGAGGCTGCGGCACTTGCCTCGCACAGCCTGATCGGGCGCGGCGACGAAAAGGCCGCCGATCAGGCCGCCGTCAACGCCATGCGCGAACAGCTGAACCTGCTGGACATTGCGGGCGTTGTCGTGATCGGTGAAGGCGAACGGGACGAGGCGCCGATGCTGTACATCGGCGAGGAAGTGGGCACGGGCAGCGGTCCGGCCGTGGACATCGCGCTGGACCCGCTGGAAGGCACCACGCTGACGGCCAAGGACATGCCGAACGCGCTGACCGTGATCGCCATGGCCCCGCGCGGCACACTGCTGCACGCGCCAGACGTGTACATGGAGAAGCTGGCGATCGGTCCGGATTACGCGGTGGACACCGTGACGCTGGCGATGTCGCCTTCGGAACGGGTGCATGCGCTGGCCAAGGCCAAGGGCGGTTCGGCCGCCGACATCACCGTCTGCATCCTGGAGCGTGACCGCCACGCCGACCTGATCGCCGAAGTCCGTTCCACGGGCGCCGCGATCCGCCTGATCACCGATGGCGACGTGGCCGGCGTGATGCATTGTTCGACCCCCGGCACGGGCATCGACATGTACATGGGTTCGGGCGGCGCGCCGGAAGGCGTGCTGGCGGCTTCGGCCCTGAAATGCATGGGCGGCCAGTTCTATGGCAAGCTGCTGTTCCGCAACGAGGACGAGATCGGCCGCGCCCGCACCGCCGGGATCGAGGATCTGGACCGCATCTACACCCGCGACGAACTGGTGACGGCCGACGTGATCTTTGCCGCCACCGGCGTGACGGATGGCAACCTTGTCGCCGGCATCAAGCGCGAGGTGGGCTGGGTCACGACCGAAACGATCCTGATGCGTTCGCGCACGGGGTCCGTCCGGCGGATGACCTACCGCAACCCGATCAAGGCGATTTGATCCCGGCGGGGGCGGCGTTGCCGCCCCTTCCGCTTTGGGGTATGGGGGGCGGATGATCCCCCCACGCGCATTTCTGAATGTCGAACGCTCGCTCCTTGGTCGCCGCTGGGTCGGCCCCACGGATGACGAGGATCGCCTGGCCGAGGCGATGGGCCAGTCCACCCGCCTGCCCGCCGCCCTGTGCCGCACGCTGGTGCGCCGCGGCGTGATGCCCGCCGACGCGGCCCTGTATCTTGCCCCTGCCATGCGTGACCTGCTGCCCGATCCGATGATCCTGCGCGACATGGGTCCGGCCGCCGAACGCATCCTGCAGGCCGTGCGCCGGAACGAGCGGATCGCCATCTTCGCCGATTACGACGTGGACGGCGGCGCCTCGGCCGCGCTGCTGATCGTGTGGCTGCGCGCCATGGGGCGGGATGCGACGCTGTATATTCCCGACCGGATCGACGAAGGTTACGGCCCCAACGTGCCCGCGATGCAGGATCTGGCCGCGCGCCATGATCTGATCATCTGCGTCGACTGCGGCACGTTGAGCCATGAGCCCATCGCCGCCGCCGCGGCTGCCGACGTCGTCGTGCTGGATCATCACCTGGGCGCCGAGACGCTGCCGCCCGCGCTGGCCGTCGTGAACCCCAACCGGCAGGACGAGGACGGGTCGCTTGCGCATCTCTGCGCGGCCTCGGTCGTGTTCCTGGTGCTGGTGGAGGTGAACCGCCGGTTGCGGAAGGACGGTGTGACGGGGCCGGACCTGATCGGTATGCTGGATCTGGTGGCGCTGGCGACGGTGGCCGATGTGGCGCCGCTGATCGGGGTGAACCGCGCGCTGGTGCGGCAGGGGCTGAAGGTTATGGCGCGGCGGGAACGTGTCGGCTTGACGGCGCTGGCCGACGTGGCGCGGATGACGGAAGCGCCTACGCCTTATTCGCTGGGCTTCCTGCTGGGGCCGCGCGTGAACGCCGGCGGCCGCATCGGGCAGGCCGATCTGGGCGCGCGCCTCCTGGCGACCGAGGACCCGCGCGAAGCGGCGGCCCTTGCCGCACGACTGGACGAGCTGAACACCGAGCGCCGCGACATCGAGGCGCGGGTGCGCGCGGAAGCCATGGCGCAGGCCGAGGCGCGCGGTCTGGACGCGCCGCTGGTCTGGGCCGCGGGCGAAGGCTGGCATCCGGGCGTGGTTGGCATCGTCGCCTCGCGCCTCAAGGAAGCGACGAATCGCCCCGCCGTCGTCATCGGGCTGGAGCGAGGCATCGGCAAAGGCTCCGGCCGCTCGGTAACGGGCGTGGATCTTGGCGCGTCGATCCATCGGCTGGCGTCGGAAGGGCTGTTGCTGAAGGGCGGCGGGCACAAGATGGCCGCGGGCTTGACGGTGGAGGAAGCGCGCCTGCCCGAGGCGATGGAGCGTCTGGCCGAACTGCTGGCCAAGCAGGGCGCCGGCAGTGCCGGGCCGTCGGACCTGCGGATTGAAGGGCTGCTTATGCCCGAGGCCTGCACCCCCGCCCTGATCGAACAGATCGAAAGCGCGGGACCGTTCGGGGCCAGCTCCCCCGCCCCGCGATTCGCGTTTGCCGCGCAGGGCGTGACCGCCCGGCGTATCGGAGAGAATCATCTGCGGCTGAACTTCGGCGGGCTTGGCGGTCCGCGCGTGGATGCGGTGGCCTTTGGCGCCTTTGACGGCCCGCTGGGACCCGCTTTCGACAACTGCGGAACCCGGCGATTCCATCTGGCTGGACGGCTGGAAATCAACAGCTATGGCGGGCGCAACCGTGTCCAGCTTCGGCTGGAAGACGCTGCGGAAGAGATCTGAATTTTCCTCTTGCGCACCCTCGCGCCGCACACTAGAAGCCCCCGCAGTGGCCCGTTCGTCTATCGGTTAGGACGTCAGGTTTTCAACCTGAAAAGAGGGGTTCGACTCCCCTACGGGCTGCCACTTCTTCCCTTTGTTACTGACACTGCATAGCAATCATCTTCTTCGTGATCCATGAAGGTTCAGGTATCGGCAGTTCCCAACTGGTTTAGCCGCCGACGGACTTGTGTGATTTGACCGCCTTGGAGGCAGCAAGACCGAGCGGCAGGAATGGGGGAGTGCCTTCACTTCGAAAGTGGTTGTGGCCTGTGCCTGCAGCGGGAGCGTCGTTTAAGGCCGGATGGACAGGCGCGTCAGCCGGTCGAGCGGCCTGTTGATCATCTCAAGCAGGGCGCCAGCCCGCCGAGAGCGACGCATGGCCCGGTCGAAGCAGAAGCTCATCAAGCAGATGGCCGCCAGCAAGAGCCCGGCCGTTCCGTAAGCGCTGACGGCATTGGTCGGCCGGTAATCCAGGAGGTACAGCAGCATGTTTCCCCACGCGAAGGTGAACATGCTGGTTCGGCCGAAGAAGGATACCGAATGCCAGACGGTTGATCGGATCGGAGCCCAGACATCCACGATCCATATGAGGGCCAAGGTCAGTGAGACTGCGGAAAGGGTCCCGGCCGCGAAATAGATCACGCTGCTGTTCAGCCTCAGACTCATGTTTGCCAAGCCTCGGAAAACCGCGTCTGGAACGGTCAGCGCGCCCGCAAGCGTCAAGGCCAACGAGACGACAAGGCCGGCCGCGATCTTTCTGGCGAAGGCCGCGGATCGGGTGGATCCCGTATCCTGCCCTGTCGTCTTTCCGTCACGCCCCTGCGAGATGAAACGTCCCAAGCACAAGCCGAAGATCACAAGGCTCAGCCCATGCAGCACGGAGGGACCCATCAGGCTCCGATTGCCGAATCCGGTCAGGAATTTTATCAGCCGCGCGATCTGGAGGGGGGCGCCCAGATCATCGTAGGCGTCCGGAAGGGCGTGGAGAAACGGCCAAGCCGCCTGATAGGAAAGGGCCAGCACCACCAAGGGCCAGAGCCCTGCCCGTTCGCGAAGCCGAAGAAGAAGCGGCGTAAGCAACAAGGCCACGGCGTAGAACTTGAGGATCTCGGTATAGGGCGAATTTCCCATGAAGATCAGACACGAGATGCTGAACTTCCACGAATATCCGTCGTCCACCAGGAAGAGACAAAAGATCGACAGTGCATACAGTATCCAGCACTGCAGCGCGCGCTTCAGGAGGCGCGATGTCACCATCTGCCTTTTGCCGGAGACCCATTTCGGAAAATAGACCAGCTCCAGCATCGTTCCGAAAAGCAGAACGAAGATGGGGGTGGCCGTTTGCAACACGACCCGAAGGGGAAGTGCCATGTCGGGTGACATGTAGTGTCCCAGTTCGATGTCGGCATAGATATGGGAGAACATGGCGAAGAAAATGGCCGCGCTTCTTACGACATCGATGCCGATCACTCGCATGTTGCAAACGTCCCCAAGTCTTCTTTATCAGCGGCCTTGGAAAGCAAGACACACCGGCAGATCGCCGCGCCAAGGGTGGCGCGGCCTGCGTTTCTTGATCGACCCTCGGGGCCGAACGGCTTCACCTGCCGAGCAGGAAGCGAGCTCCATTCATCGCGAAGCGCCAGTCGCGCGACTTCACAGCGGCCCGGACGTACCAGCGCGCAGCACGGCGTACGACCGCCGCAATCTCCGACCCGGCCACGGGCATGCGGGACAGGGCAAGGAACTCGGAACGGATCTGGGGCGATGTGAGCAGTTCGGGCGCACCCAACGGCGAGTTCGGACTGCGCGCGAGCATTTCGCGTTCCAGTGGCGACAGCGCCGACGTGTGCATTCCCGCTGCTTCGCGCCAGACAGCGACCGCCTCCGGCCACATGCGTTGCCGCGCCAGCACGCAGCCACGCTTCACACGCGCGACACGCGAACGGACGGCTTTCGGCAGGGTGTCGAGGTCGGATCTTGCAAGGATCTCCTCGTCCGTGAGGCTGTCCAGCAGGCGCGTAAAGATGATGCGGTTGTAAACGGCCCAAGTGTCGGCATTGCGGGACGCCGCGAAACTTGTGGTTGCCGTGCCCCGGATGCCCTTGTGCTCACGATGCAGGAAGACGGTTTCGGCCAGTTGCAGCCCGCGATGGCTGCGGGCGATGCGCAGCAGCATCTCGTAATCTTGCGACCGCACGAGGCTTTGATCGAAGGGCCCGACGGTGTCGTAGACGCGACGCTTGACCATGAGGCCCGGCTGGAAGATGTGGCAGCCTTCAAGGAGGTCCGGGAAGATCTGGTCGGGCGACGAGGAACGCATGTATCCGGGGTCCCGGGTGAGCTTCTTCCCCGTCTCGGGATCCACTTCGAAGTCGATATGGCGTCCCGCGCAGAAATCGAGAGTCTCGTCATTCTCAAGGGGAGCGGACAGAGCGGCGCAAGCTCCGGGCAGAAGCAGGTCGTCGTCGTCCACGATCCAGACAAGGTCGCCCGTGATCATTCCAAGGGCACGGTTCAACGCCGCAGCCTTTCCCTGATTTTCGGTCCGCACGACCGTCAGGGCGTCGTATCCGGCAAGGACCCCCGCCGTGCCGTCGGTCGAGCCATCGTCGATGACAAGGATCTCATCCGGTTTGCGCGTTTGCGCCAAAAGGCTGTCAATCGTTTCGCCGATCAAGCCGGCGCGATTGTATGTCGGGAGGATGACACTGATACGATGCTTCATGCCGTTCTTCTGCCCTCAAAACACCTCGTTAAGCAACGGCCAAATCCCTGACAATATTGCGACCAAAATGCAAGCGGGCGTTATATCAGGCACTTGCTGAATACCCTGACTATTCCGTGATTGGGGCATGATGCAACGACTTATAGTTGTGCGTTGCCTATGATCTACACGATCAGGAAGTTTGTATGAGCATTATGAAGATCTTATTTTATCCTTTATTTCTCATGATTTATTACCACGCCAGACCTGGGGAAATGGCCCACGTCAGGTATCGCCGATATACAGCAGATGTGGAATAAGGTCGCAGCCAAGAAGATCTATACCACTTGAAGGATACCTACTTTTCGGTCATAGACGGGGAGACAGCATTAAGGCACGCTGCACCTAAAATTTTAATGTTATATCCAAGCGTTCAATTCGGGCTCCAAACCTTAAAGACGTAGGTTTCCGAAATTTAGTAAAATTGTTTATTTTTTGTAAGCACGAAGAAGAGATCGAGTAATGAGTAATAGAAGCCTCGTCATGAAGGGAGCTTCTTGGATTGCGTTGGCCCGGATCTTCGTGACGCTGATCGGCCTGGCAAGCACGCTGATCCTTGCCCGTCTTCTGGTGCCCGAGGACTTCGGCCTTGTCGCGATTGCGGGCGCGGTGACGATGGTGATCGCGTCCATCACGGAGCTTTCGCTGGCGCAGGCGCTGGTGCAGCATGATGATCCTCAGGATCATCACTACGACACGGCCTGGACCCTCAACAACACCCGCTCGATCCTTCTGAGCGTTCTGATCGCGGCCAGCGCGCATCCCGTGGCGACGGCCTACGGCGATCCCCGACTGCTCACCATCATGCTTTTCCTTGCGGGCACGACCCTCATCGACGGCCTGCAAAGCCCGCGACTGATCGTCTTCCAACGGAACCTCGTGTTCTGGCAGGAATTCGCCCTCAGCGTGACGGAGAAGCTTGCGGGCTTCATCGCGGGTGTCACAGCCGCGATTATCCTGGAAAACTACTGGGCCCTCATCCTTGGCGGTGCGGCGGCGCGCATTGTCCGGTGCATCGCGTCCTATATCTTCGCCCCCTACCGGCCAAGGATCGGGCTCCGCGGCTACAAGGAACTGCTTTCCTTCTCGGTCTGGCTCACGTTCAGCAAGACGGTCCAGATGATCAACTGGCGTGCCGACCCGCTGATCCTCGGGGCCGCCATCCAGCCCGGCGCTCTTGGCCAATACTCGATGTCCGACAACTTGGCGGGCATGCCCATCCGGGAAGGGTTGGGTCCGATCCGGCAGACGCTTTTCCCGGCGTTTTCCCGCATCAAGAACGACATGCCCCGGCTGTGTGCCGCCTATCTTCGCGCTCAGGGACTCTTGTGCGTTCTGGCCCTTCCGATCGGAACCGGCTTCGCCGCCGTCGCGGAGCCTGCGGTGCGCCTGATGTTGGGCGAAGCGTGGATCCCTGCGGTTCCGATGATCCAGGCATTGGCCCTGATCATGGCCTTCGAAGCCTGTGAAGGGTATCAGCCCTTGGCCATGGCCCTCGGACGCACGAAGGCGATGTTCGGACGCGAGATGCGCGCCTTCGCGGTACGCCTGCCCCTTCTGATCGCCGGCATGATGGTGGGGTGGCAGGTCGGAGGAGATTTCGCCATCGTGATGGGCGCCATCGCCGGACGAGGCGTTGCCAGCCTCATCAACGTGACCTGGAACATGACGCTGATCCAGAAGATGACGGGGATCACCCTGGTGCGGCAGGTGTCCGTGGTCATCCGGCCCCTCATCGCCTCAGCCGTCATGTTCGTCCTGCTGACCTACGTGCTTGCTCCTCATCTGCTCGGAACCTCCGGCGATCCGGATCTGGCGATGCTTCTGCTTCTTGTCGTGGCGGGAATCGCTGTCTACGTCGCGGCACTTCTTGTCGCATGGGTCGCCAGCGGAAGGCCCAGTTCCGCCGAAGCGGAAGCGATCCGGATGCTCGGCAGCCTCAGGGGCATGGTCGTCCGCAAGGCACGGCCGGCGCTTGGTGGCACGGAAGGAAACGGCCCATGATCGGCACCTACCGGGCCAGACTGGCCCTGCGCGCGCTGCGGATGTCGTGGCTGCGGAGGCAGGCGCAAAGGAACGTGCGGCGCTTTCCGCAGACGCGGGTCAAGATGCCTCACAGCCTTGGTGCGCCGTTGTCCATCACGCTGACATCCTATCCGCTTCGTTTTCCCTACCTTGCGAGGACGATCCGCAGCCTCCTCGACCAGACGATCGCGGCCGATCATGTCGTCTTGTGGATCGCCCATAACGACAAGGCCGCCCTTCCGGCAGATGTTCTGGAACTGCAGGCACATGGCCTGTCCATCGAGACGTGCGAGGACATCCGGTCCTACAAGAAGCTGATCCCGAGCCTGCGGACCTGCCCGAACCAATACGTGGTGACCGCGGACGACGACGTCTACTATCCCCCGACCTGGCTGGACAGCCTGGTCAGCGTCGCGGCCACGAACCCGAAAGCCATTGTCGGGGGGCGCGTTCATGTTGCCAAGTTCAATTCCGACGGCAGCCTGAAGCCCTATGCGGAATGGGAACTGGCCACCACCAAACGGCATCCCCCGACAAGCCGCCACGCCATGTTCCCGACCGGAGTGGGGGGCATTCTTTATCCCCCCATGGCCTTCCATGACGACGTCTTCGACGAGGACCTTTTCATGCGCCTTTGCCCGCGGGGGGACGATATCTGGTTCTTCTGGATGGCCCGGCGGGCGGGTCTGGAACATCTGCGGGCAAAGGGTTGGTTCGACGTGATCGAGTGGCCCTCCACCCAGGACAATGCGCTGTACAACGACAACCTTCTGGGCAGCGGAAACGACACGCAGATCAAGGCCATGGAAGCGCATTATGGCTTCCTCAAAGGGACGGCCTGACATGGGCCGATCCGAGATGCATCAAAAGACAGAGTGTAGCGGCATGGACGACCTCAAGAAAATCGGTTTCATCACGATGGCCTTCGGTGCGGACAAGTACTTCCACCAGGCCGAATCCCTGGCGCGCTCGTTGCGCCGGCATATGCCGGGCTTCCGCATCGCCATCGTGACGGACCGGGAGGATGTAGGCTCGCTCTTCGACATCCGGGTGCCGATCGATCCCGTCGAAATCGCCGGCACGCTCCTGAAGGCGGATCTTTATCATTATTCGCCGTTCGAGGAGACGTTCTTCATCGACGCCGACTGCATCGTCGCCAGACCGTTTCATGAGCAGCTGGAGCAGATCCGCCAGTATGATTTCAGCCCCATCGTGACCAAGTTCCTGTCGGCCGGCGACACGGACCTGTGGATCAGGAATGTGGGAGAGGCGATCCGACGTGTGGATGGGACGCCCTTCCCCAAGTTCAACGGAGGCGTGTACTTCTATCGGAAAAGCAGGTTCGCCGAAGAGGTCTTCGCCACTGCCCATGCCATCAACGCCCGGTCCGAAGAGTTGGGGATTCTCGACTTCGACAAATCCGGCCCCGGGGAGGAAACGCTCCTCGGGCTCGCGCTGTCGCAGATGCGGGTGACGAGTTTCTATGATGACGGCGGCCGGTTGATGCGGACCCCATTGAATTCGCAGGGAGCGGTTCACCTCGACGTCATCGAAGGCTCCTGCCAATTCGTCAAGGAAGGCCACCCTGTTTCCCCGGCCATCTGCCACTTCTGCGGCGACTGGTATGACCATCCCGCTTATCTCGTGGCCCAGCAGGAACTGATGGCCGGCCGGAAGATCAGCCGGGGACGCAAGGCCTACATGCAGGCGACCTACAAGGCCAAGCGCCTGAACGCACGCGTGCGTCGGAAGCTGACCAAGATCCTGGCCCCCGGCATGGCTCGGGCATCCTGAAGAAGGCGGAAGCGGCGACGTGAAAATCCTGTTTGTGAACACGCACTACTACATGCCTCAGTCCTATGGCGGCATGGCGAACACGCTGCACCAACTGTGCCTCGGGCTCAAATCCCGCGGACACGAGGTGGTCGTTCTTTCGGGATTCCGGAAGGCACGGGACGTTCTGAGCCTGCGCAACCGGATCGGAATGGCCGCCCGCAAACGTTTCACCGGAACGGCCGCTTCGCGCGACACACGCCTCTCCTACCCCGTATGGCGCTCTTGGAATCCGCAGGATGCGGTGGAGGGTGTGGCGAAGGCGGAGCGACCGGATGTCATCGTGGTGATGGGGGGTGCGGTTGTTCCAGTTGCCCACAGCGCACGACGCACGGGTCTTCCGACGGTCATCCAAGTCCATGATGTCGAAGACGAATGGCACAAGGGTGATTTCCGTGAGGTGGTCGATCTTCCGGTGATCGCCAATTCGAAATTCACGGCCGAGGTCTACCGGACACGGCACGGCGCGAATGCACAGGTCATCTACCCGTTCATGCCGCTGGAGGATTACAAGGTCGTTAGCAGCCGGCGCCGGGTGACCTTCATCAATCCGATCTTCCGGAAAGGCTTGCGCACCGCTTACGAGGTGGCCCGGCTGTGCCCCCAGATCCCGTTCACCTTCGTCGGAAATCTTCCCGACACCGATGAGCAGGACAACCCCGTTAATCCCAACCGCTACACCTTGCCGAACGTGATCTATCAGCCGTTCTGCTCGGACATGCGCGAGGTCTATGGGGAATGCCGGATCCTGTTTGTCCCGAGCCAGTGGGACGAGGCTTACGGGCGTGTCGTCAACGAAGCGCAGATCAGCGGCATTCCTGTGCTGGCTTCGACGCGCGGCGGCATCCCGGAGGCCGTGGAAGGCGGGGGCTTGCTCCTGGATGCAGACGCCCCGCCTGAGGTCTGGGCAGAGGCCCTGAACAAGATGAACTCGGACGTAGCACTTTATGATAAGCTGAGTGAGGCTGCGATCCGGTCCGCGGAAAGACCAGAACTGAACCCCCATCGCCAGATGAAGGCGCATGAAGACGCTTTGATGCAAGCCATCCGGATGTTTGGCGACCGTGGTGCCAATCAAGTCGAAAGAACCTGATGGGCGTTCGATGACCCCCGGGCGTCGTTTGACCGAACTGAGGGCAATGACATCATGACTTTGAGTGCCGGGATGTCATCGAGAATCCTTGGCACAGCTTCATCCGGAAAACTTTCGGCCGCCTGCCGTGACGAACGGCGTTTTCAGAAACACCTTCCGAAATGTGCAGAGGGGGCGCGGGCGTCGGCGCGGCAACCTGAGGCGAATAAAGTCGGCCGCACATCCTCTCCCAAGGTGAGGGCGACTGACATCTCTGCGAACGTGGCTCTGCCCATTGGAGATGTCGTTTCAGAATGCGTCCCACAACTCGCTGCCAATATCGTGAAGGTGCAGATCTCGAAGCCGCGGAAAAGAAATGTCGTTGAAATGCGAGATAAAGATTCTCAACCGCAGGGCTCTCTGCTGCAGAACCAGACTAGTTGTCACATCCCGCGTGATTGCAGGGTCGCTTCCTGAAGAGGTCTGGCTTTTGTTTCTGCCGGTCCTTGAGGGCGTCGATAGGCGTTCGGCCCTTGAGCACCGATTGCGGGAGCTGACCGTTGCAGAGGCGGACGTAGCGCAGGATCGTCTGTTCGAGATCCTCGCCGCTGCGGAAGCGGTGGCTTTGCAACACGTCCTCGATCCGTCCGTTGAAGCGCTCGACCATGCCATTGGTCTGGGAGTGCATGGGTGGGGCCAGACGATGCTCGATGCCGAGGTCGGCGCAAAGGCGGTCGAAGTCGTGGTTGCCCGTGGAAGCTCGGCGGCGAAGGCCGAACAGACGGTCGGTGAACTCCTTGCCATTGTCGGTGAGCACGCGGGTGATCGTCATCGGTGCGGCACGCTCCAGGTCACGCAAGAAGCGCCGGGCGTTGGCGGCGGTCTTGGCCGTGTAGATGCGCACGAAGACCCATCGCGTGGCACGGTCGATGGCGACGAACAGATACTGGCACCGGTCCTCGTCCGCCATCTGCGGCAGGTATTTCACGTCAACATGCACATAGCCCGGCTCGTAGGCCTTGAAGGCCCCATGCGCAGGCCGTGGCGCAACAGGCCTCAGCGCACGCAGGTTCCCCGTCCCATGCCGGCGCAGGCAGCGGTTCAGGCCGAAGCGCGAGACGTGCGGGTTCAGGAACTCACGCACCACCGACACCAGGTCGTCCAGCGGCAGCAGCAGGGTCTTGCGCACGGACACCGTCACGGCCTCCTGCGCGGGCGTGGGCGTCGTCTGAAGCCTGTGCGCGGTATGGCTGCGGTAATGGAGGCTGTCGCGATTGCGCCACTTCCAGACGGTCTGCTCGGAGATGCCGTAGCGCTCCGCAACCCTCCAGGCGGGTTCTATGCTCGCCTGGATCGCGGCCCGGATCTTTGGCGTCGTCGTCGCCTGCCTGTGAAGAGAGATCCGCATCCTCGCCTCCCGTCCCGAACCTCGCGCAGGATCGATCTTGCCATGAAGAGCGCAGTCCGGCGAGGGTCTATGTGATCATCCGGGATGGAACACTTAGCTTATCCTTCATGGCCTTTCATTCACGATCAGAGTATTGATGAATGAGACGCGTCCGAACTTGAACGCCGCTGGCTGGATAAGCGAGCCTGCACCGTTTATGATCTCGCTTGCCTATTCACTCCGACGCTGAACCATCCCTGTCTGCTTCTAGGTCGATCACATGCAGAGCGCCCCTTCCGCCTTCCCGCAACCGTTGCGGAGACGCCGTGCCGTCCGAACGGGGCTCGCCATTCCTTGGTCGCCTGAAATCCTGGCCTCGTTCGTCGCGTTCTTGGGACTGACGCTAGTTGCGCTTCTGGGCGCCAAGGGCGTCTTGCTATTCCTGATAGGGGGAATGGCGCTCGTGGTGATCAGTCCGGACCATCTGCTGCGCGGCCTGCGCCGGGAATGGTTGCTGATCGTGATGGCACTTTGGTGCCTGGTCTCGCTGGCGTGGTCGGATTATCCCGCCGTCAGCTTGCGGTACGGGGTCCAGCTTCTGCTGACCGTGATGATCGCGATCGCCATCTGTCAGAGGATCACACCACAAGCGCTGATCAAGATCGTCTTGCTGAGCTATGGCATCGCAGCCGTCCTGAGTTTCGCGTCGGGCCGGGCGCGTGGCGACGGCATGGGCTTTCTTGGAATCTACGCCAGCAAGAACGCGCTGGCCTTCGCGATGGGAACGCTGCTTCTGGTTTCCTTGGCTGTTCTCCTTGACCGGCGGATGCCTCGGTTCTGGCGGGGGCTGGCCCTGCCGGGAGCCGGGCTGGGGGCCATGCTCATGGTGATGGGACAATCGACGGGCGCCTTGGTGGCCGTGGCCGCCTCCCTGGCAGCCGTCGCGCCCATCCTGCTGCTGCAGCGGATGAAGACGAACGCACGCGTGATCGTCATTATATTGAGCGTGGTTCTTATCACGGCGGCGGCGGTCATGCTTTCGACCATGGCGGATAAGCTTGCCTTGGCCTTCCTGAATACGACCGGGAAAGACGTCACCCTCACGGGGCGTACCGATTTGTGGAGCGTCGCCTTCAGCGAGATCCTGCAGCGGCCGTTCCTGGGGACGGGCTTCCAAGCCTTCTGGGTTCAGGGCAACCCCCGCGCCGAAGAGTTGTGGGCACAGTTTGGCATCGGAGGCAGATCCGGCTTCAACTTCCACAACACGCTGATCTCCAACGCCGTCGAAATCGGGCTGATCGGCGTGGCCATGCAGGCTGCTCTCTTCTTCTCGGCCGTGTATTTCAGCCTAGTATGGGCCGTGCGCACCCGATCGGCCGCGTCGTTGTTCCTGGCCCTGTTCATGGTGCGACAGATGATGCTGATGGGAGTGGAGGTCGTATTCTTCTTCCAATTCGGCGTGGAGACGATATTGATGGTCGCCGCCCTCTATTACGGACGCAGTTTCCGCTTGATGGATAAGGCTGCGGAAACGGCCGCACTCAAAGCACGCAGCCTCGGCCCGAAGCCTGGCCGTTGAACCAGAAGATCGTGCAGCACCTGACACCAGAGCCAATAAAGAGCATTTTAGGAAAGCCGCTCTTATAGAGGATCTCTGCAGGATGGACATCCCAAGTCAGTAAAGTCGCTTTTTGTCGTAAATTTGGCCCTGCTTGGAGTGCGACACCGCTTCGCACGCCGCGGAGCATGCCTCATCCTCTTGTATTTAGGAAAAATGAAGATTTAAATCAACGGGTTGTTCCAGGGCCGACAGATTGTCTTCGATACGATGTGCATGTACGGATTGTCACACCAACAAATCAAGACGCCACGCTTCTTAGTCGCAGGATAAACTACTAGCGGTATATTCGCGCATATGTTTAGCTCTACTAGCAGATGATCTGCGTGTATAATTTTTAATTAAATAGTAGAGTTATTATGAGTGACAAGAGGGCGCACTTCCCGGCTTTGGATGGTGCACGCGGAATAGCGGCTGTCTGTGTTTTTCTATATCATATCAAGGAATATTTTGGCGGGTTGAGGGTTCTGGAAAGCTCCTTTCTTGCTGTAGATCTATTCTTCCTCATGAGCGGATTTGTCATAGCTCTGTCCTATGAGGAATCGCTTATCAGTGGCACCCGGTCACTCCTGTCGTTCATTTGGACCAGGGTGCTGAGGCTTTATCCTCTTTATCTGATGGCGTGCTGCATCGGCGCCACTTATTTTCTGATGAAACAAATCGCAGGTATCGATGATGCCCCCACTCCGGGACAGATAATTGACGTTCTGCCCGCAACCCTCCTGCTCGCCCCTTGGCCTTCGGCGGTGGAATGGGGCTTCACACCCTATCCGTTTGCGCCTTCAGCCTGGAGCCTGAGCTTTGAGTTCTGGTACAACATTCTCTATGCGCTTCTTGCGGTTCGCTTGGGTACGAGAGCCCTGTTGGCCATCATTGCGATTTCCTTGGCCGTCCTGCTTCATCAAGCAGGTCAATGGGGAACGCTTGATATGGGGTGGAGCACTTCCACGGCGTTGGGCGGCTCGGCGCGTTTCTGGTTCTCGTTCAGCATTGGGGTCGTGATCTTCAGGCACTTCCTGACGCATTTGCAGACCGCGCGCCTTCCGTTCTACCTCTCCATGCTTTGCTTTGCCTTCGTGGCGCTTCCAAAAGGGGCTGTGGAGATCAGCACGTTCTGGGTGACCGTGGTGTTCCCCCTCGCCTTCATGGCCGGAGGTGCCTACCAGATCCAGGGCGCCGCCGCTGTCCTGTGCAACCACCTGGGACGCTTGTCCTACGGCATATACATCCTTCACGCGCCGATCGTCTTGTTCCAAACGGGCGTCGCCAAGGTCTTGCTGGGAGAGCAATGGGAAAACCATAAGCCCATGATCGGCTTTTCGATCGTAGTGACCGTACTCGTCGTGTCGTGGATCGGCACCTACCATCTCGATGAGCCTCTGCGCCGCTATCTTAAGAATCGGGTGGGCAAGCGCCGCAGCGTAGGCGGGGCGCCCACATTGCCGGTCTGAACATCGTGGCCGGTAGTGAACGGTACAGCGCCGGCCAATCGATCCGTGATGTTGAGCCGCCCAACCTTGTCCCGGGCGATCTGCCGCGATCCCTGAAACACCCTCGCTCCGGTAACGCTCCCAACCTTCGCGACGCCCTGCGCTTCCCGGCAAGAAAATCCCTCGCCCACGCAACTTTCCCTCTTGCGCCCTCCGGCGCTTCTGCGTAGAAGCCCGCTACCCAAGTGGCCCGTTCGTCTATCGGTTAGGACGTCAGGTTTTCAACCTGAAAAGAGGGGTTCGACTCCCCTACGGGCTGCCAGGGTACTTCCAAGAAATCGCTGTGGAAATCATCTTCCCGGCTCCCAGACCGGACGCAGATTTCCTGCGAATTCCCCTCGCCTTTCCGGTGCCGTCCGCTACCATCCCTCCAACGTGAAGAGGGACGGATGCAGACACAGATTGCGATGGCCGGTGGGGGCCTTGCCAGCGCCATCACGGCTCTGCGGCTTCTGGCGCGTCCCGCCCCGCCGCGCATCCACATCTTCGATCCTGCGCCTCTGGACGGCCGGACCTGGTCCTTCCATCAGCATGACGTGTCGGACGACGACCGCGACTGGCTGGACCCGGCCATCGCGCATGAATGGCTCGGACAGGATGTGCGTTTTCCCGCCTACCGCCGCCAGTTGCGGGCAGGTTACGCCACCATCACGCCCGCGCGCCTACGGGCCGCCTTGCAGCACCCATGTTTGACCGTTCATCCGGCGAGGGTGGATGTTCTGGCCAGCGACCACCTTCTACTGAGCGAAGGCACGCGGGTGCAGGCCGACTGTGTCATCGATGCACGTGGGGTGCAGGCGCATCCGGCGCTGGACCTCGCCTTCCAGAAGTTTCTGGGGCAGGAGGTGGAACTTGCCGCACCCCATGGCTTGAAGCGCCCGATCATCATGGACGCGACGGTGGACCAGATCGACGGCTACCGCTTTGTCTATGTCCTGCCCTTTGGCGCGACCCGTCTGCTGATCGAGGATACGCGCTACTCCGATACCGCAGACCTTCCGGCCGAGGCGGTGCGCCGTGACATCGCCGCCTATGCCGTCACCCAGGGGTGGCATATCCACGACATCGTGGCCGAGGAATCGGGCGCCCTGCCCCTGATGCTGGGTTTCGACGCCGCACGGTTCTGGGCCGATGCCGATCTGCCGCGCATCGGGATGCGGGCGGCCCAGTTCCACCCCGTAACGGGCTATTCCCTGCCCGATGCGGTGCGCACCTCGGCGGTGGTGGAACGGCACTGGGCCGAAGGCTCTGCCAATCTGGCGCAGGCCATACGGCGTGACGCGCTGGCACGGACCAGCGGCTTCTATCGCCTGCTGAACCGCATGCTGTTCCGCGCCGCCGATCCCGCCCAGCGCCGTCACGTGATGCAGCGCTTCTACCGGCTGCCCGAACCGTTGATCGAACGCTTTTACGCCGGCCGCACCACCACAGCCGACATAGCGCGCATCCTGATCGGCAAGCCCCCCGTTCCGCTGGGTCGAGCCCTGCGCGCCCTGCCTGAAAGGATCCCCCATGTCTGACAGAACCGCCGCCGTGATCGGCGCAGGCCTTGGCGGCCTTGCGCTGGCCATCCGCCTGCAATCCGCGGGCATCCGGACCACCTTGTTCGAGAAGCGCGACCTGCCGGGCGGCCGTGCTTACGTTTACAAGGATGCGGGCTTCACCTTCGACGCGGGGCCGACCGTCATCACCGATCCCGAATGCCTGAAGAAGCTGTGGCGCCTGTCCGGTCGGCGGATGGAGGATTACGTCACCCTCCTCCCCGTGGCGCCCTTCTACCAGCTGTGCTGGGAAGACGGGTTCAAGTTCGACTATGCCGACGATCAGGACGCCATCGACCGCCAGATCGCGCTGAAGTCGCCGCAGGACGTGGCGGGCTATCGCCGCTTCCTGCGCTATTCGCAGGATGTGTACCGCGAAGGGTATGAAAAGCTGGGGACCGTCCCGTTCCTTCAGTTCCGGTCGATGATCAAGGCGGGGCCGCAACTGGCGAAATTGCAGGCGTGGCGGTCGGTCTATTCCATGGTCGCGCAGTTCATCAAGGACGACCAGCTTCGGCAGGCCTTCAGCTTCCACACGCTGCTGGTCGGAGGCAACCCGTTCGAGACGTCGTCGATCTACGCCCTCATCCATGCGCTGGAACGGCAGGGCGGCGTCTGGTTCGCCAAGGGTGGCACTGGGGCGCTGGTGCAGGGCATGGTGAACCTGTTCCAGGATCTGGGCGGCATCCTTCACTGCAACGCCGAGGTGGAGGAGATCGAGACGGAAGGCAACTGTGCCACCGCGCTGCGCGTGAACGGCCAGCGGCACGCCTTCGACATGATCGCCAGCAACGCGGATGTGGTGCACACCTATTCGAAGCTGCTGGGAAGCCCGAAGGGGCCGGCACTGGCGAAAAAGCGGCATTCGATGTCGCTGTTCGTGACTTATTTCGGGCTGCGGGGCGAACGGCCCGACCTGCGCCACCACATGGTCCTGTTCGGCAAACGCTATCGCGCGCTGATCCAGGAAATCTTCCACGGGAGCGAGTTGCAGGACGACTTCTCGCTGTATCTGCACGCGCCGTCGGTCACGGATGACAGCCTCGCACCCGAAGGGTGCAGCGCCTATTACGTGCTGTCCCCCGTGCCGCATCTGGGGCAGGCCGACATCGACTGGAACGTGGTCGGCCCGCAATACCGCGACCGCATCCTCGACTATCTGGAGGCGCACTACATCCCCAACCTGCGCCGTGACCTGATGACCGTGCGCCACTTCACCCCCTTCGACTTCCGCGACGAGCTGAACGCCCACATGGGCAGCGCCTTTTCGATCGAGCCGATCCTGACGCAAAGCGCGTGGTTCCGTCCACACAACCGGGATGAAAAGCTGTCGAACCTCTACATCGTGGGCGCGGGCACGCATCCGGGCGCGGGCATCCCTGGTGTCGTGGGCAGCGCCGAAGCCACGGCAGGGCTGATGATATGACCGACACCACCGTCGCCCATGCCGAGGACAGTATCGCCAAGGGCTCCAAAAGCTTCGCTGCCGCCGCCCGCATCTTCGACCGTCAGATCCGCGACGATTGCGTGATGCTGTACGCCTGGTGCCGCCATTGCGACGACGTGATCGACGGGCAGGATCATGGCATGACGCAAAGTCCGGATTTCCGACCGGGGCAGATGCAGCGGCTGGCGACCCTGCGCGCGCAGACGGCGGCGGCGCTGGCGGGGGAACCGCAAACGGATCCGGTGTTCGAATCCCTGCGCCGCGTGGCCCAGCGCAACGCGATCCCCGCGCTCTATCCGAACCAGCTTCTGGACGGTTTCGCCATGGACGTGGCCGAACGGGAATATCGCACCACCAAGGATCTGCTGGATTATTGCTATCACGTGGCGGGCGTGGTGGGCGTGATGATGGCGCAGATCATGGGCGCCCGCGATCCGGAGGTTCTGGACCGCGCCTCGGACCTCGGCATCGGGTTCCAGCTGACCAACATCGCCCGCGACGTGATGGAGGATGCAGCCGCCGGACGCTCCTACCTGCCGCAGGACCTGCTGGGCGACCGCAGCCGCGACGACCTGTACCGCGTGGCCCTGCATCTTCTGGACTTGGCCGAGGCGTATTACGACAGCGCCCTGACCGGCATGGCGGCCCTGCCCCCGCGATCCGCGCTGGCCATCGCCGCCGCGCGGCGGGTCTATCGGGCCATCGGGGTGAAGCTGCGCAAGGGCGGCCCGGCCGCGTGGGACCAGCGCGTCAGCACGACGAAGGCCGAAAAGGCGGCGCTGTTCGCCGCAGCCTCCTTGGATGTGGCGCGCAGCCGGTTCGCAAAGCCCAGGCCGCGTGTCGGTCTTTATCAGCGGCCGTCCTGAACGTCGCGCACCAGATCCCGGTCGGTGCGCTTGTTCTGGTCGAGCTCCTTCACCAGCGCCTTGACGGGCTTGGCCCAGATGAAGCCGAAGGATACGCAGCCCTCCTTCCCCTCCACCGCGTGGTGCAGGCGGTGCGCCTGGTACAGCCGCTTGGCGTAGCCTTTGCGGGGGATATAGTTGAAGGGCCAGCGCTTGTGCACCAGACCGTCATGGGCGACGAAATACAGCACGCCATACAGCGTGACGCCGATGCCCAGCCATGTCGCGGGCCGCCACCACCATTCGCCGGCCAGGAACAGGCCGATGGCGAAGACGGCGAAGACCACGGCGTAAAGGTCGTTCATCTCGAACGGGCCATGCGTCTCCTCGTGGTGGGACTTGTGCCAGCCCCAGCCCCAGCCGTGCATGATGTACTTGTGCGACGCCCACGCCACCCATTCCATGAAGGCAACGGTGGCGATGACGACGACAACCGGAACGATCCAACCCATCACGAGGACACCTTTTCTTCACGGCGTGTCGCCATGCGCGCCACCAGCAGGTCGCGGTCGAACACCTCCCCGATCATCCACTGATACGGCGCCGGATCCACGCCCGCCGCATCCAGCGCGTGCTGGGCCCGCAGCAGCAGATCCAGGCAGCGGCGCAGGGCGCGTTCGGGGCCCAGTTCGGCCACGAAGGTGTCCTTGCCCACGTCCTTGCCCACGTCCTTGCCGAATTCCTCGGCGGTCTTCATGCCGTCGCCCAGATCGTCCGCGATCTGGAAGGCCTGCCCCAGATCGGTGGCAAATTGTCGCAGATGACCGCGCCGGGTATCGTCCTGACCGGCAAGGATCGCCCCCATCTCCACCGCCGCCACAAGAAGGACGCCGGTCTTCATACGGTTCACCTGGTCGATGCGTTGCAGGACCGAGGCGGGATCTTCGTCCACGCCAAAACCGTTCACGTCATATTCCTGCCCCGCGACCAGTCCGCCCCAGCCCACGGCCGACGACAGCACGTTCACCAGCGCCACACGCTGCGCGTCGGTGGCCGGCAGGGTGCCCAGAATCGCATAGGACTGGTTCAGCAGGCCCACCGCCCCCAGGATCGCCGTCGCCTGCCCCCAGGCCACATGGGTCGCGGGACGCCCGCGGCGCAGGCCTGAATCGTCCATACAGGGCAGATCGTCCAGGATCAGCGAGGCCGAATGAACCATCTCCAGCGCGCATCCGGCGTCCAGAAGGGCCGTGTCGTCCGCCCCCGCCCCCGCCAGATGCACGAGGAAGGGCCGCATCCGCTTGCCCGAGGCCAAGATCGCGTCCGCGGACGCCGCCATCAGGCGCGCAGGCGCGCCCGCGGGCGCGCCGACATGGCGAAGCATCCTCTGCTCCAGCGCCGCGCGGAAGACCGCAAAGCGTTCCGCGTGGCTTCCGGCCAGTGCAAGGTCGGGCGTCATGTTCATATCAGGGTCGCTTACGTTTGCCGCAGATGTCATCAGGCACTATCTGGACGACCACGGCCTCATGTCAAACACTAGCTTTCGGAACCCCCCGCCCATGACCAGCGAACGCAAGTCCCAGCATCTGGACATCGTGCTGGAGGGTCGGGCCGCGGGCAACGGAAAAACCGGATTGGATTCGGTCCTGTTCGAGCATGTGGCCCTCCCCGATCTGCATCTTGACGCGATCGACCTGACGACGGACTTTCTGGGTCGGCGGGTGGCGCTGCCCTTCCTTGTCAGTTCCATGACCGGGGGGCCGGCGCGGGCGGCAGGCATCAACGCGAACCTTGCGGCGGCCTGTCAGGCGGCGGGCGTGGCGCTGGCCGTCGGCTCGCAGCGCGTGGCGCTGGAAACGGGGGATGCGGGGGGATTGGACCACTCGTTGCGGCGGGCGGCGCCCGACATCCCGATCCTTGCCAACCTAGGGGCCGCGCAGTTCAACCTTGGATATGGCACCGATCACGCCCGCCGCGCGGTGGAGGCGATCGAGGCGGACGCCCTGATCATCCACCTCAACCCCCTGCAAGAAGCGTTGCAACCCGAAGGCGACCGCGACTGGCGCGGGTTGCTGGCGAAAATCGGGACGCTGGCGCGGGACCTGCCCGTGCCCGTCGTGGTCAAGGAAGTGGGTGCGGGCCTGTCGGGCCGGATGGCCGGGTTGCTGGCGAACGAAGGCATCGGTCATTTCGATACGGCCGGCGCCGGCGGCACCAGCTGGGCGGCGGTGGAAGGGGCAAGGACCACCTCCCCCCGCGACGCCGCCATCGCTGCGGCCTTTGCCGACTGGGGCATTCCCACCGCCACCGCCCTCCGCCAGATCCGCGCCGCCTGCCCCGACAGCACCCTCATCGCCTCGGGGGGGGTGACGAACGGGCTGGATGCGGCGCGGGCGATCCGGCTGGGCGCGGATCTTGCTGGGTTCGCTGCCCCCTTGCTGGTCGCCGCGATCAAGGGCCCCGACGCGGTGGCCGAGGTGTTCGCCGTGCTGGAAGGGCAGTTGCGCGTCGCCTGCTTCTGCACAGGATCACGCGATCTTGCCGCCCTGCGCAAGGCGGCCTTGCTCTGAACCCTCTTCCGTGAGGGGCCGCCCATCGCTATATGGGCGCGATGACCCAGAACCCGCCGAATCTCCGCCCCGACCTGGCCCCCAGGATCGTGATCGACGCGCCCCCGCGCGCCGGCCAGCCGACCATCGGCATGGTCAGCCTTGGCTGCCCCAAGGCGCTGGTGGACAGCGAACGCATACTGACCCGCCTGCGGGCCGAAGGCTACGCCATCAGCCCCGATTACAAGGGCGCGGATGCAGTCATCGTAAACACCTGCGGGTTCCTCGATTCCGCCAAGGCCGAAAGCCTTGACGCCATTGGCGAGGCGCTGCGCGAGAACGGCAAGGTGCTGGTCACCGGCTGCCTCGGCGCGGATCCCGAATACATCACGGGCGCGCATCCCAAGGTCATGGCCGTCACCGGTCCGCACCAGTACGAAGCCGTGCTGGACGCCGTGCACCGCGCCGTCCCGCCGAAGCCCGATCCCTATTTCGACCTGCTGCCCGCGCAAAGCATCAGCCTGACGCCGCGGCATTTCAGCTATCTGAAGATTTCGGAGGGCTGCAACCACAAGTGCAAGTTCTGCATCATTCCGGACATGCGCGGCCGTCTGGTCAGCCGTCCCGCCCATGCCGTGCTGCGCGAGGCCGAAAAGCTGGTCGAGGCGGGCGTGAAGGAACTGCTGGTCATCTCGCAGGATACCTCGGCCTATGGTCTTGACCGCAAGCACGACTTCGCCCCGTGGAAGGGCGGCGACGTCCGCGCGCACATCACGGACCTGAGCCGTGAGCTGGGCAAGTTGGGCGCATGGGTGCGGCTGCATTACGTCTACCCCTATCCGCATGTGCGCGACCTGATCCCGCTGATGGCGGAGGGGCTGGTGCTGCCCTACCTCGACATCCCGTTCCAGCACGCCCATCCCGACACGCTGAAGAGGATGGCGCGTCCCGCCGCCGCCGCGCGGACGCTGGATGAAATCGCCGCATGGCGCGCCGCCTGCCCCGACATCACCCTGCGGTCCACCTTCATCGTCGGCTATCCCGGCGAAACGGAGGCCGAGTTCCAGACCCTGCTGGACTGGCTGGACGAGGCGCAGCTGGATCGCGTCGGCTGCTTCCAATACGAGAACGTGGCCGGTGCCCGCTCGGCCGACCTGCCCGACCATGTCCCAGCCGAGGTGAAGCAGGAACGCTGGGACCGCTTTATGGAAAAGGCGCAAGCCATTTCCGAAGCGAAGCTGACCCGCAAGGTCGGAACCCTCCAACAGGTCATCGTGGACGAGGTGGACGAAGACGGCGCCACCTGCCGCACCAAGGCCGACGCGCCCGAAATCGACGGCAACCTGTTCATCGATGAAGGGTTCGAGCATCTGAAGCCCGGCGACATGGTTACCGTGCGCGTGGACGAGGCCAGCGAATACGACCTCTGGGGCTCGCTCACTTGAACTCCGGCGGGGGCCGGGCCTACATGGGGTGAAACTGAAAGGACACTCCATGACCCTGCCCCGCCCTGTCTTCGACGCCACCACCAGCGGCGGGGGTGCGTTCGGCAAGCTGCCGGAATGGGACCTGACGGACCTCTACGCCGCCCCCGACGCGCCGGAAGTCGAACGCGACATGGACTGGGTGCGCGACACCTGCGCCCGCTTCGCCGCCACCTACCAAGGCAAGCTGGCAACGCTGGACGCGGCCGCGCTGCTGGACTGCGTCAAACTTTACGAACAGATCGACATCACCGCCGGCCGCCTGATGTCCTATGCCGGCCTGCGCTATTACCAGAACACCATGGACAGCGAGCGTGCCAAGTTCATGTCCGACGCGCAGGACGAGATCACGGAAGCGACCACCCCGCTCGTGTTCTTCACGCTGGAGTTTAACCGGCTGGACGACGTGCATCTGGACGGGCTTCTGGCGGAAAACGCCGATCTCGCCCGCTATCGTCCGGTGTTCGAACGGATGCGCGCCATGCGCCCGCACCAGCTGAGCGACGAGCTGGAAACCTTCCTGCACGACCAGTCCACCGTGGGCGCCGCCGCGTGGAACCGTCTGTTCGATGAAACCACCGCCGGCATGATGTTCACCGTGGATGGCGAGGAGCTGAACCTCGAAGCTGCGCTGAACCTGCTGACCGACGGCCAGCGCGCGAAGCGCGAAGCGGCCGCCCGCGCGCTGGCCGTGGTCTTCGACAAGAACATCAAGCTCTTCGCCCGCATCCACAACACGCTGGCGAAAGAGAAGGAGATCGAGGACCGCTGGCGCAAGATGCCGACGCCCCAGACCGGTCGCCACCTGTCCAACCATGTAGAGCCGGAGGTGGTGGAGGCCCTGCGCAATGCCGTCGTCGCGGCCTATCCGAAGCTGTCCCACCGCTATTACCGGCTGAAGGCGAAGTGGCTCGGCCTCGATACGCTGCAGGTCTGGGACCGCAACGCCCCCCTTCCGACCGAAACGCCCCGCACCATCGGCTGGGACGAAGCCTGCGCCACCGTCCGCGACGCCTACAACGCCTTCGACCCGCGCATGGGGCAGCTCGCGGAACCGTTCTTCACCAAGGGCTGGATCGACGCGGGCGTGAAGCCAGGGAAGGCGCCGGGGGCGTTCGCGCATCCGACGGTCACGACGGTGCACCCTTACGTGATGCTCAACTACCTCGGCAAACCGCGCGACGTGATGACGCTGGCGCACGAACTGGGGCATGGCGTCCATCAGGTGCTGGCGGCGGAACAGGGGGAACTCCTGTCCTCCACCCCCCTGACTCTGGCCGAAACGGCAAGCGTGTTCGGCGAGATGCTGACCTTCCGCAAGCTCTTGGACGGAGCCAAGACGAAGGCCGAGCGCAAGACCCTGCTGGCCGGCAAGGTGGAGGACATGATCAACACGGTCGTCCGCCAGATCGCCTTCTACGACTTCGAATGCAAGCTGCACGCCGCCCGTGCGGAAGGCGAGCTGACGCCGGACGACATCAACGCCCTGTGGATGTCCGTGCAGGCACAGTCCCTAGGCGACGCCTTCGAGTTCATGGACGGGTATGAGACGTTCTGGTCCTACGTCCCGCACTTCGTGCACTCGCCCTTCTACGTCTATGCCTATGCCTTCGGCGATGGCCTCGTGAACGCGCTCTACGCCGTCTATGCCGAGGGCGGGGCCGACTTCCAGGACAAGTACTTCGAGATGCTGAAGGCCGGCGGATCGAAGCATCACAAGGAGCTTCTGGCCCCCTTCGGCCTCGACGCCTCCGATCCCGCCTTCTGGGACAAGGGCCTTGCGATGATCGCGGGCTTCATCGACGAACTGGAAGCGATGGAAGACTGAACGAAAAACGCCCGCGATTTCTCGCGGGCGTTTTTTGAATCAGAAGGCAGGATCAGGCCGGGATGGCCATGCCCTTGCCGCGGGCCAGATCGCGCATCTTGTTCTGCAGCTTCTCGAACGCGCGAACCTCGATCTGGCGGATGCGTTCGCGGCTGACGCCATAGGTTTCGGACAGGTCTTCCAGCGTCACAGGTTCATCCGACAGGCGGCGCTGCGCAAGGATGTCCTTTTCGCGGTCGTTCAGCACGTCCATCGCCTGCATCAGCAACTCGCGCCGGGTTTCCAGCTCGTCCCGCTCGGCATAATCGGCGGCCTGATCGCTGTCCTCGTCCTCCAGCCAGTCCTGCCATTGGGCTCCGCCATCCTCGGACCCCACCGTCGCGTTCAGCGAGGCGTCGGAACCGGCCAGACGGCGGTTCATGGAGATGACCTCTTCCTGCGACACGTTCAGGTCCGTCGCGATGCGGGCCACGTTCTCGGGGCGCAGATCGCCTTCCTCCAACGCGCCGACCTTGGCCTTCGCCTTGCGCAGGTTGAAGAACAGCTTCTTCTGGGCCGAAGTGGTGCCCAGCTTCACAAGGCTCCACGACCGCAGGATGTATTCCTGGATCGAGGCGCGGATCCACCACATCGCATAGGTGGCCAAACGGAAACCCTTTTCCGGGTCGAACCGCTTAACGGCCTGCATCAGGCCCACGTTCGCCTCGGAAATCACCTCGGCCTGCGGCAGGCCGTAGCCGCGATAACCCATGGCGATCTTGGCCGCCAGGCGAAGGTGAGAGGTGACAAGCCGGTGCGCCGCGCTGGAATCCTGGTGGTCCACCCAGCTCTTGGCCAGCATGTATTCTTCCTCCGGCTCCAGCAGGGGGAACTTGCGGATTTCCTGCATGTAACGGTTCAGGCCCTGTTCGGGGGACGGGGCGGGAAGGTTGGTATAGCTGGCCATGTAGAACCTCCAATCATGCCTGCGGCGTTGCCGAGGCGACGGCCCATTGCCGGGGCGCCACATCTGAATAACGCGTGTCGCAGGGGAAACCGTCGCGGAAACGCAATTGTTGCGCATGTTCACGCGAACGTGGTCGATATGGGGATGTTGTTTCAGTTTTGAAGACTTCGAAGAGCGGGAGGCGACGAAAATTCCGACTTTCGCCCCCGAATCTGCCCTCCAAGGAAAAACGCCCCAAGATGCTCGGGGCGTTGAGGTCGTCAGCCGATCTCAGTTCGGGCGGGACGGTTTGCAGTTGCGGTCGCCCGGCTTGCAATGGTCGTTCCCGCGATGCTCTCCACGGTCCTGGTCGCCGTCCCGGTCCGCACGATACCCGGGACCGTCCTGGCGCCGCTCGTCATGGCGTCCGTCGTGATCGCGGCGCGGATCCTGGCGATCGTCGTGATCGCGGCGATTGTCATGGCGTCCGTCGTGGTCGCGGCGCTGGTCATGGTCACGCTGCTGTTCCCAAGGGGCGTCGCGGCGGTCATGGTCGCGACGATCGTCGTGGCGCAGGGGTTCGCCGGGCCGCGGCGGGAACTTGTCGCAATGCTCGCCATGGCAGGGCGGCGGCGGCACCGGTTGGGCCATGGAGGCGGTGCCCGCGGTCGTGAGGGTCAGTGCCAGCAACGAGGTCGAAATAAAACGTACCATGGAAAACATACTCCGTTGTCTATCCGGAGAATAGAACGCAGCCGCCCGCTTGTTCCGTCTGCTATATGTCATTACGTTTTCGTGAACTCGGCAAAGACCCGCGCTTCAGGGTGCCTCCCCTTGGCGAAGCGCGTCCAGCAGGTGGGCCATGTCTTCGGGCAGCCCGGCCTCGAAGGCCAGTTCCTTGCCGGTGACCGGATGCACGAATCCCAGCGTGGCCGCGTGCAGCGCCTGACGGGTGAAGTGCGCTGCCGCTTCGGCCGCCGCCGCGCCAAGCACCTTTGCCGCGACCTTGCGCTTGCCGCCATAGGTCTGGTCGCCCAGAAGGCCGTGACCGGCATAAGCCATGTGCACCCGGATCTGATGGGTGCGGCCCGTTTCCAGCCAGCATTCCAGCAGCGAGGCGACGCCGTAATCCTCCAGCACCCGGGCGCGGGTGATGGCGTGGCGGCCACCATGGAACGTCACGGCCTGACGCTGGCGATCCGAGCGGTGACGGTCCAGATGCGTCGCGATCTTCAGGATGCCGCCCTGTTCAAAGCTGACGCCCTGCAGGCCACGCAGACGCGGATCCGTCGCGCTGGGCGTCCCGTGCACCAGCGCCAGATAGCGGCGGATCACGCTGTGCGCTTCGAACTGCGCGGCCAGACCGTGATGCGCGCGGTCGGATTTCGCCGCGACCAGAAGGCCCGAAGTGTCCTTGTCGATGCGGTGCACGATGCCCGGACGCTTTTCGCCCCCGATCCCCGACAGGCTGCCCGCGCAATGCGCCAGCAACGCGTTCACCAGCGTGCCCGTGGGGGAACCGGGTGCGGGATGGACGACCATGCCGACCGGCTTGTCGATCACGATCAGGTCGTCATCCTCATACACCACAACCAGTGGGATCGCCTCGGGGCGGGCCTCCACCTCTTCGGGCTCGGACAGGATCAGGGTCAGCACGTCGCCTTCGGCCACGCGGTCCTTTGCCGCGACCGGCCGACCATCGCGCAGCACCTCGCCGGCCGCGATCATCTTCATCAGGCGGGACCGCGACAGCGCCGCCTCCTCTGGCACCTCGAGCGCGAGGGCCTTATCAAGGCGGTCAGGCGGGTTCGGCCCGATCACCACTTGGATTTGGCCCGCATCGGGGCCGGAAAGGTTCGCCATGGATGAGGCTCCGCAAGGCTTGCCGCCCGGATTGGGCTTTTTGAAGGCACTGGTGACCATCCTGACGATGGTGCTGATCGGGGGCCTGATAACCGTGATCTGGCTGCTTGTCACGCGCGTGCCGCAGGCGCTGGACCGCGTGCCCACCCTGCCCCCGGCCATCCGTCTGGACGGTGCGGTGCCCACCGCCGTGACGCTGGGCCGCGGCTGGACCGCCGTGGTGACCGAGGACAACCGCATCCTGATCTTCAACGACGACGGCAGTCTTCGGCAAGAGGTTCGGGTCGAATGATCCTTTACCGTCTGCTGATGCTGGCCGCGCTGCCGGTCCTGGCGCTGATGGCGGCCCGTCGGGGCACGCTGGCGGAGCGGATGGCCCGGGCGCCCCTGCCGCAGGAGGCGATCTGGGTGCACGGCGCCAGCAATGGCGAGCTGACCTCGGCCCGTTCGGTGATCGAGGGGCTGTCCGCGCAGGGCGACACGGTTCTGGTGACCTGCAACAACCCCACGGCCAAGGCGATGGTGGCCGGCTGGAACCTGCCAGGGGTGACGGCCCGCCTGGCCCCCTTCGACGCCCGGCCCGTGGTGCGCCGCTTCCTGCGCGCCCGCCCCCGCGCCCTGATCGTGGTGGAGAACGAGCTGTGGCCCGAACGCATCCTGTCCGCCCCCATGCCCGTGCTGGTGATCGGCGCGCGGATGTCGGAACGGTCGTCCCGCCGCTGGGCGCGGATCGGGCTGATGCGGCGGGTGCTGCGGCGCCTGTCCTGGGTCAGCGCGCAGGACGCGGGCAGCGAAGGACGGCTGCGGGATCTTGGCCTGCCCGCCGACCGCATCGGTCCGCGCCTGACGCTGAAATCCGCGCTTTCGCGCGACGAGGGTCCGATGCCGCCCTTACCCCATCCGCGTGAGGACACGGTTCTCGCCGCCTCCACCCACCCAGGGGAGGATGAGGTGATCCTGGACGCCTTCCGCGCGCAAAGCCGCTTTCGCTGGCTGATCCTGGCCCCGCGCCATCCCGCCCGCGGGGCCGAGGTGGCTGCACTGGCCCTCGCCCGCGATTTTACCGTGGCGCGGCGGTCGGATGGCGAGGCCCCGGCGGGGGAGGTCTACGTCGCCGACACCTTGGGCGAGATGTCGCTGTGGTATCGCGCGGCCTGCGTCACGGTGATCGGGGGCAGCTTCGTGCCCAAGGGGGGCCATACGCCTTATGAACCCGCCCTTTACGACTCCGCCCTGATCCATGGCCCGCATGTGGCCAACTTCGCCGCGATCTTCGAGGCGCTGGATCGGGAGGGTGCGGCCCTTCCGGCACAGGCGGAAACGCTGGCCGCGACATTGGGCTCGCTGGACCCTTTGCGGCGCGGGATCATGGTGCGAACGGCGGCCTCCGCCCTTCGTCCGGACGACGCGGCGGGGGTGGTCCTGACGGCGCTGAACGCCCTTATCACGAGAATAAGAGTTGACGCCCGATGATCCGTATTTACATCGGATAATAATCATTCGCTTCCTAAGGCCGTTATGCCCTCACAATCGGAGCAGTTCCTCGACACGCTGATCAAGGTGAACCGCAAGATGCGGACCCTGTTCGATGCGCGTGCCAAGGAAATGGGGCTGACCCTGTCGCGCGCGCGCCTTCTGGTGCAACTTGCCCGCGAGGACGGCCCCACGCAGACCCAGCTTGCCCAGCATCTGGACGTGGAACAGCCGTCCATCGTTGGGCTGGTCGATGCGCTGGAAAAGGCGGGCCTTGTGGAACGGCGCGCCAATGGCGGGGATCGCCGGCAGCGGACCGTGCACCTGACCCCGGCGGCCCGCGAACAGGCGGGCGACCTTCTGTCCTATGTTGCCAAGTTGCGGTCCGAAATCCTGCGCAACCTGTCCGAAGACGATCTGAAGGAAGCCAACCGCATCATGGGCTGCATCCTGACCAATGTCTGCCCGGTCCTGTCCGCACCCTCAGAGAATTGAAACCAGTCTTTCGGCATGATTCGCATGCGTTCGTCCCTTCGGCAGGCCACGCCTCGCGCCGATCGTGCAAATGCTAATCGAAGTGACGAACAGCTAAGTGGTCACGGGGCCCGCGATATACTATCTTGGGTTGAAAGCCCCTCAGGGACCTCAGGATGGAAACCGAGCGTTTGATCGAGCTGGAGCGCGAAGTGGTCGCGACCCGGCGTGCGGCCGTGGACATACTCCATGACCTCGTCCTGCAGGGCTTGGGGTTGGATCCCGCCCGCGTGGCGGAGGATCTGGAGCGCCGCGCCGACGCCGCCACGGGGGCCGAGGCGCGGCTGGCCCGCCTTCTGGCCGAGACGCTTCGCCGCCTTTGACCCTTTGGGGTTGCGGGGCGGGTCACATCCTTCTAGATAGGCGCGTCAGCATCCGAAGGCCGTTCCTGCATGGAAAACGTCATCCTTACCGTTCACCTGATCCTCGCCCTGCTGCTTGTGGGGGTCGTGCTGTTGCAACGGTCCGAGGGCGGCGGCCTTGGCATGGGCGGCAGCGGTGGCGGCGCCATGACACGCCGTCAGGCGGCGACCGCCCTGACGCGGGCCACCTGGCTGATCGCCATCGCCTTCATCTGCACCTCGGTCGCGCTGACCATCGTCGCGGCGTCCAACTCGTCGGGCGGTTCGGTTCTGGACCAGATCGGCAGCTCCACGGCGCCGGACGCCGAGGGTGACGATGCCGAGCCGGGTGCCGGCCTTCTGCCCCCGACGACCGGTGGCACGTCCGGTGCGGGCTCGCTGACCCCGCCGCGCGCGGACGACGCGGCGGCTCCGGCTCCGGCTCCGGCTCCGGCTCCGGCTCCGGCTCCGGCTCCGGCCAACTGACACATCACGCGCGTCGGGCCGCAAGGTCCGTCCTTCATCCCGAGGCCGGTTGCGCAGGGTGACACCCTGCGTTATACCCCGAGTCCCGTGATGATACGATTCCGCATTGCCGAATCGCTGTCTTAAATCGAATTCACGGGAGTATTCCACGCATGGCGCGATATGTTTTCATCACCGGCGGCGTGGTGTCCTCGCTCGGCAAGGGCCTGGCTTCGGCCGCACTGGGTGCGCTTTTGCAGGCGCGCGGCTATTCCGTCCGTCTTCGCAAGCTGGATCCTTATCTGAACGTCGATCCCGGCACGATGAGCCCGTTCGAGCATGGCGAGGTTTTCGTCACCGACGATGGCGCGGAAACCGACCTTGATCTTGGCCATTACGAACGCTTCACCGGCGTCGCCGCGCGCAACACCGACAGCGTGTCCTCGGGTCGGATCTATTCGACGGTGCTGGAAAAGGAACGCCGGGGCGACTACCTCGGCAAGACGATCCAGGTCATTCCCCACGTCACGAACGAGATCAAGGACTTCCTTTCCATCGGCGAGGACGAGGTCGATTTCCAGCTGTGCGAGATCGGCGGCACGGTCGGCGACATCGAGGGTCTGCCCTTCTTCGAAGCCATCCGCCAGTTCGCACAGGACAAGCCGCGCGGCCAGTGCATCTTCGTCCACCTGACGCTGCTGCCCTACGTCACCGCCTCGGGAGAGCTGAAGACGAAGCCTACCCAGCATTCGGTCAAGGAGTTGCGGTCCATCGGCATCGCGCCCGACGTCCTGCTGCTGCGGTCGGAGCATGAGATCCCCGCGAAGGAGCGCGAGAAGATCGCCCTCTTCTGCAACGTCCGCAAGGATGCGGTGATCGCGGCACCCGACCTTAAGACGATCTACGAAGCCCCCTTGGCGTATCACCGCGAGGGTTTCGACCAGGCGGTTCTGGACGCGTTCGGCATCTCGCCCGCGCCGAAGCCCAACCTGTCGCGCTGGACCGATGTCATGGACCGGCTTGTCCATGCCGAGGGCGAGGTTCGTGTGGCCATCGTCGGCAAATACACGCAGTTGGAAGACGCCTACAAATCCATCGCCGAGGCGTTGACCCATGGCGGCATGGCCAACCGGACGCGCGTGAAGGCCGAATGGATCGACGCCGAGCAGTTCGAGCATGAGGACCCCGCCCCCTATCTGGGCGGGTATCACGCGATCCTGGTGCCCGGCGGGTTCGGCGAACGCGGAACGGAAGGCAAGATCCGCGCGGCGCAATACGCCCGCGAAAAGAACCTGCCCTATCTGGGGATCTGCCTTGGCATGCAGATGGCCGTGATCGAGGCCGCCCGCAATCTGGCAAAGGTCAAGAACGCGGGTTCGGAGGAGTTCGACCACGAAACCGGCCACAAACGCTTTACGCCGGTCGTGTATCACCTGAAGGAATGGGTGCAGGGCAACCACGTCGTCGAACGCAAGATCGGCGACGACAAGGGCGGCACCATGCGCCTTGGCGCCTACACGGCGGCACTGGCCGAGGATTCGCTGGTCGCCCGCGTTTATGGCGCGACCGAGATCGAGGAACGTCACCGCCACCGCTACGAGGTGGACATCGCCTATCGCGACCAGCTGGAAAGCTGCGGGCTGACCTTCTCCGGCATGTCGCCCGACGGTCGCCTGCCCGAGATCGTGGAGATGAAGGGCCATCCCTGGTTCATCGGAGTGCAGTTCCACCCGGAGCTGAAGTCGAAACCCTTCGCGCCGCATCCCCTGTTCGCCGATTTCGTCCGCGCCGCCATCGAAGCCAGCCGTCTGGTCTGACGCTTCCCGCCTGCGCGAAACCAAAGGCGCCCTACGGGGCGCCTTTTTGCATGTCCGTCACGAAGCCGAACCCTGAACGAGGAAAGGCCGCCCTGCAGGACGGCCTTTGTCGGCAAGTCGAACGATGCGCTCAGACTTCGCCTTTGCGCGAACCCCAGATGCACAGCAGCGTGATGACTGCCGCGCCGCCAAGATAGTAACCCACCGCGTGCAGGCCGTAGTTCGACTGCAGGTAGGTCGCGGCATAGGGGGCCAGCGACGCGCCGAAGATGCCTGCGAAGTTGAACGTCAGCGAGGAGCCGGTGTAGCGGACGCGCGTCGGGAACGGTGCGGCCAGCGCCGTGCCGATCAGGCCGTAGGTCATGCCCATCAGCGCCATGCCGATCAGCACGAAGATGATGATGCCCGACGTGCCCATGGACCACAGTGGGGCCAGCGCGAACGAGAACACCGCGATGCCGATCGTCACGGCCGTCAGCACCTGGCGGCGGCCGAAGCGGTCGCCCAGCTTGCCCACGATCGGGATGAACAGGCCGAAGGCGATGGCGCCCAGAAGCTGTATCTCGATCGCCTCCAGCAGCGGCATCTTGATGACCTTGGTGTTGTAGGACAGCAGGTATGCGGTGCCGATGTAGAACAGCACGAAGGTCGCCAGCGCCACGAAGGTGCCAAGGAACAGGCTGCGCTTGTAGCTGGTGAAGATCTCGGCCGCCGGAACGGCCACGCGTTCATGCTTGTCGATGGCCTTCTGGAAGTCGGGCGTTTCCGTGATGGACAGCCGCACCCACATGCCGATGATGATCAGGATGGCCGAGGCGAGGAACGGCGCGCGCCAGATGCCGCTTTCGGCCAGCCATGCGCCGGCCGTCTGCCCTTCGGGCACGAAGTGCAGCAGGATGTAGAACACGCCCGACGCGATGAAGAGGCCGACCGGCGCACCCAGTTGCGGGAACATGCCATACCAGCTTTTCTTGCCCGGAGGGGCGTTTTCCGTGGCGATCAGGACCGCGCCGCCCCATTCGCCGCCCAGACCGAAGCCCTGCCCGAACCGGCACAACGCCAGGAACAGCGGCGCCAGCACCCCGATGGAGGCGTAGGTGGGCAGCAGGCCGATGACGATCGTGGAAATCCCCATGGTCAGCAGCGCCGCGACCAGCGTCGCCTTGCGGCCGATCTTGTCGCCGAAATGGCCGAAGACGATCGCGCCGAAGGGACGCGCGAAGAACGCGACCGAGAAGGTCGCGAACGAGGCCAGCAGCGCCGTCGTTTCATCCGTGCCCGGGAAGAACAGCACCGGGAAGACCAGCACGGCCGCGGTGGCATAGATGTAGAAGTCGTAGAATTCGATGGTGGTGCCGATGAGGCTGGCCGCCAGCACACGCGACGGCTTGTTCAGCGGTTGCGCGGTGCCGGTCGCAGCGTCGGAGGAAATATCGGTCATGACGTGTTTCCGGTTCAGTTGCAATTCGCCGCGATAGCGCAATTTTAAAACCCTGTGAACCCGCAAAATAAGGGTTTTGTTACTTTGGATAAAGTTTCCTTGTGCAAGGCGGGGCCAAACGATAGCGAGAAGGCCATGCTGTCCTATCAACACCTGTATCACGCTGGAAATCTGGCCGACGTCCAGAAGCACGCGCTGCTGTGCTTCATGCTCGATTATCTGGTGCAGAAGGACAAACCCCTCACCTATATCGAGACGCACGCCGGGCGCGGCCTTTACATGCTGGACGCCGAGGAAGCGGTGAAGACGGGCGAGGCGGCAAAGGGCATCGGCGCCGTGCGCGAAGCCTTCGCCCCCGACCACCCCTATCGCCAGCGGCTGGAGGAAACGCGCGCCCGCTGGGGCGACGCCGCCTATCCGGGATCGCCCCTTCTGGCCGCCATGACCCTGCGGGACATGGACAAGATCCACCTGGCCGAACTGCATCCCCAGGAACACCGCATCCTGTCCGAGGTGATCCACCTGTGGGACGCCCATGTCCAGAAAAAGGACGGCTTCGCGATGGCGCTGGCCCTGACGCCGCCCACCCCGCGCCGCGGCCTGATGCTGATCGACCCTTCATATGAGGTGAAGTCCGATTACGACGTCATCCCGGGCCAGATCGCCAGCATCGCGAAGAAGTGGAACGTGGGGATCATCGCGCTGTGGTATCCGCTGCTGACCAACGCCGCCCATATCGGCATGCTGGCCGACCTGTCCCAGCGCTTCCCCGACGCCCTGCGCCACGAGGTGCGCTTCCCGGCGGCCAAGGAGGGGCACAAGATGATCGGGTCGGGCATGTTCATCATCAACGCCCCCTGGGGCACGGAAGATGAAGCGAAACGCCTTTCGGCGCTTTTCGCCTAGACTCGGGCGCGCAGCGCACCATGATCATCGGCATGTTTGAACAACTTCTGCGCCGCATCACCGATGGATCCGACACCCGCCTGCCCGAACCGGACAGCCGTCTGGCGCTGGCGGCGCTTCTGGTCCGCATCGCCCGCGCCGACGGGCAATACACCGAGATCGAGATCGGTCGGATCGACCGCGTTCTCGCCCGACGGCATGGCCTGTCCGCGCAGGACGCCACCGTCCTGCGGCATCAGGCCGAAGCGCTGGAAGCGCAGGCCCCCGACACCGTGCGTTTCACGCGCGCCCTGAAGGACGCGGTGCCGCATGAAGACCGCGACGGGCTGATGCAGGCATTGTGGGCCGTGGCGCTGGCCGATGGCGGTCGCGACGCGGTGGAGGATCAGCTGATCCGTCTGGCTGCCAAACTTTTGGGCGTTACCGATCAGGAATCCGCCCTTGCACGTCAGAAGGTGCAGGAAGGCTGAGATTCCGCGTTGCATACCGCCACCCTGCGCCCGTAATAGAACGCAAAACAGGCGAGGCAACGTGACCCCACCCACCGCTCCGGTTCTTGAAATCCGGAACCTTCACAAATCCTATGACCGGCTCGAGGTGCTGAAGGGCGTGGACCTGACGGCGCCGCGCGGGCACGTGATCTCGCTGATCGGCTCCTCGGGGTCGGGGAAGTCGACGCTGCTGCGCTGCTGCAACCTGCTGGAAAACAGCCAGGATGGCTCCATCCGCTTCGAGGGGGAGCCCGTGATGTGGCGCGGCGAGGGGTCCCACCGGCAGCCGGCCGACCGGAACCAGGTGCTGCGCATCCGCACGAACCTGTCGATGGTGTTCCAGCAGTTCAACCTCTGGTCCCACATGACGATCCTGCAGAACGTGATGGAAGCGCCGCTGACCGTCCTGGGCCGCCCGCGCGCCGAGGTGGAGGAAAAGGCCCGCGCCTATCTGGCCAAGGTGGGCATCGCCGACAAGGCCGATGCGTGGCCGTCGCAACTTTCGGGCGGCCAGCAGCAGCGCGCTGCCATCGCCCGCGCCCTGTGCATGGAACCCCGTGCCCTTCTGTTCGACGAACCGACCAGCGCCCTCGATCCGGAGCTGGAGCAGGAGGTCGTCCGCGTCATCAAGGCGCTGGCCGACGAAGGCCGCACGATGATCATCGTCACCCATGACATGAAGATGGCGGCGGATTGTTCCGACCACGTCATCTTCCTGCACCAGGGCCGCATCGAGGAGCAGGGCAATCCCGCCACGCTGTTCGGCAATCCGCAATCCGCCCGCCTGCGCGCGTTCCTGTCCGCCGGCACCTGACCACCTTAGGGAGAGAACCAGTGAAACAGCTTATCCTATCTTCGGCCCTTCTGGCCCTGACGGCCGGCGGCGCGCTGGCGCAAGACGTGGTCCGCATGGGGACCGAGGGCGCCTACCCTCCCTACAACTTCATCAACGACGCGGGCGAGGTCGACGGCTATGACCGCGACGTGGGCGACGCGGTGTGCGAAAAGGCCGGCCTGACCTGCGAATGGGTCACCACCGACTGGGACAGCATCATCCCCAACCTGCAATCGGGCAACTTCGACACGATCGTCGCAGGGATGAGCATCACGGACGAACGCCGCGAGGTGATCGACTTCACGCAGAACTACCTACCGCCGCTGGCCTCGGCCTATGCGACGATGGAGCCGGACACCGATCTGAAAAGCGCGGTCGTCGCGGCGCAGGTCGGCACGATCCAGGCGGGCTATGTCGCCGAATCCGGTGCGACGCTGCTGGAATTCGCCACCCCGGACGAGGCCGTCGCCGCCGTCCGCAACGGCGAGGCCGACGCGGTCTTCGCCGACAAGGACTTCCTGGTCCCGATCGTGGAAGAATCGAACGGCGAATTCTCGTGGACGGGTGAGGATATCGCCTTGGGCGGCGGCCTTGGCATCGGTCTGCGCAAGTCCGACACCGAGTTGAAGGGCAAGCTGGACGAAGCGCTGACCGCCCTGAAAGAGGACGGCACACTCAACAAGATGGCCGTGCAGTGGTTCGGCGAGGACGCCCCCCAATTCTGAGAGGAGGGGGCGCGGCATCCCCGCGCCCCGACCCCGATGTTCGCATATTGCGCTGATCCCAAATCGCTGGAAGGTCTGACCTGGCTGTCGTGCTACCTCACGACGGGCACGCATCTGTCGTTCTATGCCTCGTTCCTGACCGTTCTGGTGCTGCTGGGGGTGACGGCGCCCATCGCGCTGGCCTTCGGCTTTGGCGGCGCGATGGCCTCCCGTTCGGGGGCCGCGCCTCTGCGCTGGCTGGGCAAGGGCTACATGGCGATGGTGCGCGGCGTGCCGGACATCGTGTTCTTCCTGTTCTTCGTGATCGCGCTGGATCAGGGGATCGAGTGGCTGATCCATCAGGCCCGCTGCCCCGACTGGACCGACCCGATCCGCACCGGGCTGGAATTCCGCGTCTGCCCGCAGGCCAAGATGCCCCCGAATTCCGCCCCGCAAATCATCCACCAGATCTATGGCTTCGCCCTGGCTGTCGTGACCTTTGCGCTGGTCTTCGGCGCCTTTGCCGCCAACGTCCTGTCGGGCGCGATGAAGGCCGTTCCCCGCGCGCAGATCGAAACGGCGGAAAGCTATGGCATGACCCAGCGGCAGGTCTTCCGCCGCATCCTCGTGCCGCAGATGTGGATCTATGCCCTGCCGGGCCTGTCCAACCTGTGGCTGGTCCTGATCAAGGCGACGCCGCTGCTGTTTCTTCTGGGCGTGCAGGACATCGTCTACTGGGCGCGGGAACTGGGGGGATCCAAGACCTCCACCTACACCTATGCGCACCCCGACTGGCGGCTGTGGTACTTCCTGGGCCTTCTGGTCTTCTACCTGCTGATGACGGCGCTGTCCGAACGTGTGCTGGGGCGGCTGGAACGGCGGCTCAGCCGCGGGCAGGCCACCGCCTCGGGTGAGGCCCAGCGCCGCGAAGGGGGCCAGACCGCATGACCTGCGTTGAAACGATCCAGGCCTATGCCTTCCGCTCCCTCGGCCTTGGCGAACGGCTTCTGCCGCGCGAAGGGTATGACCTGTGCCAGCAGTTCACGCTGATCGGGTCCGGCCTGATCTGGAACGTGTATTTCGCCGTGATCGCACTGGCGCTGGGCTTCTTTCTGGCCGTGGCACTGGCGCTGGGCAAGGATTCGCGCAGCGTCTGGATCCGCAAACCCAGCGACTGGTTCGTCTTCGTGTTCCGCGGCTCGCCGCTTTTCATCCAGTTCTTCGTGGCCTACCAGCTTCTGGTTCTGCTGCCGGGCGACGGGATCCGCGTCCCGCTGGGGTTATTCGACCTGCACATCGGCACCGACTGGATGACGCGGGCTTGGGCGGGGGCGGCGCTGGTCCTGTTCTTCAACACCGCCGCCTACACTGCGGAAATCTTCCTCGGCGCCCTCCGCTCCATCCCCAGGGGGGATCTGGAGGCAGCGGACGCCTACGGCATCAGCGGCTGGTCGCGCTTCCGCCGCATCCGCTTCCCCACGATGATGCGGCTGGCCTGGCCCGCCTACACGAACGAGGCGATCTTCCTGTTCCACGCCACGACGCTCGTGTTCTTTTCCGGCTTCCCGGCGTTCCAGCAGCGGGGCGACGCGCTGTATTATGCCAGCTATTTCGCGGGGCGGACGTTCAACCCCTTCGTGCCCTATCCCATCGTGGCCTTCTATTTCATCTGCCTGACCCTGCTTCTGACATGGGCGTTTTCGCGGATCGGCCGCCGGCTGAACCGTCACCTGCCCTCCAACGAGCGCGCCCGCCGCAAGCCGCGCTTCTTGCCGCAGATCATCCGGTAGGCCCGTCTCGACATGCTCCGACCGGCTGGCTAGGGTGGCCCGAGACAAGGACGGACATTCATGCGGATCGGCATATTGCAGACGGGCGACGCGCCCAAGGATCTTCAGGCGGACCACGGGGATTACCCCGACATGTTCGAACGGTTGCTGGACGGCTACGGCTTTGCCTTCCGCACCTGGCGGGTCGTGGACCTCGCCTTCCCGCTGGACGAGGAACAGGCGGATGGCTGGCTCATCACCGGCTCGCGCCATGGGGTGTATGAGGATCACGCCTTCATCCCCCCGCTGGAAGCGCTGATCCGCGACGCCTATGCCGCGCATGTGCCGATGGTGGGCATCTGCTTTGGCCACCAGATCATCGCCAAGGCGCTGGGCGGCCGGGTGGAGAAGTTTGCCGGCGGCTGGTCCGTCGGCGCCACCCCCTACCGCTTCGCCGACGAGACGATGACCCTGAACGCCTGGCATCAGGATCAGGTCGTGGAAGCGCCCGAGGGGGCGGAAATCCTCGCCACCTCGGACTTCTGCACGAACGCGGCGCTGGTCTATGACGACCGCGCACTGACCATCCAGGCGCATCCCGAGTTTCCGGACCGCTTCATCGACGGCCTGATCCGCACCCGCGGCGATGTGGTGCCGGAACCGCTCTTGCAGCAGGCTCGGGCCCGCATGGGCCAGCCGAACGACTCCGAGCGGATCGCCGAGCGGATCGCCCAATTCTTCCTGCAACCGAGGTAGCCCATGTCCGACTGGACCGATCAGATCCCGCAAGCGGCACGCGACTACATCGCCAACCGCCGCTTGGACGAGGTAGAGTGCATCGTTTCGGACATCGCCGGCGTGGCGCGGGGCAAGGCGATGCCGGCCTCGAAATTCTCGAAGCAGAGCAGCTTTTTCCTCCCGAACTCCATCTTCCTGCAGACCATCACCGGCGAATGGGCGGATAACCCCATCGGTTCGTTCACCGAACCGGACATGATCCTGTATCCCGACTATTCGACCGCGACCGCCGCCCCGTGGACGGCGGACGTGACCCTGCAGGTCATCCATGACGCCGTGAACCAGTCGGGCGAACCGGTCGGCACCGCCCCGCGCAACGTGCTGAAGCGGATCGTGCAGCTTTACGCCGACCAAGGCTGGAAGCCGATCGTCGCGCCCGAGATGGAGTTCTTCCTGACCGCGCGCAACATCGACCCGAACATGCCGGTCATGCCGCCCATGGGCCGTTCGGGCCGCCGCGCCGCCGGCCGTCAGGCCTATTCCATGAGCGCGGTCGACGAATACGGCAAGGTCATTGACGACATCTACGACTTTGCCGAGCTTCAGGGCTTCGAGATCGACGGCATCCTTCAGGAGGGTGGCGCCGGTCAGGTGGAGATCAACCTGGCGCACGGCGATCCGGTAAAGCTGGCGGACGAGATCTTCTTCTTCAAGCGCCTGATCCGCGAGGCCGCCCTTCGTCACGACTGCTTTGCCACGTTCATGGCCAAGCCGATCGAGGGGGAGCCGGGCAGCGCCATGCACATCCACCATTCGGTCACCGACATCACGAGCGGGAAGAACATCTTCTCGGACGCCGGGGGCAGCGAAACGGACCAGTTCCTGCACTTCATCGCCGGCATGCAGAACCACCTGCCCGCCGCGGTGGCCCTTCTGGCGCCCTATGTGAACAGCTATCGTCGCTATGTTCCGGACTTCGCCGCGCCGATCAACCTCGAATGGGGCCGCGACAACCGCACCACGGGCCTGCGCATCCCCATCTCCTCGGCCGAGGCGCGACGGCTGGAAAACCGGCTGGCCGGGATGGACTGCAATCCCTACCTCGGCATCGCCGCCTCGCTTGCCTGCGGCTATCTGGGGCTGATGGAAAAGAAGATGCCACGCTCCGAATGCATCGGCAGCGCGTACATGAGCGAGACGGACCTGCCTTACAACCTCGGCGACGCGCTGGACCTGCTGGAGGAGAACACGGCCCTGCGCGAGGTGATGGGCGAGGAATTCTGCAAGTATTACGACGCCGTGAAGCGCAACGAGTACAAGGAGTTCCTGCAGGTCATCTCTCCCTGGGAGCGCGAACATCTGCTGCTGAACGTATGAACCTTCTGACCGCCAACGACCGCCCGGGCGAATACCCGGCCAGCTATTACGCGGCGACCGCCATCCCCCTTGCCCCCTTCCCCGAATTGCAGGGCGCGGTGCGGGCCGATGTCTGCATCGTGGGCGGCGGCTACAGCGGGCTGTCGGCGGCGCTGCATCTGGCCGAACGCGGATTTGACGTGGTGGTGCTGGAAGCGCATCGCGTGGGCTTCGGCGCCTCAGGGCGGAACGGCGGTCAGGTGGGGTCCGGCCAACGGCTGGAGCAGGATGATCTGGAGGCGATGGTCGGCCGCACCGACGCCCGCCGCCTGTGGGATCTGGGACAAGAAGCGAAGGCGCTGGTGCGCGACCTGATCGACCGGCATGCCATGCCCGTCACCTTCCGCCCCGGCATCGCCCACGCCGCCCGCACCAAGGCCGAGGTCGCCCATTCCCACGCCTATGCCGAAAAGCTGGCGCGGGATTACGACTACGACCAGGTACAGCCGCTGGATGCGGGCGAACTCTCCTCCCTGCTGGGCACGGACCGGTTTCTGGGCGGCGACATCGACCGGGGTGCGGGCAGCATCCATCCGCTGAACTTCGCCCTTGGTCTGGCCCGCGCGGCCAAAGCGCGGATTTTCGAACGCAGCACGGTCACTCGGATCGACGGCACCACCGTCCACACCGACAGGGGCCGCGTGCGGGCGGATCACGTGATCCTCGCCTGTGGCGGCTATCTGGGCGGGTTGGAGCCGCAGGTCGCGGCGCGGGTCATGCCCATCAACAACTTCATCGTCGCGACCGAACCGCTGCGCGGGCTGATGGCCCCCATCGCCGCCCATGACACGAAATTCGTCGTGAATTACTGGCGGATGAGCGAGGACAACCGCCTGCTGTTCGGCGGCGGCGAAAGCTACGGCTACCGTTTTCCCCACAACATCGTCGAGACGGTCCGCAAGCCGATGCGGGAGGTGTATCCCCAACTGAAGGACGTGCGGATCGATTACGCTTGGGGTGGCACGCTGTCGATCACGATGAACCGCATGCCCTGCTTCCGCCGCGTGGCGCCGAACGTGCTGTCCGTGTCGGGCTATTCCGGCCATGGTGTCGCGCTGGCGACCTTGGCCGGTCGGATACTGGCCGAAGCCGTGGCCGGTCAGGCCGAACGCTTCGACCTGATGGCCGGCCTGCCGCAGCCCCGTTTTCCCGGCGGCCCGGCGCTGCGCAGCCCCCTGCTGGCGCTCGCGATGACGTGGTACGCGATGCGGGATCGGCTGGGCGTCTGAGATGGACAGCCCCCGGTGCCACGGCTAGGCTGGCCCCAACCTCAAGGAGCCTCCCCATGCGTGACACTGCCCCGAACAGTTGGGACGCCCGCGCCGAAAGCGCGTCGTTCTACGGTTTCACCGACCTGCCTACCATCGCAGAACGGGGCACCGTCGTGCTGACGCATGGCGACGGGCCTTACGTCCACGACACGAACGGCAAGCGATATTTCGATTCGAACTCTGGCCTGTGGAACATGGTGGCGGGCTTCAACCACCCCAAGCTGGCCGAGGCGGCGAAGGCCCAGTACGACCGCTTCCCCGGCTATCATTCGCTGTTCGGCCGTATGTCGGACCAGACCGTGATGCTGTCCGAAACCCTGATCGAAGTGTCGCCCTATGCCCACGGAAAGGTGTTCTACACCAATTCCGGGTCGGAGGCGAACGACACCATGGTCAAGATGCTCTGGTTCCTCGGCGCATCCGAAGGCCAGCCGCAGCGCCGCAAGATCATCACCCGCTGGAACAGCTATCACGGGGTGACGGCGGTGGCGGCGTCGATGACGGGCAAGCCCTACAACTCGGTCTTCGGGCTGCCGCTGCCGGGCTTTCTCCATGTCGGCTCGCCCCACTACTGGCGCTTCGGGCAAGAAGGGGAGACGGAGGCCCAATTCACGCAACGGCTTGCGCGCGAACTGGAGGCAACCATCATCAAGGAAGGCCCGGACACCATCGCGGGCTTCTTTGCCGAACCGATCATCGGCGCGGGTGGGGTCATCCCGCCCTCGGAAGGCTATTTCCAGGCGGTTCAGGCCGTTCTGAAGAAATACGGCATCCCGCTGATCGCGGATGAGGTGATCACCGGCTTCGGGCGCACGGGCAACCTTTGGGGCTGCCAGACATATGATTTCGTGCCTGACGCCATCATCGCCTCCAAGGCCATGACGGCGGGCTATTTCCCGATGGGCGCGATCCTGCTGGGTCCGGATCTGGCGGACCGGCTGCAGGATGCCTCGAACGCGATCGAGGAGTTTCCCCACGGATTCACCGCCTCCGGCCACCCGGTCGGATGTGCGATCGCGCTGGCGGCCATCGATCTGGTCGTGAACGGCGGGCTGGCGGAAAACGTCCGCGCCTTGACCCCGAAGTTCGAAGCGGGACTGGCCCAGTTGGCGGAAAACCCGAACATCGGCGAATGGCGGGGCAAGGGCCTGATGGCCGCGCTGGAGGCCGTGCAGGACAAGGCCACGAAGACCCCCTTCCCCGGCACCCTGTCGGTCAGCGAGCGGATCGCCAACACCTGCACCGATCACGGCCTGATCTGCCGTCCGCTGGGGCAAAGCATCGTGCTGTGCCCGCCCTTCATCTGCACCGAAGCGCATCTGGACGAGATGTTCGAGAAGCTGGACGCCGCGCTGAAGAAGGTCTTCGCCGAAATCGTCTAACCGGCCAGCAGGTCGCGCGCCGCTTCGCGCGCGGCCTCGGTGATGGTGTCGCCGGCAAGCATCCGGCCCACCTCCTCCACCCGCTGATCGGTGGTCAGGCCCACCACAGTGGAGGTGGTCATCCCGTCGCGCACCCGCTTTTCCACGCGCCAGTGATGCGCGCCCAAGGCCGCCACCTGCGCCGAGTGCGTCACAACCAGAACCTGACCCCCTTCGGCCAAGGCGCGCAACCGCCGCCCGACCGCGTTCGCCGTCGCTCCGCCCACGCCCCGGTCGATCTCGTCGAAGATCATGGTGATGTCGCGAGAATCGCCTGTCAGGCAGACCTTCAACGCCAGAAGGAAGCGCGAAAGTTCGCCACCCGAAGCGATCTTGTTCAATGGACCAGGAGGCGCGCCGGGGTTCGTCGCCACCGTGAAGGCCACGGCATCGGCGCCTTCCGGGCCGGCGTCGGCTTGCGTCACCAGCGTTTCGAACACGGCGCGTTCCATCTTCAGCGGCGCGAGTTCCGCCGCCATCGCCTTGTCCAGCCGCACGGCGGCCTTACGGCGGGCGCTGGTCAGGGCCTCCGCCTCGCGGCGATAGGTCAGTTCGGCTTCGGTGACGGCGCTGCGCAGGCCGGCGATGTCACGCTCCCCCCCGTCCAGCGCGGCCAGACGGCGGCGCAGGCCTTCGGCGAAATCGCCCAGCTCATCCGCCAAGACGCCGTGCTTACGGGCCATGGCGCGGATGGCGAACAAGCGTTCTTCCAGCGACTCCAGTTCGTTCGGGTCGAAGTCGAGCCCTCTCAAGCAATCCTCGACCCCTTGCTGCGCGTCACCCAACTCGACCATGACGCGACCAAGGGCGGCCAGCGCCGCGTCCAGCCGACCTTCGGCACGGTCCGAAGCGCCCTCCAGCCAGCGCGTCGCGTCCGTCAGCAAACCCTCCACCCCCTGATCGGACAGGGCGCTGTGGGCCCGCGCGATGTCGTCGCGGATACGTTCCGCCCCCTGCATGGCGCGGCGGCGGGTGTCGAGGCTCGCTTCCTCGCCCGGCTGGGGGTCCAGCTTGTCCAGTTCGCCCACGGCGTGGCGCAGGAAGTCTTCCTCGGCGCGGATGCTGTCCAAGGCGGCCTCCGCCTCCATCAACCTGCGGCGCGCGGCGCCCAGATCGGTCCAGGCGCGGCGGGCGCGGCCGGTGTCCAGCGCCCCGAAGGCGTCCAGCATCAGGCGGTGCCCGCGGGGGTTCAGCAGGCCACGGTCGTCATGCTGGCCGTGCAGTTCCACCAGCGCATCCGACAAGGCGCGCAGCACCTCGCCCGACACGCGGCGGTCGTTGACCCAGGCGGTCTTGCGGCCGTCGCTGTGGTTCACGCGGCGCAGGATCAGCTCATCCTCCGCCCGGATTCCGGCCTCGTCCAGCACGGCGCGCGCGGCGTGCGACGGCGGCAGGTCGAACACGGCCGTCACCTCGCCCGTGTCGGCGCCGGCGCGGACCAGTTCCGCCCGCCCCCGCCATCCCAGCACGAAGCCCAGCGAATCGAGAAGGATCGACTTCCCCGCCCCGGTTTCCCCGGTCAGCACGTTCAGCCCCGGCTGGAACGCCAGCGAAAGCCTCTCGATGATGAGCATGTCACGAATGTCGAGCGAGCGAAGCATGAGGCCCCTGCGTGGAGGAGGTTACAGCCACTCACCCCGAATGGTCTGCCGATAGATCGAAGACAGCCAGCTATCGCCCGTGACCTTCGGATCAAGACCACGGCCCGTCAGAAGACGGTACGCGTCGTCATAGAAGGGCGACGAGCGGTAGTTGTAGCCAAGGATCGCGCCGGCCGTCTGCGCCTCGGCGGTCAGGCCCAGACCCAGATAGGCCTCCACCAGACGCTCCAGCGCCTCCGGCGTGTGGCTGGTGGTCTGGTACTGTTCCACCACGGCGCGGAAGCGGTTCACGGCGGCGGTGTAGTTGCGGCTTTTCAGATAGAAGCGGCCGATCTCCATTTCCTTCGCCGCCAATTGGTCAAAGGCGACGTCGAACTGAAGGACGGCCTGGCGCGCATATGGGCTGTCAGGATAGTTCTCGATCACCTTGCGCAGTTCCTGCAGCGCCTGGAACGTCAGGCCCTGATCGCGACCCACCTCGTCGATCTGGTCGTAATAGGACAGCGCCAGCAGGTATTGCGCATAGGCCGCATCCTGATCCGCCGGATAGAAGTCGAGGAAGCGCTGCGCCGCCCCGCGCGCGTCCTCATACTCCTTCGCCTGGTGATACGCGTAGGCCTGCATGATCAGCGAGCGCTTGGCGTATTGAGTGTAGGGAAACCGGCGTTCGACTTCGGAGAAGGACTTGATGGCCTGTTCAGGCTTGTCGGCGGCCAGTTGCTCCTCGCCGCGGCTGAAGATCTGCGGCGCCGTCATGGTTTCAAGTTCGCGGTCGGCACGATCTTGCCGTGCGCATCCCGCCAGCAGGCCCACAACCACAACGGCACCGAGGATCTGTCTGCCCGACTTCCAGCCTGTCATCTTCTGCCTGTCCTCGTGCTGTCACCGCGTCGCGCCTTGAAAGGACACGTCTTTCGCTGGTCCTAGCATAGAAAAATCCGGGTGGCAAAACGCCTTTCAGGCGACGGCGGGCAGATCGGCGCGCACCACGCCCATGCCCGGAAGCTTCAATCCGGTCATGGGGCCGCACTCCACCATCTTCCAGGCGTCGCGGCGGGCGAACAGGGCGCGCAGCAGGCGATTCGTCATCGCATGGCCCGCGCGGGTGCCGGTGTAGCGGCCAAGTATCGGCCCCCCCGCCAGCGCCAGATCGCCCAGCGCGTCCAGCATCTTGTGGCGCACGGGTTCGTCAGCGTGACGCAGGCCACCGGGGCTGAGAACGCGGTCCCCGTCGAACACCACGGCGTTGTCCATCGTGCCACCCAAAGCCAGACCATTGGCACGCATCGCGTCCACATCCGCCTTGCGGCAGAAGGTGCGGCTGTCCGAAAGTTCCCGCACGAAGGCGCCGTTGGACATGTTCAGGTGCTTTTCCTGATGCCCGATGGCCTGTTCGGCAAAGTCGATGCTGAAGTTGATTTCCAGCATCTCCGACGGCTCCAGACGCGCCACGGCGGCGCCGTCCTGCACTTCGACCGCTTGCAGGATGCGGATGGCGCGCACCGGCACCATCTGTTCGCGCAGGCCCGCGGCGAGGAAACGCTCCACGAACATGGCGGCGGAACCGTCGAGGATCGGAACTTCCGGGCCATCAATCTCCACCAACGCGTTGTGGATGCCACAGCCGGCCAGGGCGGCCATGATGTGTTCGACGGTGGAAACGCTGACCCCTTCCGGGTTTTCCACCAGCGTGCACAGCTTCGACGGGATCACCGCATCCCAGCGCGCCGGGATGAGCGTGTCGCCCGAGGTGAGGTCCGTGCGGCGGAACCAGATGCCGTAATCGGCCGAAGCCGGACGAACGATCATGCGAACAGCACGCCCGGTGTGGAGACCCAGACCGGTGAAGCTGACGGCAGATTTCAGCGTGCGTTGCATGACGTGACCTTTCTTCATTCCTGCCACAACGGGTTGCGGCACAACGTTTAATTAAGAAATGATCGGGCGGTTCTCAATTCACTCTTTGTGACGCTGTGTGACATGAAGTGTCACATAGTTAACATATTGACCTAAAACGAAAAAACCCGGCCAGTGGCCGGGTTCCCGCGATCATGTGAAAGGTTCAGTTTGCCTGCCGCCGCAGGAAAGCCGGGATTTCGATCCGCTCCTGATCGGGACTCGCTTCCGGCTCTTCCTCATAGGCGACCTGTTGCTGGGCGCGGGGCTGAGGACGCGGTTCGTGCTGTTCACCATGGCCAGCCATGCGATTGATCAGCGAACCGATGCCGAAGCGGGGTTTTTCCGCTGGCGGCGCAGGGCGCGGGGCCGGTTGCGCGGCGGGCTGTGCGGCACGCTGCTGCGGACCGGGGGTCCCGCGGGGCGGCGCCTTCTGCACGGCGGCGGCCAGACGGGCCAGCGTTTCCGGCGACGGCGTGCCGGGCTGACCGGTGGTAGGACGGGCGCGAGGCGCGACGAAGCTGGAGGCGTCGTTCTGCACCTGCGGGGCCGCACGCTGCACGCGCGGCTGCGGCGCCGGGGCCTGAGCCGCCGGTTGCGGACGATAAGCCGGCGGCGGCACGTCATCCGCTTCGGGCATCATGTCATCCTGGGGCTGTTCGAACACGGCGCGCTGCACCGGCTGGGGTGCGGGTTGCGGTGCCGGCGCGGGACGTGCGGCGACGGGGGCCGGACGCTCCTCCACCTTGGGGGCGGACTGGGTCAGCGGCTGGGACAGCGGGCGGCGGGCTGGAGCCGGCTCTTCCTGCGGTTTCGCCTCGATCCCGGTAGCGACGACGGACACGCGCAGGCGCCCTTCCATCGTTGTGTCCAGGGTGGAGCCGACGATGATGTTCGCGTCGGGATCGACCTGCGTGCGGATCGCCTCGGCGGCCTCGTCCAGTTCGAACAGCGTCAGGTCGTATCCGCCGGTGATGTTGATCAGGACGCCCTTGGCGCCTTTCAGGCTGACTTCGTCCAGCAGCGGGTTGGCGATCGCCTTCTCGGCGGCCAGCTTCGCGCGGTCGTCACCCTCGGCCTCGCCCGTGCCCATCATGGCCTTGCCCATCTCGTCCATCACGGCGCGCACGTCCGCGAAGTCGAGATTGATGAGACCCGGACGCACCATCAGGTCCGTCACGCCTTTCACGCCCTGGTACAGGACGTCGTCGGCCATGGCGAAGGCTTCGGTGAAGGTGGTGCGGTCGTTGGCCAGACGGAACAGGTTCTGGTTCGGAATGATGATCAGCGTGTCCACGACCTTCTGGAGGGCTTCGATCCCTTCGTTGGCCTGGCGCATACGCTTGTTGCCTTCGAACTGGAAGGGCTTCGTCACGACGCCCACCGTCAGCACGCCCAGTTCACGCGCGGCCTGCGCGATGATCGGGGCCGCGCCGGTGCCGGTGCCGCCGCCCATGCCGGCCGTGATGAAGCACATGTGCGCGCCGGCCAGGTGGTCGATGATCTCCTCGATCGTTTCCTCGGCGGCGGCGGCGCCGACGGAGGGACGCGCGCCCGCGCCCAGACCTTCGGTGACCTTCATGCCCATCTGGATCTTGGCCGTGGCGTTGCTTTGCTGCAGCGCCTGGGCGTCGGTGTTCGCAACCACGAACTCCACGCCTTCCAGCATTTTCTCGATCATGTTGTTGACGGCGTTGCCGCCCGCACCACCTACGCCAAACACGGTAATGCGCGGCTTCAGTTCTTCCTGTTGGTCGTTCATCAAGGTGAGACGCATGACTTTCCGCCTGTGTTCAGTGTTCGCGGCACCATTCGAGGGTGCCTGTTCGATGCTTTGTGGCCGATCCTAGACTTTGACACGCCCAACGTCACCCGAAAAAGCGGCAACGTCCACGATCCGTCCTTGAAATACGCGGTGTCGGCGGCATCTTGCCGCCGCTGCCGCAAAGGATCTTACCAGTTCTCCCGGAACCAGCGGATCGCCTTTTTGAAGGACCGTGCGGGGTAACGTTCGCTCGGAATCTCGAAGTCCCACCATTCGTCCTGCGGGTGCGCCGCGAACAGGCACAACCCTACCGCCGAGGCGAAGGCCGGACCCGTGATCGCCTGCGGCAGACCCTGCACGCGCAGCGGCCGGCCCAGACGGACGCGCTGGCCGAGGATGCGCGCGGCCAGCCCGTCCAGCCCCGGCACCTGGCTGGCGCCGCCCGTCAGCACGATCTGCTGGCTGGGCAGGTGATCGAAGCCCGCCGCGTCCAGCCGGGCGCGCACCTCTTCCAGGATCTCCTCCACGCGCGGGCGCATGATGCCGATCAGCTCCGTCCGACTGACGGTGCGGCTGTCCTTGTCCCAGTCGCCCGTGTCGGCCCCGATGGAGATCATCTCGCGGTCGTCGATGCCGGTGGCATAGACGCCGCCATGGGTGGCCTTGATCTTTTCCGCCTGCGCCAGCGGGATCTGCAGACCCTTGGAGATGTCCAGCGTCACGTGATCGCCGCCCATCCGGACGCAATCCGAATAGATCATGTGCTTCTTGATGAAGATGGAGATGCCGGTGGACCCGCCGCCCATGTCGATGCAGGCCGCACCCAGTTCCTGCTCATCCTCCACCAGGCTGGACACGCCCGCGACATAGGCCGAGGACGCGATACCGGCCAGTTCCAGATCACAGCGCTTGATGCAATAGAGCAGGTTCTGGATCGTGCTCGCATCCACGGACAGCATGTGCATGTCGCAGGCCAGCCGGTTGCCGATCTGCCCGCGCGGGTCGCCAAGGCCAGTGCGATGGTCCAGCGCGAAGTTTACGGGCTGGGCGTGCATCACCTCGCGTCCTACGCCGATGTCGGGCACGTCGCAGGCCGACAGCACACGGGCCACGTCCTGTTCCGTCACGACGGAGTCCTGCAACTCCCACTCCCCCGCCAGGCCATAGCTGCGCGGCTCCCCGCCCGAGAAGGTGGCGATGACGTGGTCCACGCGCACATTGGCCATCTTCTGCGCGCCCTGGACCGCGGTCCGAATAGCCCGCTCCGTTTCGTTCATGACGCTGATCTCGCCAAAGCGGACGCCACGCGAACGGGTCGTGGCGGCACCGATCACGCGGAACTGGCTTTGGCCGGCCATCGAACCCACACCGTCCTGATCACGCAAACGGTCCGGACCGTCGAAGCGCAGGATCAGGCAGGCGATCTTCGTCGAACCGACGTCCAGAATGGCGATCACGCCCCTCTGAATGGCGGCGCGGCGCATGTTCCGCATGGCACGTTGGGACTGGTAAAGATCGGTCATCGGCGCCCTCGTCAATCCTGGCCACGCGCGGCCTGACGCTCGGCCACCGCATGGGGCGAGAGTCGGAGCACGGGGCGTTCTTTCAGTCGAAAATCAATGGTGGTCACGTCGCGCGCCAACAGATCCTGCGCCTTGTCCAGCGCCAGGATCCGTTCCAGCGCCGCGACAGGCTGATCCACCGGCAACAGGATGCGCTGCCCGCGATCCAGCACGATGTCCCAGCGGCGCTCCCCCATCCGCACGAAACCGCGCACGCGCGGCATGATCGGGGCGGCTGCGGTCATCAGCTCCGCCGCCTCGGGCATGGCCATGTTCGCGCCGCGCCCCGCGATCAGCGGCAGGTCGGACCGGTCGTTCCGCTCCCCCACCAGCATGACGCGGTGGCCGGTGGCGTCCAGAAGCTCCACGTTCGGGCCGGAGCGCCAGACGGCCACGGGCACGCGTTCGGTCACATGCGCGGTCAGAACACCGCCCGCTTCCACGCGCAGATCCACATCCTGCACGGCGTCCAGTTCCAGCACGCGGTCGCGCAACCCCGCCAGATCCAGATCGAACGAGCTTTGCGGCAGGTTCAGGTCGATCATGCGGCGGATACCCTCGGCCAGCATAGGCGAGGCGCCGTCCACGCGGAACAGGTTGACCATGAATTCAGGACGCTGCTGGACAGACTCCACCAGTCCGGCAAACGAGGCCGCGATGGCCGCCCGCCGATCGGCGCTGCCCAGCACGATCAGCAGGATCAGCACCAGCACCAGAAGCGGCAGACCGAAGCGCAGCATCTTGCGGTAGATCGGCGTCAGCATCATCCGCTGCAGGCGGTAAGCCATACGGCTTGGCGCCGGGTCGCGGTGCGGCGGACGGCTCATCGATTGCACGACGCGTCCCTCACCAGCCAGTCGCACAGGTTGGCAAAGGACATTCCGCAATGCGCCGCCTGTTCGGGCGAAAGCGAGGTGGAGGTCATGCCCGGCTGGGTGTTGGTTTCCAGAAGCACCAGACCGTCCAGGCCGCGCGCCTCGTCCCAACGGAAGTCGGTCCGGCTGAGGCCGCGGCAGCCCAACGCTTCATGGGCGCGCAGGGCATAGGTCCTGCAGGCCGCCTCGATCTCGGCCGGGATCTGCGCGGGGACCACATGCTGCGACCCGCCGGTGGTGTATTTCGCGTCATAGTCGTACCAGCCGGTGGTCATGATGTCCGTCACGCACAGGGCGCGGTCGCCCAGCACGCTGACTGTCATCTCCCGTCCCGGGGCATAGGTTTCCACCATGACGGTGGCGGGCATCGCGTCGGACAGCTTCGGCGGGGCATTGGCCGCCTCGTGCACGATGTAGACGCCGACGGAGGAGCCTTCGTTGTTCGGCTTCACCACGTAGGGTGGCGGCAGGACATGCTCCGCCTCCACCCGCTCCCGCTCGGCGATGACACTTTCGACGACCGGCAGGCCAGCGGCACGGTAGGCGTCCTTCGCACGGGTCTTGTCCATGGCAAGGGCCGAGGCGAGGACGCCGGAATGGGTGTAGGGAATGCGCATCCATTCAAGGATGCCCTGAACGCATCCGTCTTCGCCCCAGCGGCCGTGAAGGGCGTTGAACACCACGTCGGGGGCGATCTGGATCAGGCGTGCGGAAAGATCCGGGCCGGCATCAAGCTCGACCACCTCATATCCTGCTTCCCGCAGGGCTGCCGCGCATGCGCGCCCGGAGACAAGAGACACCTCGCGTTCGGCCGAGGGGCCACCCATCAAAACGGCAACCTTGCGGATTGTCCTGCCAGACATGCCCGCCATTTCACTGCCTCTGGTCCCAACCGTTAACCGGCTGTTAATTCTTCGTTATTTTTCAGCGGATTCTCCGACCCGCATGATTTCCCACTCTAATGCAAGACCAGAGGTTTCGGAAACCCTCTTTCTGACCAGTTCGCCCAGATTCTCCAGATCGGCGGCGGTGGCCCCCCCCATATTGATCAGAAAGTTGGAATGTTTCACGCTCATCTGCGCTCCACCCAGGGTTGCGCCACGCATTCCGGCGTCGTCGATGACCTTCCACGCCTTCAACTCGTGCGAATCGTCCGCGCGGCCGGTGGAGGAGTGGCCCACCGGATTGCGAAAGGTGGAACCGGCGCTGCGGTCCTTCGTGGGCTGGCTTTCGTCGCGCTTGGCCAGCTGGTCGGCCATCCGCGCGGCCAAGGCTTCGGGGTCCGCTGCCCCGGCGCGGAACACGGCCTGCGTCACGACCCAGCCATCGGGAATGTCGGACTGGCGATAGCGCAGGTTCAGTTCGGCGGCGGGGATCGTCACGACCTTCCCGGCCCGCGTGACAGCCCGCACCTCTTCCAGATGATGGGAAACGTAGCTGCCATAGCAGCCCGCGTTCATTCTCACCGCGCCGCCGATGCTGCCGGGTATGGTGCGCAAAAAGGTCAGGTCGCGGCCCGCTTCGGCGGCCCTGCGGGCCACATGCGCGTCCAGCGCGGCGGCACCGGCAATCACGCGGTCGCCGTCCACCCGAATTTCATTGAAGGCGCGCCCCAGACGGATCACAACGGCCCGCAATCCCCCGTCGCGCACGATCAGGTTCGATCCCACGCCCATCGGGAACACGGCCACCGTGTCCGGAAGGTTGGACAGGAGGCTCGCCAGATCCTCCTCGTCCGCGGGTTGGAACAGCCAGTCCGCCGGTCCGCCGACGCGCAGCCAGGTGAGGTCGGCCATAGGCCGGTTGGCGGTCATGGTCCCGCGCACGTCCGGCATCATTCCACCGCCCTCCTCGCACGCGCGCGCACGGTGCGGAACGGGGTCCGCAGCAGCGTCAGCGCGACGGCCATCGCCACGAAGCCCCAAAGCGGGCCCGCCTGCCATGTGACCAGACCCAGCATCGGTATTCCCGTCAGCGTCAGCAGCCATCCGATTCCCGCCCTCGGCCGTGTCCGAAGAACGAAGGCGCACAGGAACCATAACGCGACCGGAAGGGCGACGATCATCCAAGCCTCCCCGGAAGGGCGTTCGCCCAGGCCGAGATGGTGCCCGCGCCAAGGCAGACGACCATGTCCCCCGGACGCGCCTGTTCGCGGACCAGCCGCTCCAGATCATCCTCGGACAGGATGGCGCGCGCGTGGCGGTGACCATGCGCGATCAGGCCGGCCACCAGATCATCGCGGCCCGCACCCTCGATCGGCTCCTCGCCCGCTGCGTAGATGTCGGCGATGGCGACCACGTCCGCCTCGTTGAAGCAGGTGCAGAAATCCTCGAACAGGCTGTGCAGACGGGAATAACGGTGGGGCTGGTGGACGGCAATCACGCGGCCCTTCGTGGCCTGACGCGCGGCCTTGAGGACGGCCGTGATCTCCACCGGATGGTGGCCGTAATCGTCGATGATGGTGACGCCACCGACCTCCCCCACCTTGGTGAAGCGGCGGTTGACGCCGCCAAAGGCGGCCAGCGCCTCGCGGATCTCGGCCCGTTTCATGCCCAGATGGCGGGCCACGGCCACGGCGGCCAAGGCGTTCGACACGTTATGATCGCCCGGCATCGGCAGGGTGCAGCCCTCGATCACCGTCCCCTCGGCCTGAAGCGCCACGTCGAAATGCGCGATGCCGTTTTCATAGCGCAGGTTGATCGCCCGGATATCGGCCTGCGCGTTGAAGCCAAAGGTCACGATGCGGCGGTCCGTCACCCGCCCGACCAGCGCCTGAACCTCGGGATGGTCGGTGCAGCAGACGGCCAGACCATAGAACGGCACGTTCGACACGAAATCGTGGAAGCCCTTTCGCAGCGCGTCGAAGCTGCCCCAATGCTCCATATGCTCGGGGTCGATGTTGGTCACGATGGCGATGGTTGCAGGCAGGCGGTTGAACGAACCGTCGCTCTCATCCGCCTCCACCACCATCCACTCCCCCGCCCCGGCCCGAGCGTTGGAGCCATAGGCGTGGATCACGCCGCCATTGATGACTGTGGGGTCGAAGCCGCCCTTGTCCAGCAGCGTCGCCACCATCGTTGTGGTCGTCGTTTTTCCATGCGTGCCCGCGACCGCAATGTTGGACCGCAGGCGCATCAGTTCGGCCAGCATCTCGGCCCGTCGGACGACGGGAAGCTGGCGACGGCGCGCCTCCTCCAGCTCCGGATTGCCCTTCTTGATGGCAGAGGAGATGACGACCACGGCCGCCTCGCCGATGTTCTCGGCCCGCTGGCCTTCGAAGAAAGTCGCCCCCAGGCCCACCAGCCGCTCGGTGATCTTCGACGCCTTCGCGTCCGACCCCTGCACAGAATAGCCCAGCGTCATCAGAACCTCGGCGATGCCGGACATGCCGATGCCACCGATGCCGACGAAATGGATGGGGCCGAGTTCTCCCGGCAGCTTGGTTGCAGCGTTCATTTGGTCCTCAGGGCTTCCACCACCTCGACCAGCCGCTCGGTGGCATCGGGCCGGCCCAGCGCAAGCGCATTGGCGGCCATGCGGCGCGCGGCCTCCGGCTGGTTCAGGATGGCGGTGATGTGTTCGGAAAGGGTGATGGCGTCAAGCTGCGCTTCGGGCAGGATCGACGCCGCCTGCCCCTGCACCAGCGGCCGCGCGTTGGCGGTCTGATGGTCACCCGCCGCCGCGGCAAAGGGGATCAGGATCGACGGACGGCCAATCACGGTGATGTCCGCGATGGAACTTGCACCCGAGCGGGAGATCACGAGCTGCGCCTGCGCGATGCGCTGCGGCACGTCGTCGAAGAAGGGACGGACCTCCGCCTCGATCGCGCTGTCGCGATAGGTGCGGATGACGGCCTCGGCATCCTCGGCCCGGGCCTGGTGGCTGATGCGCAGGCGTTCGCGCAGGGCCCGCGGCAGGCGGCCAAAGGCGTCCGGCACGATCTTCGACAACACGCGGGCGCCTTGGCTGCCGCCGATCACCAGCACCTGCAGGATCCCCTCGGGCGCCGCATAGGGGGCGGCCGCAAGGTCCAGCACGCTTTGACGCACGGGGTTGCCGGTGTGGATCGCCTTCACGCCCTTGGGCAAATCTGTCGGCCAGATGCCGCAGGCGACCTCGTTCACCTTCGGGGCGAAAATGCGGTTCACCCGCCCCGGCACGCCGTTCTGTTCATGGATCACGCGTGGCAGGTGCAACATCCCGGCCGCCGTCAGTGCGGGGATGGATGGATAGCCGCCAAAGCCGATCACCATCGCCGGGCGGTCCCGGCGCATGGCGCGATACGCTGTCCAGACCCCCCGCGCGATGCGGAACGGAACACCCGCCTTCGCCAGCGTTCCACCACGGGCAAAGGTGGCCGAGGCCACCTGTTCCACCGCCACCGCAGCCGGGAACCCGCCGGCATAGCGGGCGCCGCGTTCATCGGTGGAAAGTTTGACGCGCCAGCCCTTGGCGATCATCGCCTCGGCCAGCGCCTGTGCGGGAAACATATGCCCGCCGGTCCCCCCCGCCGCGATGAGCAGGAGGGGGCTTTCCGGTGTCGCGTCCATCAACGGCTCCGCTTAAACAGGATGTCGCCGATTTCGCCCTGCGGGCGGGTGCGGGTCAGGGCCAGCAGCATGCCCACGGTGATCCCGGCCGCGATGACCGACGATCCGCCATAGCTGACAAAGGGCAGCGTCATCCCCTTGGCGGGCAGCAGGCGCACTGCCACCCCCATGTTGATGATCGCCTGCACGCCGAAGATGCAGGCCAATCCCGTGCCCGCCAGCCGGATGAAGGGATCGCGTTCGCGCATCAGGCGGAACAGGCTGCGCACCACAACCGTGGCGTACAGCGCGATGATGCAGAGGACGAGGATCAACCCGTATTCCTCGGCCGCGACAGCGATGATGAAGTCGGTATGCGCATCGGGCAGCGACCATTTCACCTGCCCCTCGCCCACGCCGACGCCGAAGAACCCGCCTTCGATGATCGCGTTCGCCGCGTAACCCAGCTGGGTCCGCGGGTCGAGTTCGGGGTTCAGGAACCCGTCGATACGCCGGGCGAAGTGTTCGGAGCTTTCATAGAACAGCGTGCCCGCGAAGGCGATCGCCCCCATGAAGCTGAGGATCAGCACCATCGGCGCACCGGCCACGAAGTAGATCACGCTCCACCCGAACAGGATCAGGGCGGTCTGGCCGAAGTCGGGCTGCATGGACAGGAAGCCCGCGATGACGATCAGCAGCACGAAGCTGATGCGCTTGCCGGGCGGGCCGTTGATCTCCTGCCCCGCGGCCATCAGCCAGCCGGCCACGATGATGAAGCCGGGCTTCAGGAATTCCGACGGCTGGAATGATGCGAAGCCAAGGCTGTACCACCGGATCGCGCCCTTGCCGAAATCCGTCCCGGCAAAGGGCAGGAAGACCAGCGCGACAAAGGACAGGGCGAACCCGAGGACACCCAGACGACGCACCATGTCGGGTGACATCATGGAAATGGTCACCATCGCGACCATCGCCATGCCGCCGAAGAACATCTGACGTTCCACGTAATAGAATTGCGGCAGCCCGTTGCGTGTCGCCAGCGGAACCGACGCCGCCAGCGCCAGAAGCAGCCCCAGCCCGAACAGCACGAAGATGGAGGTCAGGGACCACTTGTCGATGGTCCGCCACCAACGGGGAAGAACCGGCTCCGACGCCCGTGCGGGAATCGCGCCATGAACCATTTCTGTCATGGAAACTGCCTGTCACTGCCATGCCCGGTTTTCCGGGTCTGTGACAAAGCGTAGCGCATGCCTTGGCGTCTGACCAGCGGAAACCTTAGCCCAGCGCGGCCACGAGGGCGGTGAAATGCTCACCCCGCTTTTCGAAATTCGGATACTGGTCGAAGCTTGCGGCGGCGGGGGCCAGAAGGACCACGTCGCCCGGCTCAGCCTCGGCCGCCGCACGCTCGACGGCGCGTTCCATGGTTTCGCAGATCTCGTGCGGGGTGCCGCCCAGCTGCAGCGCGAAGTCGCGCGCGGAATGGCCGATTAAGTAAGCCTTCACCACCGATCCCAGATGCGGCTGAAGCGCCGCGATGCCCCCGTCCTTGCCCATGCCGCCCGCGATCCAGCGGATGCGCCCGAAGGCCTGCAGGGCCTTGGCCGCGCTGTCCACGTTCGTCGCCTTGGAATCGTTCACGAATCGCACGTCGCCGCGTTCGCCCACAAGCTGGCTGCGATGCGGCAGGCCCGCGAACGAGGCCAGAGCCGCCTCGATCTGGCGGGGGTTCAGGCCCAGTGTCCGCGCGGCGGCATAGGCCGCGCAGGCGTTCTGATGGTTGTGCGATCCGGGCAGCCCCGTCATCCCCCGCAGGTCGACCGAGGCGACCTGCCGCCCCCGGCGCCACTCGCTCAGGAACCCCTTGCGGGCCGACACGGACCAGCCGAACCCTTCCAGCTTTCCTTCGACCGAGATGCGGATCACGCGGTCATCCTCGGGGGCGACGGACAGTTGGTTCGCAAGGAAGCGGCCCTCCATCTCGTCCACGCCGATGACGCAGCGGTCTGGCCCGCCTTGCGTGAACAGCCGTCGCTTGGCCGCGAAATAGCCGCCCATGCCGCCATGCCGGTCCAGATGGTCCGGCGACAGGTTGGTGAAGACCGCAACATCCGGCGTCAGCGCGCGGGCAAGTTCGGTCTGGTAGCTGGACAGTTCCAGCACGATCACCTCACCATCCTGCGCGGGGTCCAGATCCAGCACGCCGCGGCCGATGTTGCCGGCCATCTGCACGGGGCGGCCGGCCTCCTCCACGATGTGGTGGATCAGGGCGGTGGTGGTGGACTTGCCGTTCGATCCCGTGACGCAGATCACCTTCGGCATCTGGTCGAACGCGTCCCAGTCCTTGGTCGCGAAGGACCGGAAGAACAGGCCGATGTCGTTGTCCACCGGCACGCCCAGTTCCAGCGCGCGGGCGATGACCTTGTTCGGCGTGGGATAGAGATGCGGGATGCCGGGGCTGACGATCAGCACCGCCACATCGTCGAAGGCGGAGTTGCGGGTCAGGTCGAAGGGGGTGAACCCCTCCCCTTCCGCGCGGGCGCGGGCCTCGGGGCTGTCGTCCCAGACCAGCGGTTCCGCCCCGCCCGCGACCAGCGCGTGCGCTGTGGCAAGCCCCGACCGGCCCAGCCCCAGAACCGCGACCTTCCGCCCTGCATAGCCCTGAACCGGAATCATCTGATCACCCCTTCGCCATTTGCCCGCACCATGCGGCGACGGAAGGACGAGATCAACGCACCTTCAGGGTGGCCAGCCCGATCAGCGCGAGGATGAGCGAGATGATCCAGAAGCGGATGACGATCTGCGGCTCCGCCCAGCCCTTCTTTTCGAAGTGGTGGTGGATCGGGGCCATCAGGAACACGCGCTTGCCGGTCTTCTTGAAGTACAGGACCTGGATGATGACGGACAGCGCCTCCACCACGAAAAGGCCGCCGACGATGGCCCAGACGATCTCGTGTTTCGCGCAGACGGCGATGGCGCCCAGCGCCCCGCCCAGGGCCAGCGATCCCGTGTCGCCCATGAAGACGGCGGCGGGCGGCGCGTTGTACCACAGGAAGCCGAGGCCGCCGCCGATCAGGGCCGCGACGAAGATCAACAACTCCCCCGTGCCGGGGACATAGTGGATGCCCAGATAGGTCGTGAAGTCGACCCGGCCCACGGCATAGGCGATGGCGCCCAGCGTGCCCGACGCGATCATCACCGGCATGATGGCCAGCCCGTCCAGACCGTCGGTCAGGTTCACGGCGTTGGCCGAGCCCACGATCACCAGCATCCCGAACGGAATGAAGAAGATGCCGAGGTTGATCATCGTGCTGACAAAGGGCAGCGCCAGTTCGTTGGTCAACGCGTCCGGATGGAAATGAGCGGCCGCCAGCGTCGCCAGAAGCGCCGTCAGCAGGCCCAGCGCCATCCGCACCCGCCCCGACACGCCGGCCGTCGTCTGCTTCGTGACCTTGGCGTAATCGTCGGCAAAGCCGATCAGCCCGAAGGCCAGCGTCACCAGCAGCACGATCCAGACATAGGGGTTCGACAACTGCGCCCAAAGCAACGTCGACACCACCAGCGAGGTGAGGATCAGGAGCCCCCCCATTGTCGGCGTGCCGGCCTTGGAGAAGTGGGTCGTCGGGCCGTCGGCGCGGATCGGCTGGCCCTTCTTCTGCTTGATGCGCAGGAAGTTGATCAGCGGACGCCCGAACAGGAAGCCGAAGACCAGTGCCGTGAAGAACGCGCCCCCCGCCCGGAAGGTGATGTAGCGGAACAGGTTGAAGATATCCCCGCCGTCCGACAGTTGCGTAAGCAGAGAAAGCATCAGTCCGCCCCTTGTTCCAAAGAGTGCGTGCCCTGCCCCAGTTTGCGCAGCGCGTCAACCACGAGGCTGACCCTGATGCCCTTGGATCCTTTGACGAGCACGATGTCGCCGGCATCGACCAGCGTTCGCGCCTGCATGGCAAGATCCTGCGCATCGGCCACCCACTCCCCCCGCTGTCGGCGGGGAAGCGCTTCGTGCAACGCGCGCATGCGGGGACCGACGCAATGGATGCAATCATAGGCGGCGATGGCGGGGTGGTCCGCGATGGCGGCGTGCAGCGCGGCCTCCGTGTTCCCCAGTTCCAGCATGTCGCCCAGAACGGCGATGCGGCGGCCCTTGCCCACGCGGCCCATCCCGTCCTGCGGGCGCATCACCGCCACCAGATCAAGGCTGGCCGCGACCGAGGCGGGGTTCGCGTTGAACGCGTCGTCCACCAGATCGAAGAACAGGTCGTCCACCGGGTCCAGCACGATCCGTTCGCGGGTGCCGCGGCCGGCGGGCGGGCTCCACCGGCCCAGATCGGCGGCGGTCAGCGCGGGATCAAGGCCCAAGGCGTCCGCCACCGCCAGCACGCCCAGCCCGTTGATCGCGAAATGGCGGCCGGGGGTGGCGACCTTGAACAGCCGCTCCTGCCCCTCATGCGCGACGCGCACCACAGTCGCGAACTCGGTCGCCTGGATGTCACAGGCGCGGTAATTGCCGGTGGTGCCGAAGGTCTGCACGGCATGGCCCTGCGCGCCTTCCAGCAGCACGGGCGTCACCTCCAGATCGGCCGGCAGGACCGCCACGCCGTTCGCGCGCAGCCCTTCAAAGATCGCGGCCTTCTCGCGCGCGATCTCCTCCACATTGGCAAAGGCCGCCAGATGCGCGGGGGCGACGGTCGTGATCATCGCCACGTCCAGATCGGCCAGCCGCGCCAGCGGGGCGATCTCTCCGGGATGGTTCATCCCGATCTCGATCACGGCGAAATCCGCGTCGGCGGGCATGCGGGCCAGCGTCAGCGGCACGCCCCAGTGGTTGTTGTAGCTCGCCTCGGCCGCATGGACGCGGCCCTGCCCCGACAGGGCGGCCCGCAACATCTCCTTGGTGGAGGTCTTGCCGACCGACCCCGTGATCCCGATCACCTTCGCCTTCGTCCGCGCCCGTGCGGCGGCGCCCAGATCGCGCAAGGCCTGCAGCACGTCCGGCACCACCAGAAGCGAGCCTTCGGACGCACCTTCGGGCACGCGGGACACGAGTGCTGCGGCCGCGCCCCGGGCCAGCGCCGCTTCCACGAAATCATGGCCGTCCCGCACATCCGTCAGGGCCACGAACAGGTCGCCCGGTTTCAGGGTGCGGGTGTCGATGGACACGCCGGTGGCGTCCCATGCGCCGGTGCGGCCACCCGTGGCGGCCGCAGCCTCGGTGGAGGTCCAGAGCGGTGTATCGGTCATCAGCGTTGCAGCGGAACCGCGAGGTTCCGCGCCTTTCCTTGGGTTGAAGTCACGTGCGGGATCATATGACCCCATCCAGCGCCGCCACGGCGACGGAAGCCTGTTCGACATCGTCGAAGGGGAAGACATCACCGCGGATGACCTGCCCCGTTTCATGCCCCTTGCCCGCGATCAGAAGTGCGTCGCCCGAGCCCAGCGCATCGACGCCGCGCAGAATCGCCTCGGCCCGGTCGCCGACTTCCGTCGCCTCGGGGCAGGCTTCCAGGATCGCGGCACGGATCGTGGCCGGATCTTCGGAGCGCGGGTTGTCGTCGGTGACGATGCAGATGTCGGCATGTTTCGCGGCGGCCGCCCCCATCAGCGGACGCTTCGTGCGGTCACGGTCGCCGCCCGCGCCGAAGACGACGACGATGCGGCCCATCACATGCGGGCGCAGGGCTTTCAGCGCCGTCGCGATCGCGTCGGGCGTGTGGGCGTAGTCGACATAAACCGCCGCCCCGTTGCGGCGCGTGGCGGCCAGTTGCATCCGGCCGCGCACGCCGGTCAGGTCGGGCAGAACCTCGAACACCTCCCGCGCGGGGGCGCCAGCGCCGATGACAAGGCCGGCCGCGAGCGCGACGTTTTGTGCCTGGAAGCCGCCGATCAGGTTCAGGCGCACCTGATGGGCCGCGCCTTTCCAGTGCAGACGCAGCTCCTGCCCCGTGGCGTCGAAGCGCTGGGCGAGGATGCGCAGATCGGCCTTGTCCCCTGCCCCGACGCCCATCGTGGCGATGCCGCGTTCGGCGGCCAGACGGGCCACATCCATCCCGCGCGGATCGTCCAGATTGACGACCGCCACGCCTTCGGGCGGCAGAAGACGGGTGAACAGCCCGGCCTTGGCGTCGAAATACGCGTCGAACGTGCCGTGATAATCCAGATGGTCCTGCGTGAAGTTCGTGAACCCGGCTGCCTTCAGGTGCACCCCGTCCAGCCGGCGCTGGTCCAGCCCGTGCGAGGACGCCTCCATCGCGGCATGGGTGACGCCGGCCTGCGCGGCCTCGGCCAGCAGGCGGTGCAGGGTGATGGGTTCAGGCGTCGTGTGGGGCGACGGGGCGGTCCATGCCCCTTCCACGCCGGTGGTGCCGATGTTGATGGCCGCACGGCCGAGCAGCGCCCAGATCTGCCGCGCAAAGGTGGCGACGGAGGTCTTGCCGTTGGTGCCCGTCACCGCGACCATCGTCGCGGGTTGGGCCCCGAACCACAGGGCGGCGGACCCGGCCAGCGACTGGCGGGGATCCTCGGCCACGATCACCGCGACATCGACGGCCCCGATGCGGGCGGCCCCGGCCGCGTCGGTCAGGATGGCGACCGCCCCCTGCTCCACCGCCATGGGCACGTGATCCGCGCCATGGGCGTGGCTGCCAGGAAGGGCCGCGAACAGGAAGCCGTCGCGCACCTGGCGGCTGTCGGCGGCCAGTCCGGCGATCCGCGCTTCGCGGCCGCCGCGCGCGGTCAGGCCCAGATCGGCCAGGGATTTGGTCGGTCGTGCCATGCGGTCTCCGTCATTCCACGTTCGCGGTCAGTTCGGCCACGGCTTCCTCCGGCTCCTCGGTCGGGCGCAGGCCCAGAAGGGGAACAACGCGGCGGATCACCTCGGCGGCGACGGGCACGGCGGTCCAGCCCGCCGAACGGCGCGGCCGGGCCAGGGTGTTGTCCGAAGGCTCGTCCAACGTCACCACCAGAACATATTTCGGGTCGTTGGTCGGGAAGACCGAAGCGAAGGTGTTCACAACGCGGTCCTTATAATAACCGCCATGCGGGTTGGGCTTGTCGGCCGTGCCCGTCTTGCCCCCCACTGGATAGCCGGGGATGCGCGCGAAGCTGGCCGTGCCTTTGGTGACTACAAGCCGCAGCATGTGCACGGCTTGCGCCGCGACCTCGGAGGACATGACCTGTTCGCCATGCACCGGACCATCCCGCTTCAGCAGCGTCGGCGTCACCTTGGCACCGCCATTGGCGATGGTGGCGTAGGCGGCGGCCAGATTCATCGGGCTGGCCGCGATGCCGTGCCCATAGGAGGTGGTGATCGTCACGATCTCGGGCCAGCGGGGGGGCACGATGGGCTTGGCACCCGGCGCTTCCACCAGTTCGATCGGCGACGGGTCGAACAGGCCGAGCGAGCGCATGAACACCTTCTGGCGTTCAGCCCCGATCTCCAGCGCGATGCGCGCGGTACCCACGTTCGACGAATGCTGGATCACCTCCGCCACCGTCTGCATGCCGTAGTTGTGGCCTTCGAATTCGTTGATGCGGTACTTGCCCCAGATCAGCGGCGCGTTGCCGTCGATGATGGTGTCGGGCGTGACCAGCCCCAGCTGGATGCCATTGGCCGCCGTGAAGATCTTGAAGGTGGAGCCGAGTTCATAGACCCCCTGCACGGCGCGGTTGAACAGGGGGCTGTCGCCCGGATCCCCGGTCAGCAGCGGCGCGGGCCGGTCGTTCGGGTCGAAGTCGGGCAACGACACGAGGCTCAGCACCTCGCCCGTCTTGACGTCCATCAGCACGCCGGCGGCGCCCTTGGCGTTCATCATCTTCATGCCGGCGTCCAACACGTCGGTGACCGCCTGCTGCAACGTCATGTCCAGCGACAAGGCCAGCGGCTCGGTCTGGGCCGGGTCGCGCAGGCGCGCATCCTCGAACCGTTCGATCCCCGCCATGCCGACCACCTCGGCCGAGGCCACGCCTTCGGCGCCGAAGGTCGCCCCGCCCAGCACATGCGAGGCGAGCGTCCCGTTCGGATAAAGGCGCATCTGGCGCGGGCCGAACAGCAGCCCCGGATCGCCGATGTCGTGAACCGCCTGCATCTGTTCGGGCGACAGTTTCTTGCGGATCCACATGAACTTGCGCCCGTCGGTGAAACGACGCTCCAGCGCGGCGGCGTCCATCTCGGGGAACAGCTTGCCCAGTTCCACGGCGACATGGTGCGGATCGACCATGTCCTGCGGGTGGGCGTACAGCGCATAGGTCTGCATGTTCGTGGCCAGGATCCGGCCGCGGCGGTCCACGATGTCCGCCCGGTTGGCTGAAATCTCGTGCCCCGGAAGGGCCAGGCGCGGCTCCGTCGGCTCGTCCGAGGCCAGAAGTCCCATCCGCACGCCGATCACCAGGAAGATCATGAAGAACGCGAGGCCCATGAACAGAAGGCGGCCTTCGGCGCGCGTCCGGGCACGGTCACGCATGCTTTCGTGCCGCAGGCGCAGGTTCTCACGCTCGATCGCGTCGGGGTCGCCGCCCATCTGACGGGCCGAAAGGATGCGGGCAAGCGGGCGAAGCGGCACTCGGATCATGGGATCAGCTCATCCTGCGCGGCGTTGGGATCAATGGTCAGGCCGAACAGCGGTTCGGGCGGATAGGTCACCTGCTCCGGCCCGCCGAACTGGGCGGCGGTCATCGGCAGCAGTTGAAGGCGGTCGAAATTGGCATTGACCAGATCCTGCAAGCGGTCCGGACGGTTCAGGAAGGCCCATTCGGCGTTCTGCATGGCCAGCCGCGTGCGCAGGTCCGCGATCTGGCGGTTCAGCGACGACACTTCCTTGAGCATGTTCTGCGTGGTGTAGTTTTCGCGATACGCCCAGAAGGCCAGAAACATCACGGCCAGAAAGCTGACGATGTACAGGAACGGACGCATCAGCGCCCTCCCTTCTTCGGCAGCATCGGCACGCCCAGAACGGAAGGATCGGTGCGACCGGCGGGCGCGTCGGTGCGCTGCCCCACCCGCAGCTTGGCCGAGCGGGAACGCGGGTTCACCGCCAGCTCGTCCTCGTCCGGGCCGACGGCGCGCCTGGTCAGCGGCACGAAGCGCGGCGCTTCGGTCTGCACGGCGGGGGCATAGCGGTTGGCCTGCGATTCCTGCCCGGACCGGTGCTGGAAGAAGCGCTTGACGATGCGGTCTTCCAGCGAATGGAAGGTCACGACCGCCAGCTTGCCGCCTGGTTTCAGGGCACGCTCCGCCGCCTCCAGCCCCAGCACCAGCTGATCGAATTCGGTGTTCACCGCGATGCGCAGCGCCTGGAAGCTGCGGGTGGCGGGATGGCTTTGCCCCGGCTTCGGGCGCGGCAGGCATTTCGCCACGATTTCGGCCAGTTGCAGGGTGGTGGTGATCGGCTTTTCGGCACGGGCCCGAACGATGGCGCCCGCGATGCGGCGCGAGGCCCGCTCCTCGCCGAAGTGATACAGGATGTCGGCCAGAACGGTGTCGGAGGCGGTGTTCACCAGATCGGCGGCAGATTCGCCGTCTTGGCTCATCCGCATGTCCAAGGGGCCGTCCTTCATGAAGGAAAAGCCCCGTTCGGCCAGATCCAGCTGCATGGAGGAGACCCCCAGATCCAGCACCACCCCATCCAGCGGACCATGGTCGTCAAGATCCGAGAAGGTGCCGGCGACCAGTTTGACCTTGCCGTCCCAATCCGTCTTCGCCGCCATCTCCAGCGCCAGGGGATCGCGGTCGATGCCGATGACGTGGTCGGCCCCCGCCTCGATCAGGCCGCGGGTGTAGCCGCCGGCGCCGAAGGTGCCATCCAGCCAAAGGCCGGAAACCGGCGCCACCGCCGCCAGCAGCGGGGTCAGAAGAACGGGAACGTGGGGGGCGTCCATAATCAGCCTTGCAACAGGGTCAGCATGTCGACACCGCCCTCCAGAAGGGCCAGCTCCTCGTCCTCGCGGGCGGCAAGCTCCTCGTCGAAGGCGTCGCGGGTCCAGATCTGGAAGGTGTTGAGCGTGCCGGCGAACACCGCCTCCACTGTGGCCTTGATGGCGTCGGCGGACAGGCCCAGCTTGTCGCGGACCTTGGGCGGCAGGACGATGCGTCCATCCTCGTCCACCTCGATCGTGGCGGACAGGGTGATGTAGTTGCGCTCCAGGATGCGGCGCTGGGGCGAACCGGCGGGCAACAGAAGGATCTTCTGCTCCAGCAGCGCCATTTCGGCCATGGTGTAGCATTCGACGAACTTGCGGCGCGCGTCGCCATACACCATCACGATGCGCGGGCGGTTGGTTTCCTTGGCCAGCGGGTCGCCGTCCTGAAGCACGCGGCGAAAGGCGACGGGGATCAGGACCCGCGCCTTCGCGTCAACCTTCTGGTTGAACTCGCCTCTGAACGCTTCCGACACACCCGCATCCTGCCTTCATGTCCGAGGGGGATCCCCGAACGGAAAACGGCGGATCGAGCGGCTGCCACTGCCCGATCCGCCGGTCTGTCCCATCGCTGGGTGTCCAGCTGCGCGCGCCCACCTCGGGGGATGACTGCTCGGCCGCGCGCCGGATCTGTTTTTGGTGACGAAAGCGGTTGCCTGTATGAAACCTGAAAGGTTCTTGCCGTTTCGGGGTCTTTGCGTGCCCCTGTTCAACTGCCGCCCTCGTCGTCGTGAGAACAGGGATGACATGGGATGAGGTGGGACGTAAAGGAAAAAAATGGGTCTTGTTCCGGAACATTTTGTGACGCCAGAGGCACCCTTCCGATCCACATCTTCCCAAGATTGTAAATTACTTCAAGATTTAGCGATATTCAGCGGTTGCCGCACCCTATCTTGTGTTTTTTCGCCCGCCCAGATTGTCCCAGCCGCTGTGCTGAAACTCGCTCATTCCCGCCCCAATGCGGCGGGGGCGCCACAGGTTTTGCCCGCCGCGCCCCCGCCTCGCCGTTTCGTGATTCTTTGAAATGTCAGGCCGTCCCGGAAAATCCCGTCCGTCCCAGCCGATCCCGGATCAGGCGAGATCGCCGCCGATCAGGCGCTGAGCCAGACGGGCATAGGCGTCGGCCATGGGCCCTTCCCCCGCCGCGACCGGCGTTCCGGCATCGCCCGCGAGACGCACCGACAACTCCAGGGGAAGCTCCCCCAGGAAAGGCACATCCAGACGCGCCGCTTCGGCCGCCACGCCGCCGTGACCGAAGATGTGGGATTCGTGGCCGCAATTGGGACAGACGAACACGCTCATGTTCTCGATCAGGCCCAGAACCGGGGTGCCCAGCCGGTGGAACATGTCCAGGGCCTTGCGCGCGTCCAGAAGCGCCACATCCTGCGGGGTGGACACGACGATGGCGCCGGTCAGCTGCGTGCGCTGGCACAGGGTCATGGCCACGTCCCCGGTGCCGGGCGGCAGGTCGACCAGAAGAACGTCCAGCTCCCCCCATGCCACCTGTCCCAGCATCTGCTGCAACGCACCCATCAGCATGGGCCCGCGCCAGACGATGGCCTCCTCCTCCTTCACCATCAGGCCTATGGACATCATCGTCACGCCATGCGCCTTCAGCGGGATGATCGTCTTTCCATCGGGCGAGGCCGGACGCTTCGACACGCCCATCATCCGCGGCTGCGAAGGACCGTAGATGTCGGCGTCCAGAAGCCCGACCCGCCGCCCCTGCCGCGCCAGCGCCACTGCGAGGTTCGACGACACGGTGGATTTGCCCACCCCACCCTTGCCGGACCCGATGGCCAGGATGCGCTGGACGCCGGGAACGGCCTGCGGCCCCTGGTCCGGCGTGGGATGTCGCCCCAGCTTCAGCTTCGGCGCGGCCGCCTCGGCCGTCAGCACCACCGAGGCGGAGCGGACGCCCGGCAGGGCCTCCAGCGCGGCCTGCGCCCGGGCGCGCACGGGCTCCATCAGGCGGGCCTGCTCGGCCGAGGCCGCCTCGATCACGAAGCGGACGGCGCCCTCCTCGATGACCAGCGCGCGCACCATGTCGCGCGACACGAGCGTTCCGCCCGGAACCTCGATCCGGTCCAGTGCGGCAAGGATGGAATCGCGGCTTGGGGTCATGGTCCACTCCTGTGACAGTCCAGCGACAACTTGGTCAGAACCGGTGGAAGCGCAAGGCGTTGTTCACGACCTGCCCGCTTTTCGGGCAGTGCCGTGCAGGACGTATGCGGTGCGCCGGGCCAGCCATGCGGATGCTGCATGGCAGCGTTGACGCGAAGCGGGATTGTGCAGGTGCAGCAAAACCCGCACATTGGCTTCAACAGCGCCGGACATGGCAACCGCCGAAGATAGCGCAAACACAGACACAAGGTGAAAGACCATGGCTCAGGCAGCCTCCGCTCAGATCGCTCGCGACGGTTTCCGCTTCGGTGGCCTGCTCGACGTGATCAAGTCGGGCCTCCAGCGCCGCGCCCTGTATCGCCAGACGGTGGCCGAACTCAACGCCCTGTCGGCCCGCGAACTGGGTGATCTGGGGCTGAACCGGATGTCCATCCGCAATGTGGCCCGCGAAGCCGCATACGGCAAGTAAGTTTCCTCGTCTGGCCCCTCCTCCTCCCTGGGCCTTACGAAGAGCGGTAGCATCCCCTCCCTGATGTTGCCGCACCTGTTCGAAGCCTCGTGCTTCACACAAGATGCGTTCGGCCCCTCCTCCTCCCTGGGCCGTCCGTTACGCGGCGACCCTCTCCTCCTCCCTGGGGTCGCCGCAAAAAGTTTCATCGGTGGCCCTCCTCCTCCCTGGCCACTGACGATATGGCGGCGCCCCTCCTCCTCCCTGGGCGCTGCCACCCTCTTCGGTCACCACCTCCTCCCCGGTGGCTGCAAGGCTGGAACGGCGCCCCTCCTCCTCCCTGGGCGATGTTCCTTCAGATCGACGGCCCCTCCTCCTCCCTGGGCCGGACGTGACAGAAACGGCGGTACCCCTCCTCCTCCCTGGGTGCCGCCGTTTTCTTTTGTCCGGTGTCCGGTGGTGTCAGAAGGGAACGTCGTCCGCCCGATCGGCGGCCACGACGAAGCTGGCGACGATCTTCTTCGACCCGGCCTTGTCGAACGCCACGTCCAGCTTGTCGCCTTCCACGCCCTGCACGGTGCCATAGCCGAACTTCGTGCTGAACACGCGATCGCCCGTCGTGAACTTGGCCACGGCCTGAAGGTCGATCACCACGTTCTTTGATTCGCGGGGCTGCGACATGGGCCGCGACGTGGCGCGATCCTGCATCCGCTTCCATCCTGGGGAGTTGTAGACGTCCGCGCTTGCCACCCGCTGGTCCATCGGTGTCGCCGCCGCGCCGAAGCCGCCCCCGTAAAGGCCAGGCGGTGTCAGCACCTCCACATGCGCGGCGGGCAGTTCGTCGATGAAGCGCGACGGAAGCGCCGATTGCCATTGCCCGTAGACGCGGCGGTTGGCGGCAAAGGACACGGTGCAGATCCGTTCGGCCCGCGTGATGCCGACATAGGCCAGCCGCCGTTCCTCCTCCAGACCTTTCAGGCCGGATTCGTCCATGGCGCGCTGCGACGGGAACAGCCCATCCTCCCAACCGGGAAGGAAGACTGCGGGAAACTCCAGCCCCTTGGCCGCGTGCAAGGTCATGATGGACACCTTCTCCCCCACCTCCCCCTGCTCGTTGTCCATGATCAGGGCCACGTGTTCAAGGAATCCCTGAAGGTTCTCGAACTGCTCCAGCGCCTTCACGAGTTCCTTGAGGTTTTCCAGCCGGCCCGGCGCCTCGGGCGTCTTGTCGTTCTGCCACATGGCGGTGTAGCCGGATTCGTCAAGGATCGTCTCGGCCAGCTCGATATGGTTGTGCTCGCGCAGGGTGGCCGCGTGCCAGCGGTCGATGCCTTCGACGAACTGGCGCAGCTGGCCCGCGCCCTTGCCGCCGATCCCGCCCTGCGCCAGAAGCGCGCGCGCGCCTTCCAGAAGAGGCATGTCAGCCTCGCGTGCCGCCCGCTGGATGGATTGCTGCGCTTTGTCACCCAAGCCGCGCTTCGGTGTGTTCACCACGCGTTCGAACGCCAGATCGTCGTCCGGCGACACCGCCAGCCGGAAATAGGCCATCGCGTCCCGAATCTCCAACCGTTCATAGAAGCGCGGGCCGCCGATCACGCGGTAGGGCAGACCGATGGTCAGGAACCGGTCCTCGAACGCGCGCATCTGGTGGGAGGCGCGGACAAGGATCGCCATCGAATCAAGGCCGACCGGATCCATGCGCCGCGTGCCGCGCTGCATCGCCTCGATCTCCTCGCCGATCCAGCGGGCTTCCTCCTCGCCGTCCCAGTGGCCGATAAGGCGCACCTTCTCGCCACCCTTGGCGGCGGTCCACAGCGTCTTGCCCAGACGCCCCGCATTGGTCGCGATCACGCCCGAGGCGGCCGCAAGGATGTGTTCGGTGGAGCGGTAGTTCTGCTCCAGCCGGATGACCTTGGCGCCGGGAAAATCCTTTTCGAATCGCAGGATGTTGCCCACCTCGGCACCGCGCCAGCCGTAGATCGACTGGTCGTCGTCCCCCACGCAGCAGATGTTCTTGTGGGCCTGCGCCAGAAGCCGCAGCCACAGATACTGGGCCGAGTTGGTGTCCTGATATTCGTCCACGAGGATGTAGGGCAGCCAGCGCTGGTATTGCGCCAGCACGTCGGGATGATCCTGGAAGATCGTCAGCACATGCAGCAGCAGGTCGCCGAAATCGACCGCGTTCAGGGATTTCAGCCGGTCCTGATACTGTTCGTAGATTTCCGTCCCGCGGTGGTTGAAGGCGCCAGCCTCGGACGCCGGCACGCGGCGCGGGGTCCAGGCGCGGTTCTTCCAGCCGTCGATGATTCCCGCCATCATCCGCGCGGGCCAGCGTTTCTCGTCGATGTTGGCGGCGACGATCAATTGCTTCAGCAGGCGGATCTGGTCGTCAGTGTCCAGAATCGTGAAGTTCGACTTCAGCCCCACAAGTTCGGCATGGCGCCGCAGGATCTTCACGCTGATCGAATGGAAGGTGCCCATCCAGGGCATCCCCTCCATCCCGCCGAGCAGGCGGCTCACGCGGTCCTTCATCTCGCGCGCGGCCTTGTTGGTGAAGGTCACGGCCAGAATCTCGTTCGGGCGGGCCCGCTGCGTGTTCAGCAGGTGCACGATTCGCGAGGTCAGCGCCTTGGTCTTGCCCGTCCCCGCCCCGGCCAGCATCAGCACGGGACCGTCCAGGGCCTCCACCGCCGCGCGCTGTGCGGGGTTCAGGTCCTCCAGATAAGGGGTGGGACGCGCCGCCATGGCGCGCTGGCTCAGCGGCACCGCCGCCTCGAAGGCATCGAAATCATCGGATCCGGTCATGGATGGGAAGATAGCCCGTGATGGGACAAATGAAAAGCGTTCGCGGTCTGTTCACCAGAAAGCGATGTGGTGCCAGGGACTTCGGCAGGAGGCACGTAAAGCCGACCGTTTTGCTTTCAAAACCGACTGTTTTTCTTGGACCTTCATACCTGACTGAACCTGTCATCTATATGTTTTTATTGGTTATTTTTCTTGACGTTCTGCGTATGTCGACTTAGATTGATTCCAAGGAAGGCCGAGCGCCTCCGAATGAACAAGCTTCTGATGGAGATTCGGATATGACCAAACATTGCGCCGAGTGCGTGTTCTTCGAAGACCACGTCGCCAACGGAACCCCGGCGGTTCGTGATGCCGGCCTGTGCCGCTTCAACCCGCCTGTCACGCAACCCTCCGCCGACGCGCGCGGTTTCTGGCCGGTCGTGACGGCAAATGACTGGTGCGGCCATTTCACGGGCCAGATCGCGGCGGAATAAGTTTCGCCGGCACGCCAGCCAGCCGCGCTTTGCGCCGCCAGCCAGCCATGCCAGCGTCAGAAAGGGCGGCACCCGTGGGTGCCGCCCTTTTGTTTTCGCTGGCCTTCATTTTTCCTCTTGCGCCCGTCGGCGCCGTGGCCTAAATCCCCGCCAGTCCAAACGGTGCGGGCGTAGCTCAGGGGTAGAGCATAACCTTGCCAAGGTTAGGGTCGGGCGTTCGAATCGCCTCGCCCGCTCCAATTGGACCGATGATCTGAAGCGCGGGCGTAGCTCAGGGGTAGAGCATAACCTTGCCAAGGTTAGGGTCGGGCGTTCGAATCGCCTCGCCCGCTCCAGATCACCAAGACATTGCAGGGATTTCTTCCGCCGCCTATAAGGCCCCGGACAAGGAGACCCGCGATGCGCACCGCAGACATCACCCGCAAGACCGCCGAAACCGACATCACGCTGACCGTCAACCTGGACGGAACGGGCGTTTACGACGTGCAGACCGGCGTCGGCTTCTTCGATCACATGCTGGACCAGCTGTCGCGCCATTCCCTGATCGACCTGACGCTGCGCGCCACCGGCGACACCCATATCGACGACCACCACACGGTCGAGGATTGCGGCATCGCCATCGGTCAGGCGCTGACCAAGGCTTTGGGCGACAAGCGCGGCATTCGCCGCTACGGCTCGTTCCATCTTGCGATGGACGACGCGCTGGTGCGTTGCGCGCTGGACCTGTCGGCCCGCCCCTTCCTGATCTGGAACGTCCCCTTCCCCACGCCCGCCATCAAGTCCTTCGACACCGAGCTTGTACGGGAGTTCTTCCAGGCCCTGTCCACCCATGCCGGCATCACGCTGCACGTGGACCTGATCCACGGCGTCAACAGCCACCACATCGCCGAAGCCACCTTCAAGGCCGTCGCCCGCGCCCTGCGCGAAGCGGTGGAGCCCGATCCCCGCAGCCCCGGCCTGCCTTCGACGAAAGGAATGCTTTGATGCTGACGGTTCTGGTCGATTACGACAGCGGCAACCTGCACTCGGCGGAAAAGGCGTTCCAGAAGACGGCGGCCGAAACCGGCGGCACCGTGATCGTGACGGACAAGCCCGAGGATGTGGCCCGCGCCGACCGCATCGTGCTGCCGGGAGACGGTGCCTTCCCCGCCTGCCGCCGCGCATTGGGGGCCTATGGAGGGCTGTTCGAGGCGATCGAGGAATCGGTCACCGTGAAGGGCCGGCCTTTCCTTGGCATCTGCGTGGGCATGCAGATGATGACCACCTGGGGCCGCGAGTACGAGGATGTGCGCGGCTTCGATTGGGTTGGAGGCGAGGTCGTGAAGATCACGCCGGACGACCCGTCCCTGAAGGTGCCGCATATGGGCTGGAACGATCTGGTGATCGACCACCCGCACCCCGTGCTGGAGGGGATCGCCACGGGCGATCACGCCTATTTCGTCCATTCCTATCACTTCCGGGTGACGGATCCGGCGGAACGGCTGGCCTATGCGAACTACGGGACACAGATTACGGCCATCATCGGGCGCGACAACATGGTCGGCACCCAGTTCCACCCGGAAAAATCGCAGGCGACCGGCATGCGCCTGATCCGCAACTTCCTGGCCTGGCGCCCTTAATCCAGGCGCTGCCACACCCCGCCCGACCGGCAGATGCCCAGAAGGCAGCCGCCCACGTCCAGCGTGTCGCCTTTCAGGATCAGGCGGGCGGCATAGCTTTTTCCATTGGTCGGATTGATGACGCGCCCACCGGAATAGCTGCCGTTCGCCCCTTGGACGTTCTGGAACACCGCCCGCCCCTGGATGTCGGACGGCACCACCTGCCCCCGCGCGTCCAGATCACCCGCAACCGTGCCGCAAAAACCCGTGCCGCAGGGCGCGACCTGCACAAGTCCCACCCCGCCCTTGCCATTGGGCGTGGTGCGCCAGGTCCCCTCGATCGGGTCGGCGGCGAAGGCGGGGCTGGCCATGAGCAGCAGGGCAAGGATACGCATCTGGCGCAGGTAATCCGCCCCTGCCCTGCGGCAAGGTTTGCGCGGACGCCGAAGCCGCGCTAGGAAGCGGCAAAGCAACCGGAGCCGCGCCATGATCCTTTACCCCGCCATCGACCTCAAGGACGGCCAGTGCGTGCGCCTGTTACGCGGAGAGATGGAGGCAGCCACTGTGTTCGGCGACGATCCGGCGGCTCAGGCCGCCAAGTTCGTGGATGCGGGCTGCGAATGGGTGCATCTGGTGGACCTGAACGGCGCCTTCGCCGGGCAGCCGGTGAACGCCGCGGCGGTGGAGGCGATCCTGTCCGCCGTAGACGTGCCCTGCCAGCTGGGCGGCGGCATCCGTGACATGGCCACGATCGAGATGTGGCTGAACAAGGGCCTTGCCCGCGTCATCCTTGGCACCGTCGCGGTGGAGAACCCGGATCTGGTGCGGGAGGCCGCCCGCGCCTTCCCCGGCCGCGTCGCCGTGGGCATCGACGCCCGCAAGGGCCGCGTCGCGACCAAGGGCTGGGCCGAGGAGACGGACGTCATGGTGACCGACCTTGCCGGCAGCTTCGAGGATGCGGGCGTGGCCGCCATCATCTACACCGACATCGACCGCGACGGCGCCATGGGCGGTCCCAACATCGAGGCGACGGAGGCGCTGGCCCGCGCCGTGTCGATCCCGGTCATCGCCTCGGGCGGGGTATCGCGGATGTCGGACCTGACAGCCCTGCGCGACACGGGCGTGATCGCCGGTGCCATTTCGGGGCGCGCGCTGTACGATGGCGCGATCGACCTGGCCGAGGCGCTGGCCGTTCTTCGCTGACCGCAACCTTTCACCCGCCGGTGGCCCCATGCTGAAAACCCGCATCATTCCGTGCCTGGACGTCGCCGATGGCCGCGTGGTCAAGGGCGTGAACTTCATCGACCTGATCGACGCCGGCGACCCGGTGGAAGCGGCGCGCGCCTATGATGCGGCGGGCGCGGACGAGTTGTGCTTTCTCGACATCCACGCGACGCATGAAAACCGCGGCACGATGTTCGACCTCGTGACGCGCACGGCGGAACACTGCTTCATGCCCCTGACGGTGGGTGGCGGCGTCCGTACGCCCGAGGATGTGCGCGCCCTGCTGCTGGCGGGGGCCGACAAGGTGTCCTTCAACTCGGCCGCCGTGGCGGATCCGGACGTGGTGGCGCGCGCGGCGGACCGTTTCGGCAGCCAGTGCATCGTCGTCGCCATCGACGCCAAGACCGTGGAGCCGGGCCGGTGGGAGATCTTCACCCATGGCGGCCGCAAATCCACCGGCATCGACGCGGTCGACTTCGCCCGCACCGTGGCCGCCAAGGGCGCGGGCGAGATCCTGCTGACCTCCATGGACCGGGACGGCACACGGTCGGGCTTCAACATCCCGCTGACCCGCGCGATCTCGGACGCGGTGAACGTGCCCGTCATCGCCTCAGGCGGGGTCGGCACGCTGGACCATCTGGTGGAAGGCGTCACGGAAGGCGGCGCGTCGGCTGTGCTCGCCGCGTCGATCTTCCACTTCGGCACCCACACGATCGGCGAGGCCAAGGCCCACATGGCCGCCGCCGGCATTCCGATGAGGATGGCATGACCGCGCTGGAACGCCTTGCCGCCACGGTGGCCTCCCGCAAGGGGGCCGATCCCGACACGTCCTGGACCGCGAAGCTGCTGGCCAAGGGCCCCGAGAAATGCGCCGAGAAGTTCGGCGAGGAGGCCGTGGAGGCCATCATCGAGGCCGTGAAAGGCGACCGCGCGAAGCTGACGTCGGAAGCGGCGGACGTGCTTTATCACCTGCTGGTCATGCTGGCCGCACGCGACGTGACGCTGGCCGAGGTGCTGGCCGAACTGGAACGGCGCGAAGGCACTTCGGGGATCGAGGAAAAGGCTAAACGCTGAGGCGCGGGATCTCGATCGCCGGGCAACGATCTTCCACCACCTGAACACCGCGGGCCTCGGCCAAGGCCCGCGCTTCGGCGTTGGAGATGCCCAGCTGCATCCAGATCGTCTTCACCCCCTCCAGCGCCACGGCCTGTTCGACCACGGGCAGCACATCCTCGGACCGGCGGAAGATGTCCACCATGTCCACCACTACGGGAAGCGAGGGGAGATCGGCCACCACCGTTTCGCCCAAAGCCTCCGCCCCCGCATGTCCGGGATTGACGGGGAAGACACGATAACCGCGGGTTTTCAGGAAGGCCGCGACCTGATGGCTGGCCCGCCCGGGGTTGGGCGACCAGCCCACGACGGCAATGGTGCGGGTGCTGCGCAGGATCTCGCGGATCATCTCGTCGCTTTGGCTCATTCACGCCTCCGGCTAAAAAAAACGCCCGATCACGAAGACCGGGCGAAGTTACGGAACGAGGGACAGTGAAGTCAGGAAACGGGGGTTCCGGCCCCGTCCTTGAAATAGAATAGGGCCCCCAAAACAAATTGGAAGCCCTTTCGCGATTCTGTGAACACTTCGACCGAAAAAACTTGATCCTGTCAATCAACCCGTCGTCGTTCTGCGTCCCATGTGACATAGGGGCCACAGACGTGCAAGTCACTGCCGCGTGATTGCCGCATAAAGCGAGATGGCCGCCGCGTTGGACACGTTGAGCGAGCCAAAGGCCCCCGTGAAGGGGATGCGCACCAGTCGGTCGCAGGTGTCGCGCGTCTTTTCGCGCAATCCCGGGCCTTCCGCGCCAAGCACCAGCGCGACGGGACGATCGCCCACTTCGGCCAGCGCCTCGCCAAGGGTGACATCCGCCTCCCCTTCCAGCCCCAGAAGGACGAAGCCCATGCCGCGCAGATCTTCCATCGCATCCGACAGGTTCTGCACGCGCAGATAGGGCTGGCGTTCCAGCGCGCCCGAGGCGGTCTTGGCCAGCGCGCCTGTTTCCGGTGCCGAATGACGGTGCGGCGCGATCACGGCGCGGGCGCCGAACACCTCGGCCGACCGCAACACGGCGCCCACGTTGTGCGGATCGGTCACGCGGTCCAGGCACACCACCAGGGGTGCGCCTTCGCCCGAGGCGCAGATCTCGTCCAGGCTGCCCCAAGACAGGGGCTTCACTTCCAGCGCCGCGCCCTGATGCACCGATTCGGGATCGATCGGCACGTCGAACTTGCGGGGATCGACAATCTCCGGCTCCATCCCGCTTTCAGGAATGGCGTCGGCCAGACGGTCGGCCGCGTTCTTCGTCACGACCAGGCGCAATTTCTCGCGCGCGGGATTCAGCAGGGCATCGCGCACGGCATGGATGCCGAACAGCCACACCGTCTCGGCGGCCGAGGCGCGCTTGGCCCGCTCCTTCTCGATCACCCAGACCGGTTTCTTGCTCATCGCTTGGCTCCTTTGGAAGGCCGCGACAATCGCCCGACGGGCCCGCGCGTGCAAGCGGAACTTTCCCGCTTGACGCCCGCGACAGGCTTCTTTATGTCCCGCCTCCAGTGGGCGACGTGCTGCAAGGTGCGGCAGCGGACTGTAACTCCGCCGAGGCGACTCGTGCCTGGTTCGATTCCAGGGTCGCCCACCATCTTTCCTTCCCTCCGGCCGACAACCCTTTATAAAGGTTGGTGAACGCTGCATTCGGGAAGCTCATGGCACGTCAGTCCTTCAACATCCTCGCGATCGCGCAATCCGGCCGGCTGGAATACGAAGCCGTCATCCTGGCCGCCTCCCTCCGCCTGGCGGATCCGGACTTTCCGGGCACACTGTTCATCGCCGAACCCCAGCCGGGTCGTCTTTGGGGCGACGAGGATCCCCGCATCAGCAAGAAGACCCGCGACCTGCTGCGCGAGCTGGACGCCGAGATCATTCCCTTCAAGTCCGAGGTGTTCGGCGCGGCCTATCCCAACGGCAACAAGATCGAGGCGCTGTCGGCCCTTCCGAACGAGCCGTTCCTGTTTCTGGACACCGACACGATCATCACCGACAGCTTCGCCAAGGTGACCTTCGACTTCGACCGCCCCTCGGCCTCGATGAAGCGGGAAAACACCTGGCCGCAGGAAGAGCCGTATGGCCCCACGGTCGGGGAAACGTGGAAGGCGCTTTACGAACTGTTCGATGTGCCGTTCGAGCCAACCCTCGCCCCCGAGGAGCCGGAGGATTACTGGCAGCGCTATCTTTATTTCAACGCGGGCTGGTTCTTCCACAGCCGCCCGCAGGACTTCGGGGCGCGCTATCTGGACTGGGCCACCCGCCTCTGGCGCGACCGGCCGGAGGTTCTGGCCTGCCAGCCGATGGACCCGTGGCTGGACCAGGCGGTGCTGCCGCTGGTCATCGCGTCCTTCGGCGGTGGACGCCCAGGGCCGGAGCTTGCGGGGCTGGACGGGGACGTGACCTGCCATTGGCGTGTCCTGCCCCTGATGTTCGCCCGCGAAAGCGACCGGGCCATCGCCATGATGAAGCGCGTGTCCCAGCAGGCCGTGGTGCGCCCCGTGCTTCAGAAGTACGGCCCCGCGCGGAAGATGCTGTACGACGGTCACGGCGACAGCGTCCGTGCCCTGTTCGATCAGGACGACCTGCCCCGGAAAGAACAGGCCATTCGCAACCGCATCCGCCGCGAAGGGTTCTGGACGCGTTAGGTCGCGTCGGGGATGTCGAAGGTGATGGTGACCTGCGCCGAACGCGTCACTTCACCCCCCGCGACGGGCGTCGCGGCCGAGGCTTCCATGCGGAACATCGGAACCGGCCCCTGCGCGCCGCCGCCTTCGATGATCGATTCGATGCCGCCCAGTTGCACGCCCGCCGCCTCGGCCAGCTGGCGCGCGCGATCCTTTGCATCTTCCACGGCCCGCTTGCGCGCCTCGTCCATCAGCGGCTTCGGATCGGCCAGATCGAACGAGATGCCGTTCAGCGTGTTGGCCCCGTCGGCCACCACCGTGTCCAGAACTTCGCCCAAGCCGTCGATCTTGCGCAGGCGGACGGTCAGCATGTTGTCGGCGGTGTAGCCATCAATGCGGCGGGCCTGATTTTCCGCCTGCGTCCAGTTGGGGTTCAGTTGCAGGCCGGTGGTCTGGATGTCGGCGTCGGCGATGCCCGCCGCTTTCAGCCGGTCCATCACGGCCGTCAGCTGCGTGGCGTTGGCCTGCATCGCCTCGGTCGCCGTGGCGCCTTGCGCCGTCACGCCCAGCATCAGGGTAGCCATGTCCGGCGCGGCGGCGACCTGCCCCTCGCCCGTGACCGTGATGTGATCGGCCACCGCCAACGTCGGTGCGGCCAGGAGGGTGCCCAGCAACATGGCCTTCAACGTGTTCATTCCGCGCTCCTTCATGCGTGTCTGCGGCCAACATAGCGTGAAATTGCCGGAGCCCACGCGTTCTTCTTTCCCTCGGCAGAAAGCTGCTTTAACATCCTTGGCAGAATGGGAGGTCAACTCCCGCCCCCTTGCGACAGAGCAGACCACCCCATGATCCCCGCTTTTGCCCTTGTCTTCAGCGAAGAAACCGTGACGCTCCTGCATCGGCAGGACGGCTGGACGCCGATCGACACGGTGGCGCTGGACGATCCCGATCTGGCCGAACGCCTGTCCGACCTGCGCGCCCGCGCCGAGGGGCTGGCCGAGGGGACGTTGGTCACGAAGCTGGCCATTCCCACCTCGCAGATCCTGTACACCACCGTTCGGATCGAGGGGGACGATCACGACGCCAGCATCCTGGAGGCGCTGGAGGGGCGGACCCCCTACGACGTGTCCGAACTGGTGTATGACCGCGAATTGCGGGACGGGCAGGCGCATCTGGCCATCGTCGCCCGCGAAACTCTGCACGAGGTGGAGGGCTTTGCCACCGATCACGGCTTCAACCCCGTGGCGTTCACCGCCCTGTCCCCCGAAGGCCGCCTCCCCGAGGAACCGTGGTTCGGCACCACGATGGTCGCGCCCCGTTTCGTGAACGGCGACGTTGTGGAACGCGACGCATTGCTTCTGCGCTCGGTGGCCGCCGAACCCGTCGACCTGTGGGACGAGCCGGTGGAACAGGAGGTTCCCCCTGTCGTCAAGGACGACGTCCCCCCCGCCGAAGCGGTAGCGGAGCCGTTCGAAACGACTCCCGAACCCTTGACGGAAGAGCCGGAACCGGAGCCGGCCCCTGCGGTGGCGGAAGCGATGCCCGTGGAGGAGACGTTCGTCGAACGCGTGTCCCTTCCGGAAGACGAACCCGTATCCCTTCCGGAACCCGAACCCGAACCCGAACAGCATTACGTGGACCTGCCGGAGCCGGAACCCGAAACATCCCGCTATCTTCCCGAGCCGGAACCGGAAACCGCCCGCTACCTGCCCGAACCAGAGCCGTTCGAGCCGGAGCCGGAGTTGTACGAGTCCGAACCCACGCCGCCCCCCGCCCCGCCCGAGGCGGAGCCGGAGCCGCGGCCCATTCCCGAAGCGCCCGCGGCTTCCGTCGCGGCCCCCCTTCCGGTGTTCGAGCATCCGTCCTTCACCGCCAAGCCGACCCTGCGCGCCGAACGCGGCCCGGCGCCCGTGCGCCGTGTGGAAGCCAAGTCCAACCGCTTGACGCCGCGCGTCACCTCGGCCGCCAACGAAGCACCGTTCGTGGATTTCGCCCCGAAATCCGCCCGCACGGACATGACGCCGCCTCCGTTGCGGGTCACGCAGCGCCGGCCCAAGCCTGCCGCGACCGGCCGCCCCTCTGGGGAGCGCGTGAAGCCCCGCCTGATGGGCATAGTGCTGACGGTGCTTCTGCTTCTGGCGCTGGCGGTGGCGGCGGCCTTCTCCTCCTATTTCCTTGAAGGGGCCGCGCCCAAGGCGGCTCAGGCCGGCGTGTCGACCCGCCCAATGGCCATGATCTCCATGGCCGAGGCCGCGACGGCCCCGGCGACTTTGATCGCGGCTTCATTGACGCAGGACGCGCCGCCGCCGTACGTGGTCCAGACGGCGCATGTCTACCGGGCGACGGCGGACGATCGGCCGGCCACGGTCATCCTGGCGCAGGCCGTGGCGCCTCCGCCGGCCCTGCTTCTGGCCCAGGCGGACACGGCCCCGCCCGATCCAGACCGACGTCTGGCGCAGGTGACGCCACGCGCTCGCCCCGCGCTTCCCGTGGCCACCGTCGAAGAACCGGCTTCCGAGGCTGCGTCCGTTGTCACGGACGCAGCCTCTGCCATTTCAGAGATGCGTCCCCGCCTGCGCCCCGAGGATCTGGCCCCCACCGAAGAGGAAATGGCCGAAGCGGTGGATGAGGAAGGCGGACTGGACGCCAGCCCCCGCCCGTTGATCCGTCCGGAAATGGCGGCCAATGCGGCCATCACGGCAGCACCCCAGGAACGCGGAACGGAGCTTGCGGTGGCCGTGTCCCAACGGCCCCAGATGCGGCCCTCGGGCGTGTCGCGCGCCTCGGTCAACGCGGCGCTGGCGGCGGCGCTGGAAGCCCCTCCGCCCCCCCCGCCGGTGCAGCAGGCCGCGCCCGCCCCTGCCGCCGCCCCGCCAGCGCCCGTGACGGCACCGCGTCAGCCCGCGCGGGTGGCCAAGGCCGAACCGACGCCGACGGCCCCCCGCATCCCCACCCGCGCTTCGGTCGCGCAGCAGGCGACCGAACAGGACGCCATGCCCCTGGGCCAGACCAACGTCATCAGCATCACCGGCAAATCGTCGAACCGCACCGCCCTTGTGCGCGGCACCAACGGGCGCATCAGCCGCCTTCGCGTGGGTGACCGCATCGACGGTGGCGTCGTCGCCGCCATCACCGAAAACGCCGTCCACTATCGCAAGGGCAACCAGCTTTACGCCCTGAACATGCCGGGCTGACATGCAAAAGCCGCGGCGCGGGGCCGCGGCTTGCATACACGAAACGACAGGCCGTTCAGGCCGCGCGCGACAGCAGAACGTCGTCCACCTGCTTTTGCGCCCCAGCCTCGTCGGTGCCCGACACCGCGGCCACTTCACGAGTCAAACGCTCCAGCGCCGATTCGTACAGCTGACGTTCCGAATAGGACTGTTCACGCTGATCGTCCGACCGGTGCAGGTCGCGCACCACTTCGGCGATCGACATCAAATCGCCCGAGTTGATCTTCTGTTCGTATTCCTGCGCCCGACGCGACCACATGGCCCGCTTCACGCGCGCCTTGCCCTTCAGCGTGTCCAGCGCCCGCGCGACCACGTCCGGATCCGACAGCGACCGCATCCCGATTTCCGTCGCCTTGTGCGTGGGCACGCGCAACGTCATCTTGTCCTTCTCGAACGAGATCACGAACAGTTCGAGCTTGATGCCCGCGATTTCCTGCTCCTCGATCGAGATGATCTTTCCCACGCCATGCGCGGGATAGACGACGAAATCATCCGGGCGGTATTCGGGCTTTTTGGTCTTGGTCATTCGATTCCTCGTATTTCACCTGACCGACGACAAATATCCGCCCGAAACGAATTTCGGGGGGACAAGGGGGAAGATTTGTCGTTGGAACAAGGTCTCCGCGTCACATGCAGAAGGGCGCATTTGCCGGTTCCGCGACTGTTGTGACACCGTCATACCACAGAATCGCGCCGTTTCCAACCGCCGCCTTGCAAAGGTCAGTTACCCTCGCCCGGCTCCGCGATGAAATACTTCTCCAGCTTGCCGGTTTCGCCGTCACGTTCCGCGGCTTCCGGCAGCGGATCGCGCTTCTGGGTGATGACCGGCCACTGCAGCGAGAACTTGCGGTTGAACTCCACCCACTCGTCCATCGCCGGCTCCGTGTCGGGGCGGATGGCGTCGGCCGGGCATTCGGGTTCGCACACGCCGCAATCGATGCATTCATCCGGGTGAATCACCAAGGTGTTCACGCCTTCATAGAAGCAGTCGACCGGACACACCTCCACGCAGTCGGTGTATTTGCAGGCGATGCAGTTGTCGGTGACGACATAGGTCATAACGAATATCCGCTTGCGGCTGGTGGCACGTTACCTATTCCCCGCGCGGGAAAAGGGCAAGCGCCCAGCAAAAGGAAAGACCGGTGCCACATGGCCGCCGGTCCTGCAGGAAAGTCATTCCGCCTCGTCTTCACCCAGGGGAACATCCTCCGTCAGATCGACGTAAAGCGCTTGCGCTTCGGACGCGGGTCCCCGGCGGATCGGAAGGTCCATCACGCGGATCACCCGGATCCGACCGCCTTGCGGAAAGGTCAGCGCGTCCCCGGCCCCGACGCCGCTGGACGGCTTGCGCGTCTTCGTGCCGTTGATCCGCACATGCCCGGCCTCGACCTCGGCCAGGGCAATCGCGCGGGTCTTGAAGAAACGCGCCTGAACCAGCCATTTGTCCAGGCGCATCACGGGCCGCATGTCAGCTTTTCTTCAACGCGGCCAGAACCGCGAAGGGGTTGTCGGGATCGATCTTCACCGGACGTTCGGGACGCGCCTCGAACTGGCGGGGACGATCCTCACGCTCGGGCTTCTTGCCCTTGGGCTTCGGCTTGCCCTGACGGGGGGCGTCGCTGCGGGCCTCGCCCTCCTTGCGGGGGGAACGCTGTTCGCCCTCCTTGCGCGGCGGGCGGTTGTTCTCGCGGCGCGGCTGCGGATCGCGACGGCGCGGCGCCCAGGTGAAGGTGTAGAACGACTCCATCTCCACCTCGGCCGTTTCGCCTTCCGGGATGGGGTTCTGTTCGGGCGCAGGGTCCGCGCCATCCACCGGCTTGGCCGGACGCGCCTTCGGACGTTCCGCCTTTTCGCCCTTGTAGCCCAGACCGCCCATCAGGTCGGCGAACTGTTCCAGCGTCATGCCGGTGATGGACAGCATGTCCGGCGTCGCTTCGAACCCGCCACGGCTGTCCTGACCGCGCAGCAGGTCGGCCAGACGTTCCAGCATGTCGATGCGGATCGCGCGCACGCCGGCGGGGTGATAGCCGGCCAGCGTGTAATGCTCACGCGGAACACCGTCCACGTTCGGGATCGTGACAAGGCCCGGGGGCGGGCTTTCAGGGAATTCCGACAGGTTGTTGGCCAGCGACCACAGCACCAGACGCAGACGCGTCGCGGCGGGCTTCAGCAGCAGCGGCAGGAACACCGTGAACTGGCCGAACCGCACGCCATGCTTGCGCAGCACCGAGCGGGAGTCCTGATCCAGCGCCTTCACCTCTTCGGCGATGCCGTCGCGGGGAAGAACGCCCATGCCTTCGACCAGGCGGAAGGCAAAGCCCCGCGCCAGACCCGTCAGCGATTCGTCGCGCGCCATGTTCAGCAGCGGTTCGAACTGGGCCGCCACCTTGCGGTCGATGAAGTGCTGAAGACGGCGCTTCACCTTCTCAGACACGTCGTGGCCGGCTTCCTCGTCCACGAACGCCTCGACCTGCGGCTTCAGCGGATCGCCGCCCGTCACCAGCTTGCCCACCGCCTGGTTGCCCCACATGAGGCCCCCCTGCTCGGTGAAGTCCATCTCCGTGTCCGGCGCGTTGTAGAACCGGTCCGCCCGCAGGTGGAACTCGGGGCGCAGCGCCTGGAAGGCCGCCTGCCGCAGCGTCTTCGCTTCTTCGGAAGAGCTTGATGCGTCCTGCCGGAAGCGGAAGCCCTCCAGACGACCGACGAACTCGCCTTCGACCGTCACTTCACCCTTGTCGTTCACCTCGGCCACGAGGGTCTCCTTCTGCTTCAACCGCCGCATCAACACCGAAGTGCGCCGGTCGACAAATCGTTGGGTCAATTGCGCGTGAAGCGCATCCGACAGTCGGTCTTCTACAGCGCGCGTTTCGTCCCGCCAATGGGTTTCGTCTTCCACCCAGCCTTTGCGCTGCGCCACATAGGTCCATGTGCGAATATACGCCAACCGGCGGGAAAGGGCGTCAATGTCCCCTTGCGTACGGTCAATGCGCTTCATCACGCCGGCCAGCCAGTCGTTGGGGACCTTGCCGCCTTGCAGGAATTCGAAGATGCGGGTCAGCAGGCTGATATGCTCACCCCCTGATTTTCCACGGAAATCCGGGATGCAGCAGACATCCCATAGCAGCCGCACCGATTGCGGGGACCGAACGCGGTCGCGGATGTCCGGCAGGGCCGCCAGCGCCTTCAGCGCGTGCAGGTCGTCGGATTCGCGGGTGCGGGACAGCCATTCGTTCTGCGTCGGCGCCTCAAGGCTCGCCACCAGACGGTCGATGGTGCCGAACTCCAGCGCCTCGTTGCGCCATTGCAGTTTCTTGATCGGGGCGAAGCGTGATTCTTCGATCGCGCGCACCACCTCCGGCTCCAGCGGGCTCGCCTCGCCGGTCACGCCGAAGGTGCCGGGTTCGGTGTGCCGCCCGGCCCGGCCCGCGATCTGCGCCAGTTCGTGGGGGAACAGGGGGCGCATCCGGTGGCCGTCGAACTTCTCGGTCGACGAAAACGCCACGTGCCGCACATCAAGGTTCAGGCCCATCCCGATGGCGTCCGTCGCCACCAGGTAATCCACGTCCCCGTTCTGATACAGATCCACCTGCGCGTTCCGCGTGCGGGGCGATAGCGCGCCCATCACCACGGCGCATCCGCCCTTGGTCCGCCGGATCAGTTCCGCGATGGCATACACGTTCTCGACCGAAAATCCGACAATGGCGCTGCGCGGCGGCATCCGGCTGATCTTCTTCGATCCGGAATAGGTGAGCGTGGAAAACCGCTCCCTCCGCATGAACTCTACCCCCGGCACCAAGGCTGCGATGGCCCCGCGCATCACCTCGGAGCCGAGGAACAGCGTCTCGTGCAGCCCCCGCGCGCGCAAAAGGCGGTCGGTGAAGACATGTCCGCGCGACGGGTCGCCGCACAGCTGGATCTCGTCGATGGCGACGAAATCCGCGCCGATCTCCTGGGGCATCGCTTCCACGGTGCAGACCCAGTACTGGGTGCGCTCGGGCACGATCCGCTCCTCGCCCGTGACCAGCGCCACGACCGAAGGGCCGCGCTGCGCCACGATGCGGTCATACACCTCGCGCGCAAGCAGCCGCAGCGGCAGCCCGATGACGCCGGTCCGGTGGCCCAGCATCCGCTGGATCGCGTAATGGGTTTTTCCGGTATTGGTCGGCCCCAGGACCGCCGTCACCCGCCCGTTCTGGCGCATCGGCGTCAGATCTCCTGCCCGTCGGTTTCGGCCGTCAGCCGGTCGATGGTGTCCCTTACCCCGGGCAGGTGGGGATGTATAGCAAACGCGGCGCGATACGCCTCGATCGCCTCCCTGGGGCGGTCCATCTCCTCCAGCATGAGGGCAAGGCCGGTGATGGCCGTGAAATGGCGCGGGTCCAGCCTCAGGACCTGCCCGATGTCGGTGATCGCGGGGCCGAAATCCCCTTCCTGGAAGAAGGCCGCCGCGCGGGAATTGTAGGCTTCGGCGAAATCGGGTGCGTGGTCGATCGCGGCGCTGAAATGGTCGATGGCGGCCGCCGTGTCACCGGCGGCCAGCGCGTTCTGCCCCCGCTGCAACAGCAGGTCCATGCTTGCGGATCCGGACCTCTGCCATTCGCCCTCGATCTCGGCCTCCAGCCGCGGGGCCTCCTGTTCGGAGGCGGTGGCCAGACGGTCGTACAGCGCGTCCAGATCGGCCGCCCCGGCGGGGGTGGCCAACAAGGTCGCAAGAAGGGCATGGAAAATCGGGCGGCGCGCTTTCATATTCCCAACGTAACGCCGCAGGCGCAAATTACCAGAACCCCCAAGGAGTGCAGATGGGAGAAGTGATCGACAAGGCGGTGGAACGGCTGGGCGCGCGGCTCAAGGATTTCGAGGGCCGGGCGAAGTTCGTGCTGAAGGGCGAGGGCACGATCCTGGCCGATCACACCGGCGTGCGCGAGGCAGACGGGGACGCGGACGTGACCCTCACCGCCTCGGTCGAGGATTTCCGTGCGCTGCTGGAAGGGCGCCTGAAGCCCGCGACGGCCTTCATGACGGGGCGGCTGAAGGTCGACGGCTCCATGCCGATGGCCATGAAACTGGGCGCGTCCCTGTCGTGAGGGTGCTCGTGGCCGAAGACGGCACCCGCCTGCGCGCCCGGCGATGGGACGGCGGGGCGGACACCGTTCTTCTGCTGCAAGGCCGCACCGAGTACATTGAAAAGTACGAGCCGGTGGCCGAAGTGCTGGTGGCCCGCGGCTGGTCCGTCGTCACACTGGACTGGCGCGGACAGGGCGGGTCCGACCGGCTCCTGCCTGACCCGATGATCGGTCATGTGCAGGACTTTTCCGACTACCAGATGGACCTGCGCGCGATCCTTCCCCTGCTTGCGGGGCGGGTCTTCGTGATCGCGCATTCCATGGGCGGCCTGATCGCCCTGCGCTGGCTGATGGATGGGGCCGACGTGGCCGCCGTCGCCTTCAGCGCACCCATGTGGGGGCTGCCGATGGAAGGGCTGATGCGGCCCGTGGCGCATCTGGTGGCCGGCCGTCCCTCGCTTCTGAACCGGGCAGACCGGTCGGTCCCCGGTCTGACGTCCATCCCCTATGTGGCCGAGGCCGCGTTTGCGGGAAACACCCTCACCTCCGACCCCGAGAGTTTTGCCCGGCTGAAGGCCGAAGCCGCCGCGATGCCCGACCGGATGCTGGGCGGGCCCAGCCTGGGCTGGCTGAACGCCGCGCTGCGCGAGATGCGGACCCTTGCCGCGCGCTCCTGCCCGCCCGTGCCCGCGATGGCCATGGTCGGGTCGCGTGAACGGGTGGTGGACGTGGCGGCCATCCGAGCGCGCATGGCCCGGTGGGAGGGCGCCGTCCTGACCGCCATCGAGGGGGCAGAGCATGAGATCCTGATGGAACGTTCCGAAATCCGCGCGGCCTTCCTGGACGCGGCGGAAGCGCTGTTCAGACGCTGATCTTCACGAAGGCGTCGCGCAGGGCGTTGGACCAAGCGTCCGACATTTCCCGGAAGACGGGATCCCCCGCCTCGATCCGCCGCAACTCGGTCGCGCGCAGGTCGTCGCGGCGCACGCACAGAAGGTCCAGCGGCATCCCGACCGACAGGTTCGAGCGCAGGGTGGAATCCATCGACAGCAGAACCGCCTTGCGTGCGTCGTCCAGCGACGTCTGCGGCCGCACCACCCGGTCCAGGATCGGCTTGCCGTACTTGTGCTCGCCGATCTGCAGGAAGGGCGTGTCTTCGGTCGCTTCGATGAAGTTGCCCTCGGGATAGATGAGGAACATCCGCATCTCGCCGCCCTTGACCTGTCCGGCCACGATCATGCTGGCCAGCGCCGACTGCCGCATGGAGGACAGCTTGTCATCCACGTCGGCCCGCACCTCGGCCAGCATGTTGCCGATGATGTCGGCCACCTTCAGCATCGAGGGCGCCTTCATGATCGAGGTGTCCCCGTCGGCGTCCCGCGCCTTGATCTGTTCGCGCAGGCGCGCGATTGTCGTCTGCGTGACCGACAGCGATCCGGCCGTCATGATGGCGATGATGCGGTCGCCCGGCTCCTCGAACAGGAACATCTTGCGATAGGTGGCGATGTTGTCGAACCCGCCATTCGTTCGCGTGTCCGACAGAAGGACCATCCCTTCATTCAGCAAGAGGCCAACGCAGTAAGTCATCGTTCATCCGTTCCTTTTCAGGCACGGACCCTACTGCTGTGCCTGCTGGACCGCAACCGTCACATCCAGAACCTCGCCGCCGCCGCCGCGGGCCGATCCGCGGATCGGGGCCGCGTCCTGCGCGTCAAGTCCCGAGCCCAGGCGAATATATCGGTCATCCGGGCAGCACCGGTTGGCCGCGTCAAAGCCCACCCAGCCCAAGCCATTCACGTAAAGTTCAGCCCAGGCATGGGCCGCTTCCTGCAAACCTTCGGCCATTAGATAGCCGGACACGTAGCGTCCGGGCATCCCGATCTCCCGCGCCAGCGTGACCAGCGCATGGGTGTGGTCCTGGCAAACCCCCTGCCCGCGTTCCAGCGCCTCCGCGGCCGTGGTCTGGGATTGCGTGGCGCCCGTGGTCCAGACGATCATCTCCCCCACAAGCGAGGCGAGATGATGCGCCGCCGCCAACGGTTCCCGGCCCAACGCGCTGCGCGCCAGCGTCGGGATAGCCCCGCCCGGATGGGTCAGTGCCGTGTCGCGAAGATAGCAGAAGGGCGCGATCGTTTCGCGGTGCCCGCGCAGCACGCCCGCCTGATCGTTGGTTTCCACCCGGCCGGTTACGCGGATCTCCACCTCGTCCACCGGGCCAAGGACGGACCAGCTTTCGATCACATCGCCCGCGCCGTCGCGGAAGGTGCCGCCCTGAAGGCCGTCCGACACGACCACCTGCCAGTCAAGGACCCGCTGGCCTTCGGTCGTGGCCGGTGTCAGCCGATGGCTTTGCACCAGCCCCCGCACCGGCGAATCGTAGCGGTAACGCGTGATATGTTCGACCGTCAGGATCATCGCACGTCCCCCGTCAGATAATTTTCACGAACCTGCTGGGACAGGATCGCCACCTCGCCAATGAACCCCGACAGGAATTCATGCATCCCCTGATCGAAGATCTCGTCCACGCTTTGTTCACCCAGTGTGGCCAGCAGGGCCTGAGCCCGGATCTGGCTGTCCATCTGACGCCCATATGCCTTCGAGATCTGCGTGAGCGAGGCGTTGATCGCTTCCACGCTGGTCACGAGCGAGCGGGGGTTCTGCGGGTTCAGGATCAGGAAGTCCGCGATCTTGCGCGCCGTGATGTCGCCCGCATAGCTCCAGTGGAACGCCCGGTGCAGCGAGAGCGCGCGCAGCAGCGTCATCCACTGATAGTTGTCGAGGCCGGAGCCCACGAACTCCACCCGCGGCAGCAGCACGTAATACTTCACGTCGATCAGCCGCGCCGTCGCGTCCGCCCGCTCCAGAGCATAGCCGAGGTTCAGGAACTCGTACCCGTCGTTGCGCAGCAGCGTGGCCCCGATGGACCCGCGCACCAGCGCCGCCGTCCGCGTGACCCATTCGGTCAGCTGCGTCAGTTCCAGTTCGGATCGCGGCGTCCGCTCCAGTTGCTTCAGCTCCTGGAACGCCATGTTCAGCGCGTCCCAGACCTGCGTCGTCAGCGCCGTGCGGACGATGCGGGCGTTTTCCCGCGCCTCCGTCAGGCACGAGATGACGGAGGACGGGTTATCCCGGTCAAAGAACAGATAGCTTTCGATGTTGCGCGCCACCGGATCGCCATATTTGCGCTGGAACCCCTCGGCCGTGCCGGAGGCTTGCAGCAGGCTGTCCCATTCGCTGCGATAGCCGTGGATCGACGGCAGCAGAGAAATGCGCGCCCCTACTTCCAGCAGGCGCGCCATGTTTTCCGCCCGTTCCATGTAACGGGCGATCCAGAAGAGGTTGTTCGCGGTCCGGCTCAGCATATCATCACTCCGCCAGAACCCAAGTGTCCTTGACCCCGCCGCCCTGCGACGAGTTCACGACGAGCGAGCCCTCCGTCAGCGCCACGCGGGTCAGCCCGCCCGGCACCAGTTCCACCCGCTCGCCCACAAGGCAGTAGGGCCGCAGATCCACGTGGCGGGGGGCAATCCCCTCCTCCACGAAGGTGGGCGTGGTGGACAGGGCCAGCGTCGGCTGCGCGATGTAGTTCGAGGGATCCGCCTCGATCCGTGCGCGGAACCGCTCGATCTGCTCCTTCGTGGATTTCGGGCCGACCAGCATCCCGTACCCGCCCGAACCGTGGACCTCCTTCACCACCAGCTCGTCCAGATGCTCCAGCACATACTTGCGGTCGTCGGTCTTGCCGCATTGCCAGGTGGGCACGTTGTTCAGGATCGGCTCCTCTCCCAGATAGAAGCGCACCATCTCGGGCACGAAACAATAGACGGCCTTGTCGTCCGCCACCCCAGCGCCGGGGCAGGAGCAGATGTTGACCCCGCCCGAGCGGTAGACGTCCATCAGGCCGGGAACGCCCAGCATGCTGTCGGGGCGGAAGCACAGGGGATCGATGAAGCTGTCGTCAATCCGGCGATAGATCACGTCCACCCGGCGCGGGCCTTCGGTGGTGCGCATCCACACGAAATCGCCCTCCACGAACAGGTCCTGCCCTTCCACCAGTTCCACCCCCATCATGTCGGCAAGGAAGCTGTGTTCGTAGTAGGCGGAGTTGTAGTGGCCGGGCGTCAGCAGCACGATCGTCGGTTCACGGTCGCATTTCACCGGCGCGACCGAGGCCAGCGTGCGGCGCAGCAGCGCAGGATAGTTGTCCACCGGCTCGATCCGGTTTTCCCGAAACAGGTCGGGGAACATGCGCATCATGATCTCGCGGTTTTCCAGCATGTAGCTGACGCCGGAAGGGGTGCGGCAATTGTCTTCCAGCACGAAGAACTCGTCCCGGCCGGTACGGACCAGATCGATGCCGACGATGTGGGAATAGACACCCTTGGGCGGCACGAAGCCCACCACCGCCTTTTCGAACGCGTCGTTGCGATACACCAGATGCGCGGGGATCTTTCCGGCGCGAACGATCTCTCCCCGGCCATACACATCCACGAGGAAAGCGTTCAGCGCCCGTGCCCTTTGCCGGATGCCCCGGTCCAACCGGCCCCATTCACTGGCCGTGAACACGCGAGGGAACATGTCGAAGGGGATCAGCCGGTCGGGATCGCCCCCTTCGCCATACACGGCAAAGGTGATGCCGATGCGACGGAACAGCGCCTCGGCCTCGGCCTGCTTCATGTGGCGCAGTGCGGCGGGCATGTTGCGCGTCCAGCCTTCCAGCCCGGCATAAGGCGCACGCACGGTGTCGGCGTCGAACATCTCGTTGAAATACGTCGTCACACTGCTGGACCCTTCATACTCGCCTCAACTGGTTAATCTGGTGCCGATGTGAACGAAGTCTAATCAGGCGTCTTCACGGCTGAAAAGAAGATTTCGCAAAAGCTTCGCGGACTGGACCGGGCCACCCGCTCGGCTACCTGTTGGGCATGGAACAGGTCCTGACCTTCACCGATCGCGGCATCTTCTGTCCGGCGGGCGACTTCTTCATCGACCCGTGGCGGCCGGTGGAACGGGCGCTGATCACGCACGGGCATTCCGATCACGCGCGCGGCGGGCATGCGCGCTATCTGGCGACGGATGTGGCGATGCCCGTCATGCGCCACCGCCTGGGTGCCATCCGGGGCGAGACGATCGCCTTCGGCGAAATCCGGCGCATCGGCGACGCGACCGTGTCCTTCCACCCAGCGGGGCACCTTCCCGGCTCCGCCCAGATCCGGGTGGAGGTGGGGGGCTGCGTCTGGGTCGTGTCGGGCGACTACAAGACCGAACCCGATGGGCTGTGCGAACCGTTCGAACCCGTGCCTTGCCACGCCTTCATCTCCGAATGCACCTTCGGCCTGCCCGTCTTCCACTGGCGCCCGCAGGCCGAGGTGATGGCCGACGTGAACGCCTGGTGGGCCGGGAACGCGGCCGAGGGGCGGACCTCCATCCTTGGCGCCTATTCCTTGGGCAAGGCGCAACGCATTCTGGCCAACGTGGATGCGGGCATCGGCCCCATCCTGACCCATGGCGCGGTGGAGGCGACGAATCGCGTGCTGCGCGCGCAAGGCATCCGCCTGCCCGACACCGTCTGGGCGGGACCGGACGTGAACAGCACCACCCATCCCGGCGCGCTGGTCATAGCACCCCCGTCCGCGCTGAACACGCCTTGGGCTGGGCGGTTCAAGGGGGCGTCGCAGGCCTTCGCCTCGGGCTGGATGGCGATGCGCGGCGTGCGGCGCCGGCGCGGGCTGGCGCAGGGGTTCGTGCTGTCGGACCACGCCGATTGGCAGGGGCTGAACGAGGCCATCCGCGCCACGGGGGCGGAAAAGGTCTTCGTCACCCACGGCTACACCCAGGTGTTCCGCCGCTGGCTGGCCGAACAGGGCTATGACGCCGGCATCGTGGAAACCCAGTACGAAGGGGACGAGGCCGAAGAGGATGACGTGGAGGTGCTGGAATGATCCGCTTCTTCGCGCTGTTCGACGCGCTGGACCGCACCACCAAGACAAACGCCAAGGTGGCCGCCCTTGCCGACTATTTCCGCGAGGCGCCGGAGGCCGACCGCCTTTGGACCATCGCGCTGCTGTCCGGGCGCCGCCCGAAGCGTGCGGTGAATTCCACCGAGTTGCGGAACTGGGCGGCCGAGGCGGCGGGCATTCCCCTGTGGCTGTTCGAGGAAGCCTATCCCGTCGTGGGCGACCTGTCGGAAACGATCTCCCTCGTGCTGCCGCCTGCCACGCGGCGCGACGACCGGCCGCTGGCCGACTGGATCACCGACCTGATCGCACTGACCGGCCAGCCCGCCGACACCCGCCGCGCCGCGATCCTGGACGCTTGGGACCGGCTGACGACAGGGGAACGGTTCCTGTTCAACAAGCTGATCACCGGCGGCTTCCGCATGGGGGTCAGCCAGGGCCTGATGGTCCGCGCCCTGTCCCAGGCCACGGGGATGGAGGAGACGGAACTGGCCCACCGCCTGATGGGCGATTGGGAACCGCGCACGACATCCTGGGACAGCCTGATCCGGTCCAACGATCCGGCCGCGGCGGGGGCGCGACCCTATCCCTTCGCCCTCGCCTCGCCTCTGGACGATCCCGAAACGCTGGGCGCGCCGGAGGACTGGCTGGCCGAATGGAAATGGGACGGCATCCGCGGCCAGATCATCCGCCGCGCCGAGGCCTTCGCCTTGTGGTCGCGGGGCGAGGAGCTGATCACCGACCGCTTTCCCGAATTTGCGCCCTTGGCCGATTTCCTGCCCGAAGGCACCGTGATCGACGGCGAGGTGCTGGCCTGGGGCGATGACCGCCCTCTGCCCTTTTCGCAATTGCAAAAGCGCATCGGGCGGCTGACCGTGTCGAAGAAGATGCTGACCGATACACCCGCCCATCTTCTGGCCTACGACCTTCTGGAGGAGGGGGGTGAGGATCTGCGCGCCCTGCCCCTGTCCGACCGCCGCGCGCGGCTGACGGCGCTGATCGCCGCCCTGCCCGCCGGGATGCCGCTGGGCCTGTCGCCCGAAATCAACGTTGACAGCTGGTACGAGATGGCCCGCCTGCGCGCCACCGCGCGCGAGAAGAACGCCGAAGGGCTGATGCTGAAGCGCCTGTCCTCCCCCTATCACGTGGGGCGGAAACGCGGGGACTGGTGGAAGTGGAAGCTGGATCCCTTCACCGTGGATTGCGTGATGCTTTACGCGCAATCGGGCAGCGGGCGGCGGGCGAACCTTTTCACCGACTTCACCTTCGCGGTGCGCGACGGCGACCAGCTCGTGCCCTTCACCAAGGCCTATTCCGGCCTGACGGATGCCGAGTTCAACGAGATCACGCGCTGGGTCCGCCGCCACACGCTGGAAAAGTTCGGCCCCGTCCGCCGCGTCCCGCCCGAACTTGTGTTCGAGGTGGCGTTCGAGGGGATCCAGGCGTCCTCGCGCCACAAGTCGGGCATCGCCCTGCGCTTTCCCCGCATGTCCCGCTGGCGCCACGACAAGCCGGTGGAGGAGATCGACACGCTCGACACCCTCAAGGAGCTGCTGGCCCTTCACGGCTGATCCAGTCGACGATGAGGTCGGTCACCCGGTCGTTCATCCCCGGCGACAGCATGTCCCCGGCCAGGACGTGCCGCATCGGATCGTCCCCCGGCTCCGGCATCAGCGGCACCCGCGTAACCGGCCCGCCCCAAAGGCGCGCGGCGCGACGGACGGCGCGGGGGCTGATCACCCGGTCCCCTTCGGACCACAGGAACAGCGCGGGGCAGCGGGCGCGGCCCACGTCCAGCGGCATCCGCATCAGGTCGATCAGCGGCCACAGCGCGCGGGTCGGATAGCTGGCCGTCCAGTACTGCTTCTGCGGATCCTCGGCCGTGGCCAGCGTCCGCGTCTGACCGAAGACGTGCGGCCCCCAGCGGCGGATCTGCGGCAGGCGGAACAGCCACGCCACCTTCGGGTTCAGCGCGAAGTTCGGAGAGATCAGGACCACCCCGTCCGCCATCCCCCGCGCCGCCGCATGCGCCGCCAGAAGCCCGCCCGTGGACGTTCCGATCAGCACCACCCGCCGGCCAAGGTTGCGGCCCACGGCCACCGCCTCCTCCATGTCGGCGAGCCAGGCGGCGGGGGAGGCGCCGGCCAGCGCCTCCCCGTCCATCCCGTGGCCGGCAAAGCGCGTCAGGAACAGGTTCGCGCCCAGCCGCTGCGCCACGCGGCGATGCACCGGGTCGATCTCCCATTTCGAGCCGGAAAAGCCGTGCAGATAGACCAGCGCCAGATCGGTGCGCTCGGCGATGCGGACGATCTCCTTGCCCGCGACGCCCGGTTCATCCGGCCACATCGGCGACGGTCTGCCGGATCAGCGCCAGGCATTCGGGGGAGGAGAAGCGGTGATCCGCGCCCTTCACCAGCGTCAGGCGCAGATCGGGGGACTGGGCATGCTCCATCAGGCGCAGGGCGACGGACACCGGAACCTCGGCGTCCGCGGTGCCTTGCAGCAGCCGCACGGGGAACGGCAGGGGCAAGGGGTCGCGCAGGACCAGACGGTCGCGACCCTCCTCGATCAGGCGGCGGGTGATCGGCGTCGGTTCGCCATAGGCCGACGGCAGCGGATAGGCCCCCGCCATCACCTGCGCGCGCTGGGCGTCGTCGAAGGACGCCCACATCAGATCTTCGGTGAAGTCGGGGGCGGCGGCGATGCCGACCAGCGCCGCCACCCTTTCCGGCATCGCGCGGGCCAGTTGCAGCGCGATCCAGCCGCCCATGGACGATCCGACCAGAACCACCGGCCCTTCGACCAGCGACAGGGCCGCGCGGGCGTCCTCGAACCAGTCGCCGATGGCGCCGTCCTCGAACCGGCCCGCGGACAGGCCGTGGCCGGAATAGTCGAAGCGCAGGAAGGCGCGGCCCTGCGCCACGGCCCAGTCGCGCAGATCCACCGCCTTCGTGCCTTCCATGTCCGACCGGAAGCCACCAAGGAACACGACCGCCGGCCCCGTCCCCGGCGTCAGGTCATAGGCGATGCGGCGGGTTTCGGGGGTGGTCAGGTATTGGGTCATGCGCGCTCCGGGGTTTTGGGCAGCTTAGTCCGGGCCATGGTTGACTTTCCACCCCCGCCCCGCAACAACCACCCCGTAAACCCGCAACCGGGCGTTCCGTGGGCGCCGAACCGACGAGGAGCCTTGCATGGCCCAGATCACCCTCACTTTCCCCGATGGCAACCAGCGCCAGTTCCCGCAGGGCACCACGCCCGGCGAGGTGGCGACCGCCATTTCCACCAGCCTTGGCAAGAAGGCGATCTCCGCCACCGTCGACGGTGCACATTTCGACCTGCAATGGCCGATCGAGGCGGACGCCTCCATCGCCATCCACACGATGCAGGACAACGCGCAGGCGCTGGAACTGATCCGTCACGACTTCGCCCATGTCATGGCGCGTGCGGTGCAGGAGTTGTGGCCGGACGTGAAGGTCACCATCGGCCCGGTCCGCGACCAGGGCTGGTTCTACGACTTCGACCGGGCGGAACCCTTCACGCCCGAAGACCTCGGCCAGATCGAGGCGAAGATGAAGCACATCATCAACGCCCGCGAGGCCGTGAAGACCGAGGTCTGGGACCGCGACCGCGTCCGCGCGCATTACGAGGCCGCCGGAGAGCCCTTCAAGGTCGAACTGCTGGACCGCATCCCGGGCGACGAGCCGATCCGCATGTACTGGCACGGCGACTGGATGGACCTGTGCCGCGGCCCGCACCTGCAGAACACCGGACAGCTTCCGGCCGACGCCTTCAAGCTGACCACGGTCGCGGGCGCCTACTGGCTGGGCGACAGCACCCGCCCCATGCTGCAACGCATCTACGGCGTGGCCTTCAAGAACCGCGAGGATTTGAAGGCCCATCTGACCATGCTGGAGGAAGCCGCGAAACGCGACCACCGCAAGCTGGGCCGCGAGATGGACCTGTTCCACCTGCAGGAAGAAGCGCCGGGCATGATCTTCTGGCACCCGAACGGCTGGCAGATCTACCGCCGTCTGGAAGATTACATGCGCGGCCGTCTGCGAAAGGCGGGATACCAGGAGATCAAGACCCCGCAGGTCGTGGACCGCGTGTTGTGGGAAAAGTCCGGCCACTGGGAAGCCTACCGCGAGAACATGTTCATCGTGGAGGTGGACGAGGAGGGCGCCAAGGAAAAGCGCATCAACGCGCTGAAGCCGATGAACTGCCCCTGCCATGTGCAGGTCTACAACCACGGCCTCAAATCCTATCGCGACCTGCCGCTGCGGCTCGCGGAATTCGGCTCGTGCCACCGCTACGAATCCTCGGGCTCCATGCACGGGCTGATGCGGGTGCGCGGCTTCGTGCAGGACGACGCCCACATCTTCTGCACCGAGGATCAGATCGAGGCGGAAACCGCGTCCTTCCTGGAACTGTTGTCCACCGTCTACCGCGACCTTGGGTTCGAAAGGTTCGACATCAAGCTGTCTACCCGCCCCGAGGTGCGCGTGGGGTCCGACGCGATCTGGGACAAGGCGGAAACCGCGCTGGCGCAGGCGATCGAAAAGGCGGGCTATGCCTATGAGGTGAACCCTGGCGACGGCGCCTTCTATGGCCCGAAGCTGGACTTCAAGCTGACGGACGCGATCGGGCGCGAATGGCAATGCGGCACGCTTCAGGCCGACTTCAACCTGCCCGACCGCCTGAAGGCCGAATACATCGGCGAGGATGGGGCCAAGCACATGCCCGTCATGCTGCACCGCGCCGTGCTGGGCAGCTTCGAACGGTTCATCGGCATCCTCTTGGAAAACTACGCGGGCAAGCTGCCCTTCTGGCTGGCCCCGCGCCAGGTGGTCGTCGCCTCCATCGTGTCGGACGCGGACGATTATGCGCGCGAGGTGGCCGAGGCGCTGAAGGCCGTGGGCGTTCTGGCCGAAACCGACCTGCGGAATGAGAAGATCAACTACAAGGTCCGTGAACATTCGGTCGGCAAGGTTCCGGTGATCCTGGCCGTCGGCATGCAGGAGGTGGGCAACCGCACCGTGTCCGTCCGCCGCCTGGGCGAAACCCGCACGGAAAGCGCCGAACTGGCGGACATCGTCACCACGCTGGGCGCCGAGGCGCGCATGCCCGGCTGACATGGGCGGGGGCCGTTCAGGCCCCCGTCACCCCGCCGCGCAGACGATCCCGCTGGCTGGCCAGCCAGTAGGCGGTGATCAAGAGCGGCGCGCTCTGGATCTCTCCGCCCGCGATCCGGTCCATCAGGTCCGCGAAGGGGATCAGGTGGCCGCGGATGTCCTCCGCCTCCCCCTCCATGCCGAAAACGCCCGCCGCACCGTCCGGCAGGTCGGCCATGCCCACATAGGCATAGACGAACTCGGCCTTCGCGCCCGGTGAAGGGTAGAAGGCGCTGGCCAGATGCAGTGCGCCGATGGCCAGGTCCGCCTCCTCCACCGCCTCGCGACGGGCAGTGTCCTCCGGCGGCTCGCCGGGATCGATGCGGCCGGCGATGGGCTCCAGCAGCCAGGGCTGCGGATCATCGCGGCCCCAAGGACCAGCGCGCCATTGTTCCACCAGCAGCACACGGTCGCGCACCGGATCATAGGGCAGCACCGTCACCGCATCGCCCGAGATGAAGACGCCGCGATTGACCACCTCGCTCATGCTGCCGTCGAAGCGGCGGAAGCGCACGTCGTATTCCTCCACCGCGAAGTAGTGGGCATAGGGCTGGATGCGGCGCACCTCCTCCACGTCGCCGGAGGCGGCGTCGTGGCGCAGGCCGACGGGCGCGGGCGATCCCATGGCCCGCAACCGGCTGGCGGCGGACACGCGCATCTGGCCCAGCCGCTTCCGGATCGCCTGCGGGTCGCGCTGGCCCATCAGCGCCATCACGTCGCGGGCCAGGATGCGCCCGGCCGCGTCGTCCGCCACGTCCCCGCCCGTGGCGGCGTCGAAGAACGCTTCCCGCGCCGGTTCCTGCGCCGGATCGTCGCCGCGCACGATGGCGTGCAGCCCTGTCGAAAGATCGGTCATGCGCGGGTCACCGTCACCTGGGTCACGTCGCAATTGCCGCACTGGAAGGTGCTGGCGCAGGCGGCAAGGTAGAAGTTCCACATGCGGCGGAAGCGGTCGTCAAAGCCCATGGTTTGTATCTGGTCCCATCTGTCGTTGAAGGTGGCGTACCACTGGCGCAGGGTCCGCGAATAGCTTTCCCCGAATTCGTGCGAGCCGTCGAACCGCAAGCCCGCCTTTTCCACCTGATGCCGCAGCGCTGTGGGGGAAGGCAGCATGCCGCCGGGGAAGATGTAGCGCTGGATGAAATCGACTCCGTTGCGATAGGTTTCGAACCGCGCGTCGGACACGGTGATGATCTGCAGCGCGGCGCTGCGCCCGGGGTTCAGCGCGTCATGCACCGTCTTGAAATAGGCGGGCCAATACGCTTCGCCCACCGCCTCGAACATCTCGATGGAGGCGACGCCGTCATAGCGGCCCTTCTCGTCCCGGTAGTCCTGCAGCTTCAGGGTCACGCGGTCCGACAGGCCCGCCTGCACGATCCGGTCCAGCGCGAAATCGTATTGCGCCTGCGAAATGGTCAGCCCCGTCACCCGCAATCCGCGTTCGGCCACCGCGTATTCGGCGAACCCTCCCCAGCCGCATCCGATCTCCAGCACGTGATCGCCGGGCTGGACATTCATCCGGTCCACCAATGCGGCGTATTTGCGGCGCTGCGCCTCCTCCAGCGTCTCCTCTGCGCTGTCGAACAGGGCCGAGGAATAGGTCATCGTGCCGTCCAGCCACATCCGGTAGAAGTCGTTGCCCAGATCATAATGGTATTCGATGTTCCGGCGCGCCTGCGTCTTCGAATTCGACTTCATCCAGTGGCGCAGGCGTTCATAGGCGCGCAGGAAGGCCTGCCCCGGAAAGCCGTCATAGATGTGTTCGTGATCCATGTGGATCAGGTCCAGAAACGCCTGAAGATCGGGGGTGGACCATTCGCCGTCCATGTAGGCCTCGCAGAAGCCCAGATCGCCTTCGCGCACCAGCCGCGCGAACACCCCCGGATCGTGGATGCGCAATTCCGCTGCCGGGCCGGGCTTCGCGCCGTCGTGGCGGAAGGTCCGGCCGTCGGGCAGCACGATCTGCAACCGCCCGTGGTCCAGCTTTTGCACTACGTCGAAAACCCGTTTGAAATAGCGCGGAAGTGCGGCCTCTTCCGCTGTCGATGTCAGACCCGTCATGCGCTTCTCCCATCCATCGTTCGGATGTGACCGTGTTTTTCCCCCTCCGACAAGTCCCCCCTCCGCACATCACGCCTTGCGTTGCTGCGCATAGGCCAGAAGCGCGCGTTCCCGTCCGCCCTTCAGATCGACCAGCGGGGCCGGCCGCGCCTTCGGGTCCAGCCCTCAGCGCCGCGGCACGGCTTCGAAGAAGGCGCGCGATTCGGGCGTGTCGGTCAGCCAGCGGTCGCGATAGCGGCGCTTGGCGTCAAATTTCTCGGCCTGCGCCGCGGGGTTGAAGATCCGGAAATAGGGCGAGGCGTCCGGCCCGCAGCCCGCCACCCATTGCCAGTTCAGCGCGTTCGACGCGGGGTCCCAATCGATCAGTGCCTCCTCGAACCAGCGCAGGCCCACGCGCCAGTCGGTCAAGAGGTGTTTCGTCAGGTAGCTGGCCACGATCATGCGGGCGCGGTTGTGCATGGTGCCGGTGGTGAACATCTCGCGCATGGCGGCGTCCACGATCGGCTCTCCGGTCTGGGCGCGGCGCCAGGCTTCGGCATCCTCGTTGTCGGCCCGCCATGGAAAACGCTCCCACCCTTCGCGCCAATGCTGCGTGGGCAAGGTGGGGACGTGCCACAGAAGGTGATGGGCAAAGTCGCGCCAGGCCAGTTCGCGCAGAAACGTCTCGGCCCCCGGCGCGCCGTGTTGAAGCGCGTCCATCGCCCTGTGCCACAGGGTGCGGGGACCGATCTCTCCATAAGTCAGGTTTTCCGACATGCCCGAGGTGGCGCGCGCCGTCATGTCGTCGCGGGCGCGGACATATCCCGCCAGCCCGTCCAGCAGGATGCGCAGTCGCCCATTGGCCGCCTCCTCCCCCACCACCGCGAAGCGGGCCACCACATCGGCGCCGCGGTTCATCGCCCGCCCCATCCGCCAGTCCTCCAGCCGGTCCGAGGCGGGCCAGGCATCCGGCGGGCTCAACCGGTCGTGAGACGGGGCCGGCGCGTTCACGCCCATTTGCCGCAGCGTGTTCCAGAACGGGGTGTAGACCTTGTAATACCCGCCCGTCTTCGTCCGGATCGCGTCCGGAGGATGCAGCGTGTGCCCGTGATGGACGTGGACACGCGGCCCCTCTATCGCCGCCACCTTCTCGTCCCGCGCGCGGGACGCGGCGTCGTGCAGGCGGGTGAAATGCACCTCCTCCGCCCCCGTTTCGCGGGCCAGATCGGTCAGGGCCTGCACAGCCTCGCCTTTCCGCAGGATCAGGCGGCTGCCAATGCGTTCCAGGCTTTGCGCGAAGACCCTGATCCCCTCCCCCAGCCGCCACTTGGGCGCGGCGGCCAGCGCCTCCGTTTCCGGATCCAAGATGAAGACCGGGATCACCGGACCACCCGCCGCCAGCGCCGCCGTCAGGGCCGGGTTGTCAGCGATCCGCAGGTCGCGCCGCAGCCATAAAAGAACGGGTGCGCTCATGCGTTCACGTTGACCACGGTGCGCCCACGAACCCCGCCCCTAAGGATGGCCCCCGCCAGATCCGGCAGGTCCGACAGCCCCACTTCCGTCACGGTGTCGCGCACCTTGTCCATCGGCATGTCCTGCGCGATCCGGTCCCACGCCCGCTGACGCAAGGGCGTGGGGCACATCACGGAATCGATGCCCAGCAGGTTGATGCCCCGCAGCAGGAACGGCAGCACGGTGGTCGGAACCTCCGTCCCGCCCGCCAGCCCCACCGCCGCGACCGAGGCGCGATACCGCATCTGCGTCAGCACCCGCGCCAGCGTCGCGCCACCCACCGAATCGACGCATCCCGCCCAGGTTTCGCTGTCCACGGGCTTGGCGGGCGGATCCGCCAAATCGTCGCGCGGGATGATCCGCGTCGCACCCAGCCCCGTCAGATAGTCGCTGACCGCGTCCCGCCCGCTGGACGCCACGACCCGGTGGCCCAGCGCCGCCAGCAGCGCCACCGCCACCGACCCCACCCCGCCCGAGGCGCCGGTCACCAGAACCTCGCCCTCTTCCAGCCCGTGATCCTCCAACGCCAGAACGGCCAGCATGGCGGTGAAGCCCGCCGTGCCCAGCGCCATCGCATCGCGGGTCGACAGGCCAGGGGGAAGCGACACCAGCCAGTCGCCCTTCACCCGCGCACGGGTGGCATAGCCGCCCCATTGCCGTTCGCCCACGCGCCAGCCGGTCAGCACGACCTTTTCGCCCACCGCATGACGCGGATCGTCCGAGGCGGTGACCGTGCCCGCAAAATCGATCCCCGGCACATGTGGCCAGCGTTCGATCCCGCCCATCTGCCGGTTCAGGATCAACCCGTCCTTGTAGTTCAGGGTGGACCATTCGACCGCCACCGTCACGTCGCCCTGCGGCAGCCGGCTTTCGTCCAGATCGGCCAAGCGGGGCGGACCGTCGGCGTCCATCACAAGGGCACGGAACTGTGTCATGCGGTCACTCCATTCAAGCTGCCTGTCAGGTAGAGGGCGGGGGCCGTTTGCCAAGGGCGCCCAAGATTTGGGCAAAGCCCGTCCGTTGGGCAATCCGCACTGGACGCATCCCCGCCCCCGCCATAGGATTTCTCGTGAATTTCCATGTTTGAGGATACCATGACCAAGACGCTTCTCGGCGCCGCCTCGGCCATCGCCCTTGCCCTGCCCGCCCATGCCGCCGATCCCGATCTGATCGTGCTGGACTGGGCCGGTTTCGACGTTCCCGGCCTTGTACAGGCCTATATCGACAAGAACGGCGACGCGCCCACCTATTCGCTGTTCGGCGATGATGACGAAGCGTTCCAGAAGGTCGCATCCGGTTTCCGCGCGGATGTGGGCCATCCCTGTTCGCAGATGGTGTCGAAATACCGCGACGCCGGCCTGATCGAACCTTGGGACGTGTCGCGCATCCCGGCTTACGAAAAGATCGACGCCCGCTTCACGGATTCCGAAATCTTTAAGGATGACTCCGGCGTCTGGTTCATCCCGACCGACTATGCCTACACCGCCGTCGCCTACAACCCCGACACCGTCCCGGAAGAGGATGTGCAAAGCCTTCAGGTCTTCAAGGACCCGAAATATGCGGGCCGCATCTCCCTTCCCGACAACACCGACGACATCTGGGCGCTGGCCTATCTGGCGACAGGCGTGACCGACTGGACCAAGGCCACGGACGAACAGTTCGAAGCCGCCGCCCAGTGGCTGCGCGACGTGCATCCCAGCGTGGTCGCCTACTGGGCCGATCCGGCCGAACTGACGCAGCTGATGGCCGGCGGTCAGGTTCAGGTGTCCTGGTCGTGGAATGACGGCGTGGCGCTGATGCAGGAAGACAACTTCCCCATCGCCTTCAACCGCCAGGCCGAGGAAGGCGCGTCTTCCTTCTTCTGCGGCTATGTGAACTTCAAGGAAGGTCCGGGCAACGAAGACAAGGCCTACGACTTCATCAACGCCTGGCTGGCCCCCGAATCCGCGCAGGTGCTGGTGGACAACATCGGCTATGCCCACACGAACCCCGACGGCATGGCGATGGTGTCGGAAGACGACCTGAAGGCCGCCTATCTGGATCCGGTCGAGGGCACGCTGCTGTCGCAGACGCCGATCGACAACCAGATGCGCGACCGCATGGTCCAGACGTTCGAGGAGATCAAGGCCGGGTTCTGATCCCCCGGCCCCGCGTCACTTCATCGGGTCGTGGCCCCAGTTCATCAGGGAGAAGCGCCAGTCGCTGTGCTCCATGTCAGACTGGGGTCCACCCTGCGCCTTGTGGCGCTTGATATAGCCCACGACCTTGGCCATGTGCGCCCAGTCCTCCTCGGACAGGTCGGCCTTCTTCGTGTCCTTGATCTTCAGGATGTGACGGCCCGACTGGTGGCCCGTGCTTTCGCCGTCGCCGCGCGTGTCGCCGACGCCTTGGCTTTCGTCCGTGTCCAGCCACGCCTTCAGCGCCGCCGGCGTCATGTTCACCAGGTCGGACCATTCGGTCCAGATGTCGTCATGGGATTTGGTCATCGGCCTCTCCTTCCCATCGGCAACCGCCCGGCACGCCAGAGGTTCCGGCCCCTTGCCCCGCCGGAACCTTCGGCCTATATCAGGGCTGTTCGGGCTTGCCCGGACTATGGCGATAAACGCACCCGTAATAAGCGGATCGGACCCGGGGGCGGTACCCGGCGGCTCCACCAACACTCCCTCGTTGGGGGCGGAGGGGGCCGAAACAGGATCGACGAACGTCTAAAGGGGCCAGCTTTCGCTCGGTGAGGTACCACCGTTATCGGTCCGAATTGTACAGTTGCCAACGACAACCGTGCTCCGATGGCCGTTGCTGCGTAAGCAGTAAAGGTTATCGAAACCTAAGTCCTTGCGCTTAGCCGCGTAAGGCGGGGCCCGCAGGAGCCTGGCAACAGAATCCTGCACCTCCCTTCCTTTCCGGTGATCGACGTTCTATGCTTTCCCCCAGCAGCCGGAGGAGCGCATGGCCAGTACGATCGATTATGGCAACCTGATGCATCGCGCGATGCGCACGCTGATCCAGAACGTTCTGGAGGATGTCGCCCGCGACGGACTGCCCGGCGACCATCATTTCTTCATCACCTTCGACACGAACGCCGAAGGGGTGGAGATCGCCGACTGGCTGCGCATGCGCTACCCCGAGGAGATGACCGTCGTCATCCAGCACTGGTTCGACAACCTGACCGTCACCGACGAAGGGTTCACGATCACGCTGAACTTCGGCAACCAGCCCGAACCCTTGGCCATCCCCTTCGACGCCATCCGCACCTTTGTCGATCCGTCCGTGGAATTCGGCCTGCGCTTCGAGACGCAGGAACAGGTCGACGAGGAGGAGGACGAGGACGAAAGCCCCGACGATCTGCCGCCCGAACCCCCGCGGGGCGAGGCCGAGATTGTCAGCCTGGACAAGTTCCGCAAGTAAGACGGTTATCGCCGTATGCGGCGGCATGCCGATTGATCTGATCGCCGGTCCGAATTATCACATGGGCCAGCGACAGGAGGATCACATGACCGCGACCCGCACCGAGACCGACAGCTTCGGCCCGCTTGACGTCCCCGCCGACAAGTACTGGGGCGCGCAAACCCAGCGCTCCATCCAGAACTTCCCGATCGGCTGGGAAAAGCAGCCCGTCGCGATCATCCGCGCGCTGGGCGTCATCAAGAAGGCCTGCGCGCTGGTGAACAAGGCGCAGGGCGACATGGACGCGAAGCTCGCCGACACCATCGCCGCCGCCGCGCAAGAGGTGATCGACGGCAAGTTCGACGACAACTTCCCGCTGGTGGTTTGGCAGACGGGTTCGGGCACCCAGTCCAACATGAACGCGAACGAGGTCATCTCCAACCGCGCGATCGAGATGCTGGGCGGCGAGATGGGCTCCAAGAAGCCCGTCCACCCGAACGACCACTGCAACATGGGCCAGTCGTCCAACGACACCTTCCCCACCGCGATGCACGTCGCCATCGGCATGATGGCCCGCGACACGCTGATCCCCGGCCTTGAAAAGCTGCACAAGGCGCTGGTCGCGAAGTCTGAGGAGTTCAAGGACATCATCAAGATCGGCCGCACGCACACGCAGGACGCCACGCCCCTGACGCTGGGGCAGGAGTTCAGCGGCTATGCCAAGCAGGTGGAAAAAGGGATCGAGCGGGTGAAGGCCTGCCTGCCCGACATCTACGAACTGGCGCAGGGCGGCACCGCCGTCGGCACCGGTCTGAACACCCGTGTGGGCTGGGACACCCGCGTCGCCGCCGAGATCGCCACGATCACCGGCCTGCCCTTCGTCACCGCCCCGAACAAGTTCGAGGCGCTGGCCGCGCATGACGCGATGGTCATGTTCTCGGGTGCGCTGAAGACGGTGGCCGCGTCGCTGTTCAAGATCGCGAACGACCTGCGGCTTCTGGGCTCCGGCCCCCGCTCGGGCCTGGGCGAGCTGATCCTGCCGGAGAACGAACCCGGATCGTCCATCATGCCGGGCAAGGTGAACCCGACGCAGGCCGAGGCGCTGACCATGGTCTGCGCGCATGTGATGGGCAACGACGCCGCCGTGGGCTTCGCCGGGTCGCAGGGCCATTTCGAACTGAACGTCTACAACCCGATGATGTCCTACAACGTGCTGCAATCCATGCAACTGCTGGGCGACGCGGCCGGTTCATTCACGGACAACATGGTCGTGGGCACGCAGGCCAACACCGCGCGGATCGACAAGCTGATGAAGGAGTCGCTGATGCTGGTGACGGCGCTGGCCCCCACCATCGGCTATGACAACGCGACCAAGGTGGCCAAGACCGCGCACAAGAACGGTACCACCCTGCGGGAAGAAGCGATCGCCCTTGGCCTCGTGGATGGGGAGACGTTCGACCGCGTCGTGCGTCCCGAAGACATGATCGGCCCGAAAGGCTGATGGGAGAAGTCGTCAACCTGCGCGCCGCCCGCAAGACGCAGGAGCGGCGGGCGAAACGCGCGCAGGGCGACACCAACGCCGCGAAGTTCGGCTTGACCAAGGCCGAACGTCACCGTCAGAAAGCCGAGTCCGACAAGGCTCGCCGCGATCTGGACGGGCACAAGACGGACCGGGCCCCGGAATGAACGGGCCGGAGAAGCATTCGCTGACCCTGCACGGCCACCGCACCAGCGTGACGCTGGAACCGGAATTCTGGAAAGCCTTCCGCGAGATCGCGGACGAGGACGGCAAGGCGATCAACCTTCTGGCCGCCGAGATCGACGCCGAACGGGGGGACGCGAACCTCGCGTCCGCCATCCGCGTCTATGTGCTGCGGCGCTTTCGCCCGGCCTAGCCGAGGCGGCCCAGAAGCGGCACGTTTTCCAGCAGGAAGAACGAGAACATGCTGAAAAGGCCGGTCACCAGCGCCACGCCGACCAGGATCAGCAGCGCCCCCATGGCCTTTTCGATCACGCCCATCCACGGCTTCAGCCGGTTCATCACGCCGATGGCGCGGTTGATGAACAGCGCGGCCAGCAGGAAGGGCAGCCCAAGCCCAATGGCATAGACGCCCAGCAGCGCCGTGCCGCGCGCCACGTTCGCCTCGGTTGCGGCCAGCGACAGGATGGCGCCCAGTTGCGGCCCGATGCAGGGCGTCCAGCCGAAGGCGAAGGCCAGCCCCAGCACATAGGCCCCCAAGGCCGACCCGCCCTGATCGCCCGCATCCATCCGCGCCTCGCGGTTCAAGAGGGGAATGCGCAGCAGGCCGATAAAGTGCAGGCCGAACAGGATCACCACGACCCCGGCCACCTTCGTCATCACGTCCTGATATTGCAGAAGCGCCGTGCCTAGCGCCGAGGCCGCCAGCCCGAGGAACAGGAAGACGGTCGACAGCCCCATCACGAAGAACAGCGCCGGCAGGAGGATGCGGCGGCGCCCCCCTTCCCCGCGCATGTCGTTCATGCTGATCCCGCTCATATACGCCAGATAGGGCGGCACGATGGGCAGCACGCAGGGGCTGAGGAAGCTGAGCACGCCTGCGGTCAGCGCGATCATCATCGCGGACAAAAGCCCCGCGTCCAACATGTCGAAACCGGCCATGTGCCCTCCTGTCCCCGCTGGCATAACATGATCCGCCCGCGGATCACGAGAGGGGCAGCGTCACTTCCGCGTGCAAAAAGGGCGCCCGAAGGCGCCCTTTCTTCCGGATTGGCTTACACGGCCCACCAGCCGCGGCGACGCGGCTTGGCGTCTTCCGCAGGCTCCTCGGCGGGCGCCGGCTCGGGCGCGGCGGCGGGTTCGGGCGCCACGACAGGTGCCGCCTCCGCCACGGGTTCGGCCACCGGCTCGGCCTTCTTGCGGCTGCGGCTGCGCTTGGGCGCCGCCTCCTCCGCCGGAGCGGCTTCCGCCGCCGGCTCGGCCTTCTTGCGGCTGCGCTTGGGGGCGGCTGCGTCCTCGGCTACCGGCTCGGCCGCCTTGCGGGTGCGCGTGCGGGTCCGTTTTGGCGCGGCCTCGGTGGCAACCTCCTCGGCCTCGGCGGCGGGTTCGATCACAGGCTCGGCCTTCTTGCGGCTGCGGCTGCGGCGCTTCGGCTCGGCCGCCACTTCCACGACAGGCTCCGGCGCAGGCTCGGCGATCGGGGCGGGTACGGGCTGCGGCTCGGGGTCGATCGGTGCTTCCGCGATCTCCTCGGCCACGCTTTCACCGCCCGCCGAGTCTTCGTCCGAGGCGGCTTCGGCACCCGAAAGTTCGGCCTGGCCCGACCGGCGACGGCGACGACGGCGGCGCTTCTTCTTGCCGCCGCCTTCACCCGGCTCCTCCGCGACGTCTGCCGCATCGGCGGCTTCGGTCGCGTCCCGCATGTCCACGGTTTCGGCCTCTTCGACCTCCTCCACAGTCACCGGCAGATCCAGCTCTTCCTCTTCCACCAGCTCGCCCATCAGCGAGGCGTCGCCCGTGATGACCGAGGAGGCCGGCACGATGCGGGTGGCGGTGTTGAACTTCTCGATCGAGTAGTCGGGCGACACCAGATGCGGGTCCGCCTCGATCCGCACGGCCATGCCATAGCGCGTCTCGATCAGCGCGATGTGTTCGCGCTTGTTGTTCATCAGGAAGTTCACGACCGCGACCGGCGCCTTCAGCAGCACCTCTTTCGACCGCTTGCGCGTGCCTTCTTCTTCCAGCTGGCGCAGGACCTGCAACGACAGGCTGTCATCCGAACGGATCAGGCCCGTGCCGTGGCAGTGCGAGCAGGGCTGCGTCGTGGATTCAAGCATGCCCGGATGCAGGCGCTGACGGCTCATCTCCATCAGCCCGAAGCCCGAGATACGGCCCACCTGGATGCGGGCGCGGTCCGTCTTCAGCTTGTCCTTCAGACGCTTTTCGACCGCGATGTTGTTCTTGCGCTCATCCATGTCGATGAAGTCGATGACGATCAGGCCGGCCAGGTCGCGCAGACGCAGCTGGCGTGCCACCTCCTCGGCGGCCTCCAGGTTCGTCTTCAGCGCCGTCTCCTCGATGGAGCCTTCCTTCGTCGCCCGGCCGGAGTTCACGTCCACGGCCACCAGCGCCTCGGTCACGCCGATCACGATGTAGCCGCCGGATTTCAGCTGCACGATCGGATTGAACATGCCGCCGAGATAGCTTTCCACCTGATAGCGTGCAAACAGCGGCATCTGGTCGGCATAGCGTTTCACCTGCCGCGCATGATCGGGCATGATCATCCGCATGAAGTCCTTGGCGGTGCGATAGCCGTCCTCGCCCTCGACCAGCACTTCCTCGATCTCCGAGTTGAAGAGGTCGCGGATCGTGCGCTTGATCAGGTCGCCTTCTTCATAGATCTGGGCGGGCGCGACCGATTTCAGCGTCAGTTCGCGGATCTGTTCCCACAGGCGCATCAGGTATTCGTAGTCGCGACGGATCTCGGGCTTCGTGCGCTTCGATCCGGCGGTGCGGATGATCAGGCCCGCGCCTTCCGGCACCGACAGTTCGGCCGCGATTTCCTTCAGCTTCTTGCGATCCGCCGCCTGCGTGATCTTGCGGGAAATCCCGCCGCCCCGCGCCGTGTTCGGCATCAGCACGCAGTAACGGCCAGCCAGCGACAGATAGGTCGTCAGCGCGGCACCCTTGTTGCCCCGCTCCTCCTTCACGACCTGAACCAGCATGATCTGGCGGACCTTGATCACTTCCTGGATCTTGTAGCGGCGGGCGCGCGGCTTGCGGGGCGCGCGGATTTCCTCGCTCACATCCTCTTCGGCAATCGACTCGATCTCGTCGGCCTCGTCGCCGTCCTCGCCCTCTTCGACCGACGCTGCTTCTTCGGCGTCCTGACGCTTGGAGGCTTCCTCGTCGTCACGTGCGAAGGCGCGTTCCTCGGCCAGCAGCGCCTCACGGTCCGCGACGGGGATCTGGTAGTAATCCGGGTGGATCTCAGCGAAGGCGAGGAAGCCGTGACGGTTCCCACCGTAATCGACAAAAGCCGCCTGCAGCGACGGCTCCACCCGCATCACCTTGGCAAGGTAGATGTTGCCCGAGATCTGGCGCCTGTTTACGGTCTCGAAGTCAAACTCCTCGACCTTGTTTCCGTCCACCACGACGACCCGGGTTTCCTCCGGGTGCGTGGCATCGATCAGCATTTTCTTGGCCATTGTGTTCCAATGCGCCCAAACAGACGTTTCTTCCCCGCAGGCGGGATCGGTCAGGCTGCGTGTGGCGGCTTGTAGGGGCGTGGATGCGCGGCGGACAGGGCATCGGGGCGCCGGAACGGCACCTCTCATCTCCTGTCATCAGTCCTGCGCCCATCGCGGTTCTGTCCCGGGCGCATCAGGCGCCCTGTTGATCGACCCGCCAAAGACCCGGCGGGCAAATGTCGTGACCTTTCGGCCTGAACTGCCATCTGCGTCCGCCAGAAGGGCTTCCCCCTTGGTCCTTCGCGGATGGCGAAACTGTGTGCACGCGGCCCGCCTTCCGGCGCAAGGCTACGTCCTGCAACAATAAGGGCAGCATGGTTCAAAACACAATGGGTCTTTTCCACAGGCCCGTTTCGTGAACCCGCGTCAGTGGATGGCCCCGACCCCGCCGCCGATCAGCCCGCCTGCGACAGCTTCGCCACCGGTCAGCTCGCCCGAGACCGAGCCACCGATCGCGCCCGTCGCTTCGCGGTCCGGCTCGGTTTCCGTCTGCGGCTCCGACGCGGGTGCCAACCGGCTTTCAGGCCTCGCGGGCTGTTGGTCCCGCCCCCCCGCCGAGCACCACGTCGCGGTGGGGTCCTTCATGGGGCGCACAGGCGACCACCAGCATCGACAGCATCAGGATACGCAGCATCGAGCCCTCATGGAAAAGGGCGCAGGGAGTGTCCTGCGCCCATGCTGTCAGACGTAATCGGCCCGCTGCAAACTGTATTTCGCCATCTTCTCGTTCAGCGTACGGCGCGGCAAGCACAGCTCTTCCATTACCGCCACGATGGAGCCCTTGTGACGGCGCATCGTGTTGTCGATCAGCATCCGCTCGAACGCCTCGACATAATCCTTCAGGGGCTTGCCTTCGGTCGTCAGGGCCGGCCCCGATGCCTCGTTGTCGGCCATCAGCAGCGACGCGATGGAACCCGAGCCACGACGGTTCTGCAGCACCGCGCGTTCCGCGATGTTGACCAGCTGGCGCACATTGCCGGGCCAAGGGGCCTGCAGAAGCTGCGCCGCTTCCTGCGCCGTCACCTGTGGCGCCTCGCAGCCGTATTCCTCGGAAAACTGCTCGGACATGCGGGTGAACAGGGTCAGCATGTCCTCGCCCCGCGTGCGCAGGGGCGGCAAAACGATGGTCATCGCGCCCAGGCGATAGAAGAGGTCGGGCCGCAGCACGTCCTCCAGCGTCTTGTCGGGCGCGTGCTGGTTGCAGATCGCGATGATCCGCGTTTCCGGCGGAATGTCCTGCTGGTTGATCAGCGTCAGAAGACGCGATTGCAGCGGGTGGCTCAGCGCCTCCACGTCCTCAAGGCACAGGGTGCCGCCGCGCGCCTCGTCCACCAGCGGCAGGCCGCCTTCCTCCACCGGGCCGAAGAGCTTCGCCTGAAGCTGATCCTCGGTCCATGCGGCGCAAGAGATCGTGACGAACTTCTTGCCCGCCCGCGGACCCACGGCGTGCAGCGCGTGCGCCACCAGCGTCTTACCGGTCCCCGTCTCGCCGTCGATCAGCACGTGGCTGTCGGCCTGCCCCAGATCCAGGATGTCCTCGCGCAGCCGCTCCATCGCGGGGGAGGTGCCGATCAGCTTCTGCATGATGACGCTGGCATCCGACAACTCGCGCCGCAGGGCGCGGTTGTCCAGCGTCATGCGCCGCGCCTGCGTCGCCTTCTTGGCCAGTTCGGTCATGCGGTCGGGGTTGAACGGCTTTTCCAGGAAGTCGAAGGCGCCAAGGCGCATCGCTTCCACCGCCATGGGCACGTCGCCATGGCCGGTGATCATGATGACCGGCAGGCCCGAATCCAGCGACATGAACCGTTTCAGCAGCGCCATCCCGTCCATGCCCGGCATGCGGATGTCGCTGACCACGATGCCCGGATAATCCGGACCGATCGCCTTCAGCGCATCTTCGGCCGACCCGTAGGTTTCGGCATCAAACCCCGACAAGGCCAGCCACTGGCTGACCGACTGCCGCATGTCGGCCTCGTCGTCGACGATCGCGACCTTCATTGCTCGAGCCATACAAACCTCACTCAGCTGCTTTCAATCGTTCTTGAAGTAAGGGCAGTTGCACTTCGAAAACAGCCCCACCCTCCCTGGCATTCGTCGCGGTCAGCCGGCCACCCAGATCCTTCACGATCCCTGACGATATCGCGAGGCCCAGCCCGACGCCCTCCCCGGGCTTCTTCGTGGTGTAGAACGGCTCGAACAGGTTGCCCAGATCGGCGATGCCGGGGCCGCTGTCGCGTACGCGCAAACTCACCGTCTGGCCCTCGTCCAGCGTGATGTCGATCTGTGGGGAAGCGACGTCCTTGGTCGCGTCCAGCGCGTTGCGCAGCAGGTTGATGATCACCTGCTCCAGCCGCAGCCGGTCGGCCAGCACCATGACGGGCTTGCGCGGGATCTGGCGGTTGATGCGGACCACGCGGACCTTCAGCTGCGGCTCCATCATCGACAGCGCGCCCGACACGCAATGGCGCACATCCACCGGCTCGAACGCCTCGCCGCCCTTGCGGGCATAGGATTTCAACTGGCGGGTGATGGCGCCCATCCGCTCGATCAGGTCGTCGATGCGCTGGAACGAGGACATCGCCTCCTCGGTCCGCTTGCGCTGCAACAGAAGGCGCGCGCCGGCCAGATAGGTCTTCATCGCCGCCAGCGGCTGGTTCAGCTCGTGGCTGACGGCGGCCGACATTTCACCCAGGGCCGCCAGCTTCGACGATTGCGCCAGCGTCGCCTCGGCCGAGGCCAGTTCCTTCTGCGCCTTTTCCCGTTCGGAAATCTCGCGCTGCAGGCGCTGGTTCAACAGCCGGAGTTCCGCGGATTCACGCTGCAGCGACAGGCTGCGCGACCAAGCGCGGCGCGACAGCATGTAGAAGGTCGCGGCCATCAGGATCGCAAAGCCCATGATCTCCAGCGCCAGGACCGCGTTCACGCGTTCGCGCACGCCGTCATAGGCGGTGAAGGTGATCAACCGCCAGCCACGGAAGGGCACGCGCGCGTCGGCGCGCAAAACGGCCTCGCCGGCCAGATAGGCGTCGGGCGGCTCTTGCGCCCAGTCGGCCGTCAGCTGGAACGCGCGGCGGATGGCCGAAGGCGGGTCCTGCACCGCCAGCGCCTCGGCCAGCTTCAGGCCGCGCCAGCGCGGTTCGGTGGCCAGGATCACGACGCCCTCGCTGTCGGTCACAAGGACCGCGTCCTGAAGGCCTGCCCAGGCGCGTTCGTATTTCATCAGGTCCACCGCGATCGCGACGACGCCGATCACCTGCCCGTCCTGCACCACGGCACGGGAGTAGGTGAAATCGAACGCCCCCTCGATCCGGCGGGTGGAGGAGAAGACCGTTTCCTTCGTCCGCATCGCGTCCACGAAGAAGGCGTCGTTGCGGTAGCTGGTTCCCAGCAGGTTCCGGTTCGTCGCCCCCACCACGCGCCCAGTCCGGTCCAGAAGCGAGATCGAGGCCGATCCGATCTCGGTCTGGAACGAGATCAGCCGCTGCGAGGTTGCAACGTAGTCGTTGGAGGACAGCGCCCCGATCAGCGCCGAGTCCCGCGCCAGCAGCAGCGGCACGACGGACGTGCGCTGCAATTCGTTCAGAAGGTTGCCCGCATACAGCGCCATCCGCACTTCGGCGCTGTTGCGCGTTGTTTCCGTGGCGCGTTCGGTCATCCAGCGGTTCGTGACCAGCACCATGGTCACCGCGATCACCGTCAGCACGACAAGGATGATCCGCAGCCGCCACGAGATTCCCGGGCGTGCGTCTCCATCCTCGTCGCTGTGGTCGCGTTTCGTCATCGGCGCAGGATATTCCCGCGCCCGCTCACCCTCAAGCGGGGTTCGATCAGGCAAGCGCCATCCTGCCCAACAGGGCGTCGAACAGCGCGCGGCCGTCGCCGCTGCCCAGCATCGGGTCCATCGCGCGTTCCGGGTGCGGCATCATGCCCAGCACGCGGCGGTTGGCCGACAGGATGCCCGCGATGTCGTTCATGGCCCCGTTGGGGTTGTCCAGATAGGTGAAGGCGATCCGGTCCTCGGCCGCCAGCTGCGCCAGCGTGTCAGGATCGGCGGTGTAGTTGCCGTCATGATGCGCGATCGGCACGGTGATCGACACGCCCTTGGCATAGCCTCGGGTGAACACGCTGTCGGCGGTGTGGACCTTCAGGTGGACCTGCCGGCAGATGTATTTCAGCCCGGCGTTCCGCATCAGCGCGCCCGGCAGCAGGCCTGTTTCCGTCAAGACCTGAAAGCCGTTGCAGATGCCGATGGCATAGCCGCCCCGTTCCACATGCGCGGCCAGCGCCGAGGAGATGGGTGAACGTGCCGCTATGGCCCCGCAGCGCAGGTAGTCGCCAAAGGAAAATCCGCCCGGTACCCCGACCACATCCACGCCCTCCGGCAGGGAGGTGTCCTTGTGCCACACCGTCACGACCTCGGCCCCCGCGTCACGGAAGGCGACGGCCAGATCACGGTCGCAGTTGGACCCGGGATAGGTGATGACGGCGGCTTTCATGGGCGCGAACCTCTGGCTGGAAGGATTGCGCGTGCCATAGCGCAAAGCGGCCTGCGTGACCAGAGCCTTGACTTTCGGGCAAGGATCGGCCATCTGCACCACAACCGACCGCCGCTGCCGCGTGAGCAGCCGACAAAGGCACGGTCATCCGGTTCCCACGATCACGCAGGGGTCCGCGGCAATTCCGCCGCACACCACCGCCAATCAGGGATATCCCATGACGACGTTCGCCGATCTCGGCCTCAGCGAAAAGCTGCTGAAAGCCCTTTCCCACACGAAACTGACCACGCCGACCCCGATCCAGGAACAGGCGATCCCCCACATCATGAAGGGGTCGGACCTGATGGGCCTGGCCCAGACCGGCACCGGCAAGACGGCGGCCTTCGGCCTGCCGCTGCTGCACCGCATCCTGGACATCGGCCACCCGCCGGGGCCCAAGAACGTGCGCGCGCTGATCCTTGCGCCGACGCGGGAACTGGTCACCCAGATCTCCGACAACCTGACGATGTTCACCAAGGGCACGCCCGCCAAGGTCACGACCGTTGTGGGCGGCGCGTCGCTGTTCCGTCAGGCCGAACGCCTGTCCAAGGGCACGGACGTGCTGGTGGCCACCCCCGGCCGCCTGATCGACCTTCTGGAACGCGGCGACGTGAACCTCGACCAGTGCGGCTATCTCGTGCTGGACGAGGCCGACCATATGCTGGACATGGGCTTCATCCATTCCCTGCGGAAGATCGCGAAATACATCCCGCTGCGCCGCCAGACGATGCTCTTCTCGGCCACAATGCCGAAAGACATCGAGGAGTTGGCCCAGACCTACCTGCGCAACCCGGTGAAGGTCCAGGTTTCGCCCCCCGGCAAGCCCGCCGACAAGGTGACGCAGGCCGTGCACTTCACGCCCCAGGGCGACAAGGCCAAGCTGCTGGAAAGCTACCTGAAAGAGCATCCGGGCGAGCGGTCGATCGTGTTCGGCCGCACCAAGCACGGTTCGGAGAAGCTGATGAAGCTGCTGGTCAACTGGGGCTTCAAGGCCGGGTCCATCCACGGCAACAAAAGCCAGAACCAGCGCGACCGCACCCTGACCGAATTCCGTGAAGGCACGGTGGAGGTTCTGGTGGCGACGGACGTCGCGGCCCGCGGGATCGACATCCCCGGCGTGAAGCACGTCTACAACTACGACATGCCGAACGTGGCGGAGAACTACGTCCACCGCATCGGCCGCACGGCCCGCGCCGGCACCGAAGGCCGCGCGATCGCCTTCTGCGCCCCGGCCGAGATGGGCGAGTTCCGCGACATCGAGAAGCTGCTGAAAAAGGCGATCCCGGTCGTCGGTGGCGCGCCCTGGGCCGCCTCGGACGTGGCGGCGGCTCCGAAGCCCGGCCAGAACCGTGGCGCCCGCCCGCAGCACAAGCCGCGCGGCCATGCCCCGGGCAAGCCGGACGCCTCCAAGGCCAAGGCGCGCCCGCCGCGTCCGCAGGGCAAGCCGGGTGGTGCCACGGCACCGCGCCGCGCCGCACGCTAAGGGGCCACTTCCCCACCGCTTCGCCCTGCGCTATGGGATGCGCATGGCGAAGCTCTACTTCCACTACTCCACGATGAACGCTGGCAAATCGACGCTGCTTCTGCAGGCGGCGCACAACTATCGTGAACGTGGAATGCAGGTGATGACCCTGACGGCCGCGTTGGACACACGTTCAGGTCCGGAGCGCGCGGGCCCGGGGCGCATTGCCAGCCGCATCGGCATCGCCGAGGATGCGGAAACCTTCACCGAAACTTGTGACCTTTTCGCCCGCATCCACGCGCGGCAGGCGGTGACGCCCCCCGCCTGCGTCTTTCTGGACGAGGCGCAGTTCCTGACCGAAGCCCAGGTCTGGCAACTGGCCCAGGTGGCCGACGATCTGGGCATTCCCGTCATGTGCTATGGCCTGCGCGTCGATTTCCGGGGCCAGCTTTTCCCCGGATCGGCCGCTTTGCTGGCGCTGGCGGATGACTTGCGCGAAATCCGCACCATCTGCCATTGCGGGCGCAAGGCGACGATGGTCGTCCGTCGCGGCCCGGACGGTACGGCCCTGCGGACAGGCGCGCAGGTGCAGATCGGCGGCAATGAAACCTATGTCTCGCTGTGCCGCCGGCACTGGCGCGAGGCGGTCGGAGAGACGATGACATGACGCAACGGCGCATGACCGCCCTTCGCCAGTATGCCCGGCTCGAATGCCCTGGCCTCTGGCGCGAGCATGCAGCCGCCCAGCGGCGCGAGGTCATCGTCTTCTTCCGCGAGGCGTCCCTGATCCTCGCCGATCCGCAGAACGACCAGCCCCTGACACATTGGTCCCTTCCGGCTGTCCAGCGCCTGAACAACACCATTCCCGCCATCTACGCCCCGGGCGACGACCATGAGGGCGAAACCGTGGAGATCGAGGAGGCGGACATGATCGCCGCCCTGTCCACCGTGCGCGGTGCCCTCGAATCCGCCCGTCCCAATCCCGGCCGGCTGCGCAACCTGATGCTGGGCGGCCTTCTGGCGCTGGTCATCCTGTCGGCCTTCTTCGTGCCGCGGGCCATCATCTCGCACACGATCGACGTGGTCCCCCCCGCCACCCGCACCCGTCTGGGAGAGATGGCCCTGGCCGAGATGGTGCATGTCACCGGTGCTCCCTGTGCCGCCCCCTTGGGCCGGGCGGCCACGGAAACGCTGGCCACCCGCGTCTTCGGCGCGGCCTCCTGGCGGATCATCATCGTGCCGGAAGGGCTGACCCACCCCGTCCACCTGCCGAACCGCCAGATCCTGATCCCGGCGGCCTTGGTCGAAGGGCAGGATTCCCCCGACGCTGTGGCCGGTGCCGCATTGGCCGAAGGCCTGCGTTTCGCGATCGAGGATCCGCTGCGGCCGCTGCTGAAACATGCCGGCATCTGGGCCACGCTGCGGCTTCTGACCACGGGCGCCCTGCCCGAAGGGGCCATGGATGGTTATGCCGAGGCCCTTGCGCAGGCCACCCCCGCCGACATTCCGGCCGAGGTGCTGCTGACCCAGTTCACGGTGGCCAAGGTGCCGACGACGCCGTGGCTTCGCACCTTGCCGCCAAGCACCCGCACCGCCGCCCTGATGGACAGCGAACCTTTTCCCGCCGGCGCCCCCGTGGCGATCATGGACGACAACGAATGGGTCAGCCTGTCGGGCATCTGCCGGGAATGACCCGCGGCCTTACTTCGTGCCGAACATCCGGTCGCCCGCATCGCCCAGGCCCGGAACGATGTAGCCGTGGTCGTTCAGGTGGTCATCCAGCGCGGCCGTGATGATCGGCACGTCCGGATGGGCGCGGCGCATCACCTCCACCCCCTCGGGCGAGGCGAGAAGGCACAGGAAGCGCAGGTTCTTCGCGCCCTTCGCCTTCAGCAGATCGATCGCCGCGACCGAGGAGTTGCCCGTCGCCAGCATCGGATCCACCGCGATGGTCAGACGATCCTCCAGCGCGTCGGGCACCTTGGCGTAATACTGCACGGGCTGCAGCGTTTCCGGATCGCGGTACAGGCCGATGAAGCCCACACGCGCCGCCGGAACCAGCTCCAGCAACCCGTCCAGCAGGCCGTTCCCCGCCCGCAGGATCGACACCAGCGCCAGCTTCTTGCCGTCCAGGATGGGGGCGTCCATCTCCGTCACTGGCGTCTCGATCCGGACGGTGGTCATGTCCAGATGGCGCGTGATCTCGTATCCCAGCAGCAGGCTCACCTCGCGCAGAAGGCGGCGGAAGCTGGCGGTGGAGGTGTCCTTCTTCCGCATCAGCGTCAGCTTGTGCTGCACCAAGGGGTGCGTCACGACGGTCAGGTGGGGCAGCGTCTCATCGGGCATCGGTCATCTCCTTCAGGCGGTCCCGCGTCGTATCATCGCACACGGTCACGGCAAGGGCCTTCCGGTCCAGATCGTCGAAAACCGCGTCGTCCCAATCAAAGGCGTCGTGCAGGCGGTTCGGCAGGTCCAGCGGGTCGAAGGCGGCAAACCCGCGGCCCAGCGCCAGCGTGACCCCCCGGTCGTACAGCCGGCCGGCTTCCTTCCAGTCCGTCAGTTCGACCCCGATCCCGATTTCCGCCAGATGTTCCGCCTCGGCGTCGGTCAGGGTGGCGCAGCGGATGCGGCGGGGGCTGCGGGTCACATCGGTGCCGTCCAGGATCAGGGGCAGCCCTGCCTCCGCCGCACAGTCCAGCGACCACGCGTGATCCTCCACCTTCCCCGCCGTCCCCGTCAGCGCGAGGGAGGAGCCGTGTTCCGCCGCCACAAGGGCCATGGGGCGCAGCGCCTCCGGCCCCAGGTGGCGCGGAAGGCGGGCGATGACGGTGTGCAGCCGCCCGGCCGCCCCCTCGGCCACGCCCGCGACCAGATCGGCCCAGCCGGGCGACGGCGTCAGGCGCAGTTCGGCATAGCCCGCATCCAGCACGGCATCGGCCAGACGTGCCACGTCGCGCGGGGTCGTCACCACGCTGGCCGCCGCGTCATAGGCCGCAAGCCGTCCGTGGCGCAGGTCATAGCCGTCGCCCTTGAACAGGCGGGACAGGTCCACCGCCTTTTCGCGGGCCAGATCGGCGATCAGGCGGGGCGGCGCGCTGCCGATCAGGTCCAGCGTCAGGTCAAGCTTCATCGGACACTCCAAGATGACGGGCCACCAGTCCGGCCACGGCCGTGAAGGGGATCAGCCCCAACTCCCCCGCGCCCTGCCCTGCCACCAGAACGGGCACGCGTTCGCGGGTGTGGTCGCTGCCCCGCCATGTGGGGTCGTTGCCATGGTCGGCGGTGAAGATCGCGATGTCCCCCGGCCGCAGCCCGTCGATCAGTCGGCCCGCCACGCCGTCGAACCATTCCAGATGCCGGGCATAGCCTTCGACGTCGCGGGGATGGCCGTACAGGCTGTCGAACTCCACGAAGTTGGCGAAGACCAGCGCACCGTCCTCGGCCTCCTTCGCCAGCCGCACCAGATGTTTGGCCAATGCGGCATCATCCGCGCCCTTGTGCAGCCGATCGATTCCGCGATGCGAGAAGATGTCCCCGATCTTGCCCACCGCATGGGTGACATGCCCTGCCGCCTGCGCACGATCCAGGATCGTGGGCGCGGGCGGCGCGATGGCATAGTCACGCCGGTTTTCAGTGCGGCGGAACGCACCCGGAGCGCCCACGAAGGGCCGCGCGATGACGCGCCCGATCCGGCGGGCGTGCAGCATCGGCGCCAGACGTTCGCACAGGGTCAACAGCCGGTCCCGTCCGAACGCCTCCTCATGCGCCGCGATCTGGAACACGCTGTCGGCCGAGGTGTAGCAGATCGGGCGCCCCGTCCGCAGATGCTCCTCCCCCAGCCGGTTCAGGACGGCGATCCCGCCGGAATGGCCACCGTCAAGAATGCCGTCCACATCGGCCAGCCGGCAGACCTCGGCCACCAGTTCCGCATCGAAGGGGGCGTCGGGAAAATAGCTCCACTCCCACGGCACCGGAACGCCCGCCAGCTCCCAATGGCCCGAGGGGGTGTCCTTGCCGCGCGACACCTCGGTCGCGGCGCCCCAAAGGCCGGTCGGGACCGCGCCAAGGCCGGGCGCCCCGGCCCCACTGGCCAGCCGCAGCGCCGCGCCAAGGCCAAGGCCGTCCAGCACCGGTAGCCGCAAAGGATGCTGCGCCGCGATATGGGCCAGCGTGTTCGCCCCTTCATCCACGAAGGCCGCCGCATCGGGCCCGCCGCCGATGCCCACGCTGTCCATCACGATCAGGAAAGCGCGGCTCATCCGATCCTCGCATGGATCAGGTCGGTTTCGGGGGGCTCCTCCGCCTCGAAGCGTCGATAGGCGGCCTGAACGGCCTGAATGGCGCGCTCGGCGTCCGATTCCGACGCCGCGTGCACGAAGCCGAGCGGCTCGTCGCGCTCCACCCGCTCTCCGATTCCCGCAAGGTCGGTCAACCCGACCGAGGGGTTGGCCCGCTGACCCGCCCGCACCCGCCCCGTGCCCAGCCGGTGCACGACATGGCCCAGCGCCTCGGCGTCCATGGCGGCCACATATCCAGCGGTGGGGGACGGGATTTCCATCACCACGGGGGCGGAAGGCAGGCGGTCCGGCCAACGTTCCACGAAATCGGCGGGTCCGCCCTGCGCCGCGATCATCCGCGCGAAATATTCCGCCGCGCGGCCGGATTCCAGCGCGTCGGCGATCATGCCATCACCGGTTTCGGCGTCCGGGGCCAGCCCGCCCAGCACCAGCGCCTCGCCGCCCAAAGCCACGGTCACTTCCCACAGGGACAGGTTGATCGAGGTGGCCGTCAGCGTTTCCATCACCTCCGCCACCTCCAGCGCGTTGCCCATGGCGGTGGACAAGGGCTGGTCCATGTCGGTGATCAGGGCGCGGGTCCTGCAACCCGCCCCTTGGGCAGCGGCCACAAGGGCGTCGGCCAGTGCCTCCGCATCCTCCAGCGTCTTCATGAACGCGCCGGAGCCGACCTTCACGTCCAGAACCAGCCCTTCCAGCCCCGCCGCCAGCTTTTTCGACAGGATGGAGGCGGTGATAAGGTCAAGGTTGTCCACCGTTCCCGTCCGGTCGCGCAGCGCGTAAAGGCGCCGGTCGGCGGGGGCGATGTCGTCATTCGCGGCCACGATGGCGCAGCGGGTCTGTTCCACCTGCCGGCGCAGCGCCATGACATCCAAGTCCACCTTTACGCCGGGGATCGCTTCCAGCTTGTCCAGCGTCCCCCCGGTATGGCCCAGCGCGCGGCCCGAGATCATCGGGACATAGGCCCCGCAGGCGGCCAGCGCCGGCGCCAGCAGAAGCGACACGGAATCGCCCACCCCACCCGTGGAATGCTTGTCGAGGACGGGGCCCGGCAGGCTCCACTCCATCACCGTGCCGGAATCGCGCATGGCGGTCGTCAGCGCGACGCGGCCCGCCTCTCCAAGGCCGCGCAGGCAGACGGCCATGGCGAAGGCGCCGGCCTGCGCGTCACTGACGCTTCCATCGGCCAGCCCCTGGGCAAAGGCCTGAAGACCGGCGGGCGAAGGCCCCGCCCCTTCGCGCAGGGAACGCAGGAACCGCGGGATGTCCATTCAGGCCCGGTCCATGTGCAGGGCGGAAAACACGCCGGGCAGCAGGTCCGCCACCGTCATGTCGCGCGCCTTGCCGTCGGTGGTGCACAGGGTGACGGTCGCGCCCTGCCCTGCGAATTCAGCGATCTTCTGGCGGCACCCGCCGCAGGGCGGCACGGGCGACGGGCTGTCCGCGATCACGAGGATTTCAGCGATCTCGGTCTCTCCGGCAACGATCATGGCGGCGATGGCGCCCGCCTCGGCGCAGGTGCCTTCGGGATAGGCCACGTTCTCCACGTTGCAGCCGACATAGATGTGGCCGGTCAGCGTGCGGATCGCGGCGCCCACCTTGAAGTTGGAATAAGGCGCATAGGCGTTCAGGCGCGCGCCGCTTGCGGCGTCCAGAAGGCGGGGGTCGGGAATGGTCATTGCATGCTCCGGGTTCTTCGGCACAAGTGTGGGCACGGGCCGCACGGGATGCAAGCGCGCCTTGTGCCCGGTCAGGAATGGTTTAACATTAAACCAGTTTTCGGAGGACGCCATGGACGACCAGCGGCAAGACAAGACCCGCCATCCCGCGCTGAACTACCACGAATTCCCGCGCCCCGGGAAGCTGGAGGTGCGCGCCACCAAGCCGCTGGCGAACGGGCGCGACCTGTCGCTGGCCTATTCCCCCGGCGTGGCCGAGGCCTGCCTGGAGATCAAGGCCAACCCACAGGACGCCAGCCGCTACACCTCACGCGGAAATCTCGTGGCCGTGATCTCCAACGGGACGGCGGTGCTGGGCCTTGGCAACATCGGTGCGCTGGCGTCGAAGCCGGTGATGGAAGGCAAGGCCGTCCTGTTCAAGAAGTTCGCCAACATCGACTGTTTCGACATCGAGGTGAACGAGCCCGACCCCTACAAGCTGGCCGACATCGTCTGCGCGCTGGAGCCGACCTTCGGCGCCATCAACCTTGAAGACATCAAGGCCCCCGACTGCTTCATCGTCGAGGACATCTGCCGCAGCCGCATGGGCATTCCGGTCTTCCACGACGACCAGCACGGCACGGCCATCGTGGTGGGCGCGGCAGCCACGAACGCGCTGCATGTCACCGGCAAGAAGTGGGAAGACATCAAAGTCGTCTCCACCGGCGGCGGGGCGGCGGGCATCGCCTGCCTGAACATGCTGCTGAAGCTGGGCGTGAAGCGTGAAAACGTGTGGCTTTGCGACATCGCCGGCCTGGTCTATGAAGGCCGGACCGAGGAGATGACGCCCCAGAAGGCCGAATACGCGCAAAAGACCGACAAGCGCACCCTTGCCGACGTGATCGACGGCGCCGACCTGTTCCTTGGCCTGTCGGGCCCCGGCGTCCTGAAGGGAGAGATGGTGGCGAAGATGGCGCCGAAGCCCATCATCTTCGCGCTCGCCAATCCCACGCCCGAGATCCTGCCCGAGGTGGCGCGCGAAGCCTCTCCCGGTGCGCTGATCGCCACGGGGCGGTCGGACTTCCCGAACCAGGTGAACAACGTCCTCTGCTTCCCGTTCATCTTCCGCGGCGCACTGGACGTGGGTGCCACGACCATCAACGACGAGATGAAGATCGCCTGCATCGAAGGCATCGCCGCCTTGGCCCGCGCCACCACGAGCGCGGAGGCCGCGGCCGCCTATGCCGGCGAGCAGCTGACCTTCGGGCCGAACTACCTGATCCCGAAGCCGTTCGACCCGCGGCTGATGGGCGTGGTCGCGACCGCCGTGGCCAAGGCCGCGATGGAAAGCGGCGTCGCCACCCGCCCGATCGAGGATCTGGCCGCCTACAAGCACGCGCTGGACAGTTCCATGATCCGGTCGTCGCTGATCATGCGTCCGGTCTTCGAAGCCTCGGCCCAGCATTCCCGCCGGATCGTCTTTGCCGAGGGCGAGGATGAGCGCGTCCTGCGCGCCGCGAACGCCATGCTGGAGGAAACGACCGACAAGCCGATCCTGATCGGCCGTCCGGAGGTCGTGGCCATGCGCGCCGAACGCGCGGGCCTGACCATCCGCCCCGAGGTGGATTTCGAGATCGTGAACCCCGAAAGCGACGCCCGTTACCGCGAATACTGGGAAACCTACCTGCATCTGCGCGCCCGCCACGGCGTCACCCCCGAGGTGGCACGGTCCGTCATGCGGACCAACACCACCGCCATCGCCGCCACCATGGTGCATCGCGGCGAGGCCGACAGCATGATCTGCGGCACCTTCGGGCAATACCTGTCGCACCTTTCGTTCATCGAACAGATCCTGGCACGGGACGGGCTGCATCCCGTAGGCGCCTTGTCGCTGATGATCCTGGAAGACGGGCCGCTGTTCATCGCCGACACCCACATCCATTCCGAACCGACGCCCGAACAGATCACGGAAACCGTGATGGGCGCCGCCCGCCACGTGAAGCGGTTCGGGATCGAGCCGAAGGTGGCGCTCTGCTCCTCCTCGCAGTTCGGCAACCTCGACAACGATTCGGGGCGCCGGATGCGAGCGGCGCTGGCGATGCTGGACGCGCGCGGCGTGGACTTCGCCTATGAGGGCGAGATGCACATCGACACCGCGCTGGACCAGACCTCGCGCGATCGCATCTTCCCCGGCAGCCGGTTCGAAGGCACGGCCAACGTCCTGATCTTCGCCAATTCGGACACGGCCTCGGGGGTGCGCAACATCCTCAAGACCAAGGCGGGCGCGCTGGAAGTCGGGCCGATCCTGATGGGCATGGGCAACCGGGCGCATATTGTGACGCCGGCCGCCACCGCGCGCGGGTTGCTGAACGTGGCGGCCATCGCCGGCACGGCCGTGTCGCAATACGGCTGATCAGACGAACTGTTCGCGGATCAGTCGCTCTTCCAGCCCGTGGCCCGGATCGAACAGGATCCGGTGACAGATCGCGGGCTGGGAGCGCACTTCGACCGACCGCACGTCGCGCACCGACCGGCCATCGGCATCCGCCATCACCGGGCGCTTGCCCGGGTCCAGCACGTCGAAGCGCACCACCGCCGTGTTGGGCAGCAGGGCGCCCCGCCAGCGGCGCGGGCGGAAGGGCGCGACCGCCGTCAGGGCCAGCACGTCGGACCCGATGGGCAGGATCGGCCCATGCGCCGAATAATTGTAGGCGGTCGATCCCGCCGGCGTCGCGATGATCACCCCGTCGCATACGAGTTCGTCCAGCCGCAGCTTGCCATCCACCGAAATGCGCAAACGCGCCGCCTGGGGACCCTGCCGCAGGAAGCTGACCTCGTTGATGGCCAGTTCCTGGTGCACCTCCCCCGCCACGGTTTCGGCCACCATGGCCAAGGGGTTGATGACCTCCTCCTCCGCCTCGGCCAGCCGCTTGGGCAGATCCTCGAGCGAGAAGCTGTTCATCAGGAAGCCGACCGTGCCGCGGTTCATGCCATAGACCGGCACGTCGCGCCCGTTCAAGTCGTGCAGCGTTTGCAGCATGAAGCCGTCACCACCCAAGGCGACGATCACCTCCGCCTCGGGCAGCGGGGTCTGGCCATGCCGGCGTGTCAGTTCGGCCAGGGCGGTGGCGGCGACCGGTGTGGCGCTGGCGGTGAAATGGATGCGGCTGCGCTGGATCATGAGTCCGTCTTGCGGCCTGCATGACGAAAACTCAAGCACCCGTGTGCCAGTCGGGCCTTTCGGCAGACGCGTGCCTGCGGTAAACAGCGCCAACGGAAAGCGCAGGAGAGCCCCATGACCGCCCCGCACATCGACGCCGGTTACTTCACCAAATCCCTGGCCGACAGCGATCCCAACCTGTTCGCCACCATCACGAACGAGCTGGGCCGCCAGCGCGACGAGATCGAGCTGATCGCGTCCGAGAACATCGTGTCGCTGGCCGTGCTGGAAGCGCAGGGCTCGGTCCTGACGAACAAGTATGCGGAAGGCTATCCGGGCAAACGCTATTACGGCGGCTGCCAGCATGTGGACGTGACCGAAACGCTGGCGATCGAGCGTGCGAAGGAGTTGTTCGGCGCGGGCTTTGTCAACGTGCAGCCGAACTCGGGCAGCCAGATGAACCAGGCGGTGTTCCTGGCGCTGCTGCAGCCGGGCGACACGTTCATGGGTCTGGACCTGAACTCGGGCGGGCACCTGACGCATGGTTCGCCGGTGAACATGTCGGGCAAGTGGTTCAACGTGGTCAGCTATGGCGTGCGCCAGCAGGACCAGCTTCTGGACATGGACGACATCCGCGCCAAGGCGCGTGAGCACAAGCCGAAGCTGATCGTGGCCGGTGGCACCGCCTATTCCCGCGTCTGGGACTGGGCCGAATTCCGGAAGATCGCGGATGAGGTGGGCGCCTACCTGATGGTCGACATGGCCCACATCGCCGGTCTGGTCGCCGGTGGCGTGCACCCTTCCCCCGTGCCGCACGCGCATGTGGTGACGACGACGACGCACAAGTCGCTGCGCGGCCCGCGCGGCGGCATGATCCTGACGAATGACGAGGCGCTGGCGAAGAAGCTGAACTCCGCCGTCTTCCCCGGCCTTCAGGGCGGTCCGCTGATGCACGTCATCGCCGCCAAGGCCGTGGCCTTCGGCGAAGCGCTGCGCCCCGAGTTCAAGGAGTACGCGGCCCAGGTGAAGGCGAACGCCGCCGCCATGGCCGACCAGCTGATGAAGGGCGGGATCGACATCGTGTCGGGCGGCACCGACAACCACCTGTGCCTTGCCGACCTGCGCCCCAAGAAGGTGACCGGCAAGGCCGCCGAGGAGGCGCTGGGCCGCGCGCACATCACCTGCAACAAGAACGGCGTGCCGTTCGATCCGGAAAAGCCGTTCGTGACCTCGGGCATCCGTCTGGGCGCGCCCGCCGGCACCACCCGCGGATTTGGTGAGGCGGAGTTCCGCCAGATCGCCGACTGGATCGTCGAAGTGGTGGACGGTCTGGCCGCCCATGGCAGCGAGGGCAATGCCGAGGTCGAGGCGAAGGTCGCGGCCGAGGTGCAGGCGCTCTGCGCGCGCTTCCCGCTGTATCCGAACCTGTAAGGGATGGGGGGCCTCGCGCCCCCTTTTTCATGATGCTGAACACCCTTGTCCATCCTGCGCGCGAACCGTCCGATGCCGTGCCGCTGGTCATCGTGCACGGCCTGTTCGGGCTGGGGCGTAACTTCAACTCCATCGCGCGCAACCTGGCCGACCGGCGGGACGTGATCGCGGTGGACCAGCGCAATCACGGCGACAGCTTCCGCGCGGACAGCCACACCTATCCCGACATGGCGGGCGACATCGCCGAGGTGATCGGTTCGCTGGGCGGCAGGGTCGATCTGCTGGGCCATTCGATGGGCGGCAAGGCGGTGATGCAGCTGGCGCTGACGCAGCCCGACCTGATCCGGCGGCTGGTGGTGGCCGACATTGCGCCTGTGGCCTATGGGCATGACCAAAGCCAGCACATCCGCACCATGCGGGCGCTGAAGCTGACCGACCTGAAGACCCGGGGAGAGGCCGACCGCCGTTTGGCGGAGTTCGAGGACGATCCCGGCCTGCGCGCCTTCTTCCTGCAGTCGCTGGACCTGAAGGCCGATCCCCCGCGCTGGAAGATCAACCTCGACGTGCTGGAGCGGGAGATGCCAAACATACTGGGCTGGACCGGCGCGGAAGGCCCGTTCGAAGGGTCGGCCCTGTTCGTGGCAGGCGGGCGGTCCGACTACATCCTGCCGGAACACCGGCCGGTCATCCGCACCCTGTTCCCCCGCGCCCGCATCGTGAAGCTGCCGGAGGCGGGCCACTGGCTGCACGCTGACCAGCCGCGCGAGTTCGAGGCGACGGTGCGCATCTTCCTCGACAGCTGATGTTCATCGCCCACCTGCCGGCCGGATACCTGCTGACGGACCGCCTGACGCGCGGGCTTCAACGGCGGCGGCGCCTGATGGGGGTGGGGCTGGTGGCGGCGGTGCTGCCGGACACCGACCTTCTGTGGTTCTATCTGGTCAACGACCGGCAGAACCTGCACCACGACTTCCTGTTTCACTGGCCGCTGTTCTGGGTGGCCGTGGCCGCGCTGTTCTGGATCTTGGGGCGGCTGGCGGGCTGGCGCGACGGCGGAGTCGTTGCCGGTGTCGCGCTGGCGTCGCTGCTGCTGCACATGGTGCTGGACAGCGTCGTGGCCGAGATCGCGTGGCTCGCCCCCTTCTCCGACCGGACCTTCGGATTGATGGAGGTTCCGGACCGCCACGCGTGGTGGGTTTGGAACTTCATCCTGCACGGGAGTTTCGGGCTGGAACTCGCGATCGTCGCGCTGGCCCTATGGACGCTGCGCCGAAATCGTCGCTGATCAGGGGATGTCGGGGGCGATGGTCAGGAAGGCCGTCCGCCCCTGATAGCGGAAGACGTAGCGGTTGCGCGGCGGGGGGATCATGTGCTCGGACAAGGACACCTCCACCCCCAGCCCCTTGGCCAGAAGATGCGCCTCTACCGCGTCGGAGGCGGAGCGGTCATCCCCCAGCACGCGGATGCGCACGACGTCGATGGCCTTCAGGTGGCTGTCGATCAGGGCGGCGGTGGCCGGATCCAGATGTTGGGGGGGCAGGCTCTGCGTCATGGCCGTAGTTCCTTCTCAGGACTCGATGCCTAACAGCTAGGGCCGGACACCCGAAGGCCCAAAAGGAAAAGCGGCGGGATTTCGCCCGCCGCCTTACCCTATCAGACGATGTCGACCGTGTATTTTTCGATCACGGTGTTCGCCAGCAGCTTTTCGCACATCTGGCGCACCTCCGTCTCGGCCGCGGCCTTGTCGGTGGCGGTCAGGTCAAGCTCGATCACCTTGCCCTGACGGACACCTTCGACGCCGGCAAAGCCCAGCGTGCCCAGCGCGTGGCGGACGGCTTCGCCCTGCGGATCCAGAACACCGTCCTTGAGCATGATGTGAACACGGGCTTTCATCGGATGCACCTTCAGTTGATGAGAGTCGATTTCGTCATATGCGTCACGTTCGACGGCAGAACGCCCAGACGGCGCGCCAGTTCGGTCGGCATGTCGGCCAAGGGGCCCGGCTCGCGCAGGTTGCCGTCGGCGTCCTGGCCCCGCGTGTCCCACAGGGTGCAGTTGTCGGGCGTGATCTCGTCCGCGACGATCAGGCGCATGAAGTCGCCTTCCCAGACGCGGCCCACTTCCAGACGGAAGTCGGCCAGACGGACGCCCACGCCCATCATCACGCCCGACAGGAAGTCGTTCACGCGCAGGACCAGCGCCACGATATCGTCCAGATCCTGCTGGTTGGCCCAGCCGAAGGCGACGATATGCTCCTCCGCCACCAGGGGGCAGCCCAGGTTGTCGTCCTTGAAGTAGTATTCCACGATCGGCCGCGGCAGCGCGGTACCTTCGGGGATGCCCAGACGGTCGGAAATGCCCGTGGCGGCGTGGTTGCGGACCATCACCTCCAGCGGCAGCATCTCGGCCATGCGGACCAGTTGTTCGCGCATGTTCATCCGGCGGATGAAATGCGTGGGAACGCCCACCGTGTTCAGGCCGGTCATAAAAAATTCGGACAAGCGGTTGTTCAGGACGCCGCGCCCTTCGGGGCGTTCGTCGCCTTCGGTCGCGTCATCCTTGAAATACTGGATCAGGGTGCCGGGCTCAGGGCCTTCAAAAAGGATCTTGGCCTTGCCTTCATAGACCTTCTTGCGCCGTGCCATCATCACCCCGAAACCCAAATGCGGACAGGGCGGCGCAAGGCCACCCGTTTCCATCCACGCGCTATACGGGAAGCGGCGATCCGTCGCAAGGGCGCGCCTTGAGTGCGGGGACGTCGCCCCCATGTTTCACGGGGGAAAAGGAGTGACATCATGGCCAACCTGACCGACCGCGCCCGCGCCTTCGAGACCCAGTTCACCCAGGACACCGAGATGCGGTTTCGCATCGAGGCGCGCCGCAACCGCCTTCTTGGCCTGTGGGCCGCCGAAATGCTGGGCAAGACGGGCACGGAGGCCGACGACTATGCCGCCGCCGTCATGCGCGCCGATTTCGAGGAGGCGGGGCCCGAGGATGTGGTGCGCCTTCTGGTGGAGGACCTTCAGGGCCATGCGTCGGAAGCCGACATCCGCAGGAAGCTGGCTGAGATGGGGGTTCAGGCCAAGGCCCAGCTGTCCGGTCAGAACAACGTCAGTTGATCGCCCGCACGCGGCGGCGGATGGAACAGGTCAGTGCGCAGGGGCGGCTGCGGCACCAGCAGCCCCAGCCGCGCGACCGCCTTGTCGAACCGCTGGCCGATCAGGTCCGACCAGATCCCCTGCCCGCGCATGCGCCGTCCCCATTCGGGATCGTAGTCCCGCCCGCCATGGGTTTCGCGGATGCGCGCCATCACCTTGGCGGCGCGGCCGGGGGCATGCGCCTCCAGCCATTCCTGAAACAGGGGGGAGATTTCCAGCGGAAGGCGCAGCATGATCCAGCTGGCCGCCACCGCTCCGGCATCCCGCGCGGCGTCCAGGATCGTTTCCAGTTCGGGATCGGTCAGGCCGGGGATGACGGGGGCGACCATGACACGGACAGGTATCCCCGCCTCGGACAGCCTGCGGATGGCGGCCAGGCGCCGAGCCGGGGCCGCCGCGCGCGGTTCCAGCCGGCGGGCAAGAGTGGGGTCCAGCGTGGTGACCGACAGGCCGACCCGCGCCAGCCCTTGCGCCGCCATGGGCGCCAGCAGGTCGATGTCCCGTTCCACCATCGCGCCCTTGGTCACGATGGCCAGCGGGTGATGGAAATCATGCAGAACCTCCAGCACCTCGCGCATGACGCCGTGTTCCGCCTCGATCGGCTGGTATGGATCCGTGTTGGTGCCAAGGGCGATGGTGCGGGGGATGTAGGATTTCGCCCGCAACTCCTGTTCCAGCACCTTGCCGATGCCGGGCCGCGCGATCAGCTTCGTTTCGAAATCAAGGCCGGGCGACAGGTTCAGATAGGCGTGCGTGGGGCGGGCAAAGCAATAGATGCAGCCATGTTCGCATCCGCGGTAAGGGTTGATCGACCGGTCGAAGGGCAGATCGGGCGACCGGTTGTAGGTGATGGCCGAACGGGGGCGCTCCAGGCGGACCTCGGTCCGGATCAGGCGGTCCTCCTCGGGGACGTCCCAGCCGTCGTCAAAGGCCCAATGCGTGGCCGTTTCATATCGCCCGGTGGCGTTGCTGACCGCGCCACGGGCCCGTGCCCTTTGATGGGGGCGAAGCGTGTCATCCTGCGGTCCCATGACGGGATAATAGAACATTAAAGGAACATTTACCAGATGCCCCTACCCCGTTTCCTGACACTTCTGGCGGTCGTGATCGCGGCGGCGGCCGGCACCGTGGCGCTGGCCACGGCCAGCGGCACGCTGGGCGCGCTGGCCGTCGTCGCCCTGATCGCGGCGGCGGTGCTGCGCCTGCGTTAAAGCCGCGACAGCTTGTCCTGAAGATCGGCCAGTTGCTGCCGGATTTCGGCCAGGTCCTTGGTGGGCCGGCCTTCCCAGCCCCGCGGGTCGGCCGGTCGCTGCGGTTCGGGCTGGAAGGTGGCGGCGAGGAATTGCGGAATGACCGACTCCGCTTCGCTGGAATAGCTGCGGATCAGGTCGGTCAGCAGGCCCAGCGGCAGGACGTTCTTGCCCTTGGCCTCATGCTCCGCGATGATCTGAAGAAGGTATTGCCGCGTCACGTCATCGCCGGTCTTCAGGTCGATCACGGACACGTCGCGCCCGCCCTGGATCACGCGGGCCAGATCCTCCAGCGTGACGTAATCGCTGGTTTCGGTGTTGTAGAGACGACGACTGGCATAGCGCTTGATCAGCAGCGGCTTGTCACGGTCCATGCACTCCCCTCTCCCCCGAGATTTCGCCGACCCTAGGGGGATGCGGGCAGAAAAGAAAGCGCCGCCCGTGGCGTGGGGAAGGATGTCGGGATCGAAGGCTCGGCCCATTGGCGGGCTCCCTGGCTGACCTGCGCGGTTTTGTCGCAGGTCAGCCTGTAGCACCCGGTCAGGGTACGGGCAACGCCGTTTCGCCTCAGATCTGGCGCTCGGGCATCCGCACGACCAGGCCATCCATCGCCTCGGTCACCTTGATCTGGCAGGTCAGCCGCGAGGTCGCGGGATCGGGCTGCCAGGCGAAGTCCAGCATGTCCTCCTCCATGTCACCTTTCGCGGGAAGCCGGTCCACCCACGCGGCATCCACATAGACGTGGCAGGTGGAACAGGCGCAGGCGCCGCCGCAATCCGCCTCGATCCCCCGCACGCCGTTGTCGCGGGCGCCTTCCATCACGGTCAGTCCGGGTTTCACGTCCACCACATGTTCGGTGCCGTCATGTTCGATATAGGTGATCTTCGCCATGGGATCCTCGGGGGGTGATTGCCTGCGGGTGACATAGGCGAAACCCTGAAGGGATGCCAGCTTCCCCCGACGCGCCCTTTGCGGCAGAACGGCGAAAAAGAGGAGAACGTGATGATCCGCCTTGCCCTTGTCCTGCTGCTGGCCGGTTGTTCCAGCTATCCCCACGTGCCGCAACCGCAGAACCCGGTGCTGACCGGCGCGGCGCGCCTCGAGGAGCCTGCGGGCCAGTGCTTCGACGGTCCCGCCAAGGCCCGAATACGCATCCTGTGCGACGCGGACCTGACCCCCGCCCGCGTGACGGAGCTGCAGCGCGCCTTGGCGGCACGGAACCTGTACACCGGCCCCGCAAACGGAAAGAACGGCCCCGCCACGCAGGAGGCCGTCCGGAAGTATCAGGCCCTGTTCGGGCGGGACGACCCCCGGCTGACCTGGCCTGCGGCCGAGGCGCTGGGGATCGTTGAAAGCGCGGCCGTCAGGAAGGGCTGACCGGCAGGGCGACGAAGCGCGGCTGGCCTTCGCGGCGGATCAGCAGCAGGACCGACTTGCGGCCCGCCTCGGTCGCGGACTTGATCTGCTGTTCCAGCGCCTGGATGTTGGTTACCGGCTCCTGATTGGCTTCGGTGATCACGTCGCCCGCGCGCACGCCCTTGGTGAAGGCGTCCGACATCTCGTCCACGCCGGTGATGGCCAGACCTTCGGTCCCCGCCTCCAGCCCCAGTTCCTGCGCGACCTGCGGGTTCAGCGGCGTCACGCTCAGCCCCAGCATCTCGCCGTTGCTTTGCGACTGGCCGGGGGCATCATCGCCACCATCTTCGGCGGTCTGGGCTTCCTCGCGCCGCCCCAACGTCACGCTCAGCGTCTGGGTGTTGCCGTCGCGCAGGACCGTCAGCGGCACGGACTGGCCGATGGGCGCGTCCGCCACGCGGTTCACGAGGTCGCGGGTGTCCTTCACCTCCTGCCCCGCGAACGAGGTCACGACGTCGCCCGACTGAATGCCGGCGTCGCGTGCGGGACCTTCCGGCACGTCGGTGATCAGGGCGCCCTGCGCGTCCTGCAGGCCGATCGCCTCGGCCACGTCGGGGGTCACGTCCTGGATCTGCACGCCCAGCCAGCCGCGGCGGGTTTCGCCGAACTCGCGCAGCTGGTCCACGACCTTCTGCACCACGTTCGACGCCATGGAGAAGCCGATCCCGATCGACCCTCCATTGGGCGACAGGATCGCGGTGTTCACGCCGATCACCTGGCCGTCCATGTTGAACAGCGGCCCGCCCGAGTTGCCGCGGTTGATGGCGGCGTCGGTCTGGATATAGTCGTCATAGGTGCCCGACAGCGCCCGGTTGCGCGCCGACACGATCCCCGAGGAGGCCGAGAAGCCCTGCCCCAGCGGGTTGCCCATGGCCAGAACCCAGTCGCCCACGCGCATGTGGTCGCTGTCGCCGAAGGGCACGAAAGGCAGCGGCTCGGGGCTTTCGACCTTCAGAAGCGCGATGTCCGTGCTCTTGTCGGTGCCGATCAGCTTGGCCTTGAGGGTCTTGCCGGTGAACGTCTCGATCTGGATGTCGTCGGCGTTTTCGATGACGTGGTTGTTCGTCACGATGTAGCCATCTTCCGAGATGATGAAGCCGGAGCCCAGCGCCTCGGACCGCTGCGGGTGCTGGGGCTGCTGGCCGCGGGGGTCCATGAAGTCGCGGAACAGATCCTCGAACGGCGATCCGGGCGGGAAGATCGGCTGCTGTTCGTCGGTGTTGGACGCGATCGTCGTCGTGGTGGTGATGTTCACGACCGAGGGGCTGATCTTCTGCGCAAGATCGGCAAAACTGGCCGGGGCATCTTGGGCGGCGACAGGCAGCGCGGTCAGCGGCAGCGAGCCGAAGGCCAGGGAACCGGCGACGGACAGCGCCAGCGCAGAGCGGAGAACCTTGCGATTGCGTGGATTGGACATGACGTTGGACGGCACCCCGTATTCCTTTCGTTGTGTCTGACAGGAACGGAAGATCCGCTCTGATGACCATGACATGGCAGTTAGGCGGGGTTTGGCGCAATGCAAACACCCGTCGCGCCGCGTCAACTGGGTGTGAGAGATTGCAACAATCGCAAAAGGAAAGGCCGCCCGAAGGCGGCCTTGTCGGATCACGGCGCGGCGGGGGCCGTCCCTTCGGGGGAACCGAGGTATCGGAAGAACTCCGACTCGGGCGTCAGCACGATGGATTTTCCCTGCTGCGGCAGGGCCGTGCGATACGCTTCCAGCGAACGCGAGAAGGCGAAGAACTCCGCATCGCGGTTGTAGGCTTCGGCCAGGATCCGGTTGCGTTCGGCGTCGGCCTGACCGCGGATCACGTCGGCATCGGCATTGGCCTTGGACGTGACCTCCACGACCTCGCGGTCGGCGGTGGCGCGGATGCGCTGCGCAGCCTCGTTGCCGCGGGCGATCTCGTCCGCCGCTTCGCGCTGGCGTTCGGCGCGCATGCGGGCATAGGTCGCCGCAAGGTTCTGCTGCGGCAGATCGGTGCGCGTCATGCGCACGTCGATGATCTCCACCCCAAGGCTTTGGGATTGCTGGCGCGCGATGTCGCGGATCTGCACCATCAGCGGGATCCGGTCTTCGGACAGGACGCGGTCGGAGTTCACGCCGCCCAGCACCTGACGGATGGCGGCGGTCATGATCCGCTCCAGCCGGGCCTGCGCGACGGGGATGCCGCCGTTGCCGACGCTTTCCCGGAACTCCACCAGATCGGTGATGCGCCAGCGGGCGAAGGCGTCCACGACCAGACGGCGATCGTCGGCCGGTGTCACTTCCAGCGGCTGCGTCTGCAGGCTCAGGATGCGGCCGTCATAGCGGACGACCTCCTGCACCAGCGGCAGCTTGAAGCCGAGGCCAGGCTCCTCGCGCACGGCCTTCACCTGTCCGAATTGCAGCACCAGCGCCTTTTCCCGTTCGTCCACGATGAAGACCGAGGAGAGGGCCGCCACCAGCACCAGGATCAGCGCCGGCAGGACATAGATTGCGCGTCCCATCAGTTCGCTCCTCCTTGTGCGGCCGGGGCCTGGGCCTGCGCCGGGGCGCGGCCGAACTGGTCCAGCGGCAGGTAGGGCACGACCCCGCCCTCTCCGGTCACGCCGTCGAGGATCGTCGTGTTCATGCCGCCCAAGACCTGCTCCATCGTTTCAAGATACATGCGTTCGCGCGTCACCTGCGGTGCCGTCACATACTGGTCGTAGACCGAGTTGAAGCGGCTCGCCTCACCCTGCGCGGTGTTCACGGCCTGCGCGCGATACGCCTCGGCCCCCTCGGTCACCCGGGCCGCCTCGCCACGCGCGCCGGCGGTGACGCGGTTGCGATAGGCTTCGGCCTCGTTTTCCAGACGCACCCGCTCCTGCTGGGCGGCCTGCACTTCGCGGAAGCTGTCGATCACCTCCTCGGGCGGATCGGCGCGGTCGAAGTTGATGCGGATCACGTTGATGCCCGCGTCATAGGTGTCCAGCGTGCCCTGCACCGCGCCCAGAAGCTCGTTCGCGATGGCGCCTCGATCACGGTTGAGGATGGGCGACAGGTTGGAGCGCGCGATGATGTCGCGCATGGCGCTTTCGGACACGGCGCGGATCGTGTCGGCCGGGTCCTGAAGGTTGAACAGAAGCGCCGCCGGATCGGACACGTTCCAGACCACCTGGAACCCGATGTCCACGATGTTCTGGTCCTGCGTCAGCATCAGCCCGGTGTCCAGCGCGCCTTGCTGACCATTGCCGATGTCGGTGCTGCGTTCGCCCGTCACTTCCACGATCTCGTGCGTGACCAGCGGCCAAGGGGCGAAGTTCAGGCCCGGCTGGCCGATCTTCTGGAACTGCCCCAAGAACAGCTGGACCGACCGCTGCTCGGGCCGGACGGTGTAGATGGAAGCGAAGGCCCACGCGACCGCCAGGGCCACGATGACCCCCAGCACGATCAGCTTGGGCGGAACGGATCCCGCACCCGTGGGCGGCGTGCCCCCCGTGCGGCCACCGCGCCCGCCCAGGATCACCCGAAGCTGATCCTGGCCCTTCTTCACCAGTTGGTCGATGTCGGACCCGTTGCCCTCCGGCTTGCGGCCACCCCGGTTTTTGTCATCGCGCGGATCCTGTCCGCCCCCTCCGCCGCCGCCCCACGGCCCGCCATTCGACATGAACTCGTCTTCCCTTCTTCAAGCTTCAGCCAAATTGGCCATCCGGCCCCGGAAATCAAGTTGTCCGGGCCGGCTTGCGCAGTGTCACCAGTTCCTCGGACATCGACGGATGCACGGCCACCGTGCGGTCGAAATCCTCTTTCGTCGCGCCCATCTTGACCGCAATGCCGGCCAGCTGGATCATTTCCCCCGCATGGGGTGCGACGATATGACAGCCCAGCACGACGCGGGTCTGCGCCGAAACCACCAGCTTCATGAACACGCGGTCCTGCCGCCCGGCAAACAGCGTCTGCATCGGGCGGAAGGCGGTGGTGTAGACTTCGATCGGGCCCTTGGCCGCGGCTTCCTCCTCGGACAGGCCCACGGTGCCGAATTCCGGCTGCGTGAACACGGCCGAGGGGACGAGGTCCCAGTCCGCCGTCCGCTTCTGCCCGCCGAACACCGTGTCGGCAAAGGCGTGGCCTTCGCGGATGGCGATGGGGGTCAGCGCGATGCGGTCGGTCACGTCGCCCACGGCGAAGATCGAGGGAACCGAGGTCTGGCTGTAGTCGTCGACCACCACCTCGCCCTTCAGGCCCATCTTCACGCCCGCCTCGGCCAGACCCAGCCCTTCGGTGTTGGGCACACGGCCCGTGGCGTACATCACGATGTCGAAGCGGTCGGTCGAACCGTCCGTCGCGGTGGCCAGAAGGCCCTCCGCGTCCTTTTCCAGCCGGACGATGTCGCGGCCGGTGTGGATGTGGACGCCATGCGCCTGCATGTGGGTGGCGATGTGGTTGCGGCATTCGTCGTCGAACCCGCGCAGGATCTGGTGGCCACGGTAATACTGGTGCGCTTCCACACCCATCCCGTTAAGGATGCAGGCGAATTCCGACGCGATATAGCCGCCGCCCACGATCAGCGCCTTTTTCGGCATCGCGGTCAGGTGGAAGATCTCGTTGGAGGTGATGACAAGTTCCGACCCCTCGAACTCCGGCACGAAGGGGCGACCGCCGACGGCGACCAGGATGTGCTTGGTCGTGATGCGCGTGCCATCGGCCAGGGCCACGGTGTGCGGGTCCACCACCGTCGCGCGCTGGTCGAAGGTCTGCACGCCGGCGTTTTTCAGCGTGTTGCGATAGGCGCCTTCCAGACGGTCCAGTTCCCGTTCAAGGCTGGCGTGAAAGCGGGTCCAGTCGAAGCCCTTCACCTCCAGGTCCCAGCCATAGGCCTGCGCATCTTCGGCCATGCCGCCATATTCGCTGGCGAAGACCATCAGCTTCTTGGGAACGCAGCCGCGGATGACGCAGGTGCCGCCCATGCGATATTCCTCGGCCAGCGCGACCTTGGCGCCGTGATCGCCCGCCGCCACGCGGGCCGCGCGCACGCCGCCCGAACCGCCGCCGATGACGAACAGATCATAGTCAAAGGTCATGGGCTCAGTCTCCGAGGTCAGAAAAGATGTTGGCCGAGGCGGCGATGTCGACGCGCCCCTCGCTTCGCGCGCCATCGTCGGCGATCACCTCCACCCGGCCATCGGGATGACCCAGCACAAGCGTGTCGCAGATGTCGATGAACAGGCCGTTTTCCACGACGCCCGCGATCTGGTTCAGCATCAGCGCCAGCGCGCGCGGGTTGCCGATCCGCTTCAGATGCAGGTCGAGGATGTAGTTGTTTTCGTCCGTGCGCAGCGGCCGGTCGCCGTTCATGCGCAGGCGGATGTCATGGCCCAGCACGTCCTGCGCGGCCAGATGCTCCTCGATCAGGCGGGCGGTGGCGATCCAGCCGAAGGGGATCACCTCCACCGGCAGGGGGAAGGCGCCAAGGGCGTGGACCTGCTTGGCCGCGTCCGCGATCACGATCATCCGGTCGGACGCGGTGGCCACGATCTTTTCCTGCAACAGCGCCGCCCCGCCCCCCTTGATGAGCGAAAGCTGCCCGTCCGCCTCGTCCGCGCCGTCGATGGTCAGGTCCAGCCAGCGCGCCTCCTCCAGCGCGACCACCGTCAGGCCGAGGCTGCGGGCCAGATCCGCCGTGCGGGTGGAGGTGGCGACGCAGGTGAGCTTCAGCCCCTCCTCGCGCACGCGGTCGGCGAGGCAGCGCACCATCCATGCGGCGGTCGATCCGGTGCCAAGGCCCACCTTCATGCCGTCCGTCACGAAATCGACGGCGCGTTTCGAGGCGGCGAACTTCGCCTTTTCGATCGGGGACAGGTCAGCGGCCATGGCGGTCTCTCTGGAACAGGGTGCCCCGCTTATAGGCAAAGCACCGCCCGCGCACAATCAGCGCGGCGCGAACCGCCAGAAGCGGGTCATCAGCAGCACCGCCGCCAGCGCCAGCCCGATCACCAGCCCCAGCCACAGCCCGTGCCCGCCAAGGCCCAAGGGGAAGCCCAGCGCATAGCCCATGGGCAGCCCGATCACCCAATAGCTGATGACGGCCAGCACCATCGGCAGGCGCGTGTCCTTCAGCCCGCGCAGCAGGCCCAGCGCCACGGCCTGCATGGCGTCGGCGAACTGGAACAGCGCCGCGATGGCCAGAAGGCCCGTGCCATAGGCGATGATGGTGGCCGTGTTGGGCTTTCCTTCGGACAGGAACAGCCCGATGATCTGCTGCGGCAAGGTCAGGTAGATGGCGACCACCACGCAGCCCACCGCAACCGAGATGCCGATGGCCACCCGCGCGGCCGTCCGCATGGCCGCATTGTCCCCCTGCCCGTGGAAGCGGGCGACCCGCACCGTGGCCGCATTGGCCACGCCCAGATGCACCATGAAGGACAGGGCCGCGACTTCCAGCGCGATGCCATGGGCCGCAAGCTCCACCGTGCCGATCCAGCCCATCATGATGGCGGTGGCCTGAAACAGCCCCGCCTCGGCCAGGCCGGTCAGGCCGATGGGCACGCCCAGACGGGCCACCTGCCCCAGCGCCTGCCAGTCGGGCCGCCAGAAGCGGGCGAACAGGTCGAACCGGCGCAGGGCGGGCAGGAAGGCCGCGTAACCGCCCAGAACGATGATGTTCAGCGTCTGCACGAACAGGCTGGCGATGGCGGCGCCGCGCACACCCAGTTCCGGCATCCCCCAGTGACCGAAGATCAGCGGCCAGCCCACGGCGATGTTCAGCACGACGGCCGACAGGGTGGACCACAGCACGATGCGCGTCCGCTCCAACGCGGCAAGGTAGCTGCGCAGCACCATGACCAGCAGCGCCGGGATCATGCCGGCCCCCGCGATGCGCAGGAAGTCCTGTGCCAGCCGTGCCACGTCCGGATCCTGCCCCAGCGCCAGCAGCAGCGCCTTTGAATTCCAGAACAGCGGATAGGTCATCGCGCCATAGGCGATGGACAGCCACAGGCCCATGCGGGTGTCGCGGCGCACCTGCGCCTCGTCCCCGCGACCCAGGGCCGAGGCGACCAGCGGCATCACCGCATGCGCAAAGCCCGATCCCAGGATGAAGGTCACAAAGAACAGCGACGTTCCCAGCACCACCGCCGCCAGTTCGTGCACCCCGTACCGGCCCAGCATGACCGAGTCGCTGACATGCAGGGACATCTGCGCGAGGTTGCTGCCGATCAGGGGAAGACCCAGCACCAGCGTGGCGCGGATATGGGCGGCTTTGGTCATGGACATGGAAACGCTCCTTCCCCTGCCTTATGCCCAAGGGACGGGCGGATTGTGAACAGCGAAAACGCTTTTCGTAGCGATCGCTTCATGCTTGGGTGCCCCTGCAGACGAAGGAGTTTTCCATGCTGACGATCTACGGCGTCTATCGTTCGCGCGCGACGCGTCCCCTCTGGCTGTTGAAGGAGATCGGGATGCCGTTCCACCATGTCCCGGTGATCCAGGCCTACCGGCTGGCCGATCCGCAGGCCGCCGACGCTCCCTTCAACACCCGGTCCGAGGAGTTCCTGGCCGTCAATCCGCTGGGCCAGGTCCCGGTGATGGAGGAGGACGGCCTGATCCTGACCGAGTCGCTGGCCATCACGCAGTATCTGGCCAAGGTGCATGGGGGTGCATTGGGTCCGCAGACCCCGGCCGAGGATGCGCTGACCGACCAGTGGACACTGATGGCCGCGACCAGCGTGGAAAGCCCCGCGCTGGAAATCCAGCAGACCCGCGCGCAGGAAGACAGCGCTGAGGCGCAGGCCCACATCGCCATCTGCGCCGAAAAGCTGCGCCGCCCCTTTGCCGTGCTGGAGCGCCATCTGGCCCGCCACGGCCATCTTGTGGGCGATCGCTTCACCGTGGCCGACATCAACATGGCCGAATGCGTCCGCTACGCCCAAGGCCATTCGGCGCTGATCGCGGAGTTTCCGGCCCTTGGCGCTTGGCTTGGCAAATGCCAGGACCGCCCGGCCTTCAAGGCGATGATGGCCGCGCGCGAGGCGGAGCCCGCGTAAGGGCGGCTTGCCCACCCCTTCCTCCGGTGGTCTAATGGCGGGCCACCGGAAGGAATGACGATGCCCGACGATCTGCTCTCCCAGAACCACGAAACCTACGACGCCTCCTCCATCGAGGTGCTGGAGGGGCTGGAGCCTGTGCGCAAGCGGCCCGGCATGTACATCGGCGGCACGGACGAACGCGCCCTGCACCATCTGGTGGCCGAAGTGCTCGACAACTCCATGGACGAGGCGGTGGCGGGCCATGCAAACCGCATCGAGGTGGAACTGCACGCCGACCATTCCGTGACCGTCCGCGACAACGGCCGCGGCATCCCGGTCGATCCGCATCCGAAGTTCCCCGGCAAGTCCGCGCTGGAGGTGATCCTGTGCACCCTGCACGCGGGGGGCAAATTCTCGAACAAGGCGTATTCGACCTCGGGCGGGTTGAACGGCGTGGGGTCGTCCGTCGTGAACGCCCTGTCGGACCGCATGCGGGTTGAGGTGGCGCGCAACCGCGAGCTTTACGTGCAGGAATTCTCGCGCGGCGTGCCGCAGGGGCCCGTGACCAAGGTCGGCCCCGCCCCGAACCGCCGCGGCACCACCGTCACCTTCCACCCGGACGCCGAAATCTTCGGCCACCTGCAGCTGAAGCCCGCCCGCCTTTACAAGATGGTGCGGTCGAAGGCCTATCTCTTCTCGGGCGTCGAAATCCGCTGGAAGACCGCCGTCGACGATGGGGAAACCCCAGCCGAGGCCACGTTCCAGTATCCCAACGGCCTTGCCGACTTCCTGAACGAGACGCTGGGCACCACCACGACTTATTCCGAGCGTCCCTTCGCCGGAAAGGTGATCTTCGAGGAGAAGTTCGGCGTTCCGGGCCGCATCGAATGGGCGATCAACTGGACGCCGGCGCGCGACGGGTTCATCCATTCCTATTGCAACACCGTGCCCACGCCCGAAGGGGGCACGCATGAACAGGGCTTCTGGGCCGCCATCCTGAAGGGGATCAAGGCTTACGGGGAACTGGTGAAGAATCGCAAGGCCGCCGACATCACCCGCGATGACCTTCTGGCCGGCGGCTGCGCCCTGATCTCCATCTTCATCCGGGAGCCATCCTTCGTGGGCCAGACCAAGGACCGGCTGTCGACGGAAGAAGCGGTGAAATATGTCGAAGCCTCGGTCCGCGACCACTTCGACAACTGGCTTGCTTCGGACAACAAGTCGGCGGGGGCGATCCTCGATTTCCTGGTGCTGCGCGCCGAGGAACGGATGCGCCGCCGCGCGGAAAAGGAAACGCAGCGCAAGTCGGCCACGAAGAAGCTGCGCCTTCCGGGCAAGCTGACCGACTGCACGGCCAAGAACCGCGCGGGGACCGAATTGTTCATCGTCGAGGGCGACAGCGCCGGCGGGTCGGCCAAGGGCGCGCGGTCGCGCGAAACGCAGGCCCTGCTGCCCTTGAAGGGCAAGATCCTGAACGTCCTTGGCGCGGCATCCGGCAAGCTGAACGACAACACCGAGATCCGTGACATCTGCGAAGCGCTGGGCGTCAGCATGGGCACACGCTTCAACGTGGACGATCTGCGCTACGAGAAGATCATCATCATGACGGACGCCGACGTGGACGGCGCGCACATCGCATCGCTGCTGATGACGTTCTTCTTCACCCAGATGCGCCCGCTGATCGACCGGGGGCACCTGTACCTGGCCTGCCCGCCCCTTTATCGCCTGACGCAGGGCGCGCGGCGGATGTACGTCGCCGATGACGTGGAAAAGGAAAAGTGGCTGAAGAAGGGTCTGGGCGGCAAGGGCAAGATCGACGTCCAGCGCTTCAAGGGTCTGGGAGAGATGGACGCCAAGGACCTGAAGGACACGACCATGAACCCTGCCACCCGCAAGCTGATCCGCGTCTCCATCGACGAGGACAGCGAGGCCGGCGATCTGGTGGAACGCCTGATGGGCAAGAAGCCCGAACTGCGCTTCCAATACATTCAGGAAAACGCGAAATTCGTGGAAGAGCTGGACGTCTGAGAGAGGTCAGAAATGCTTGCGCAGGATCCATTTCTTCGTGGCTCCATCCTTCATGACCACACCTTCACTTTGCGCGATTTTCAGAAGCGTCTTAGGTGTCTGATCGGACGGTTTGATGGTGCGACCCTTTCGTTGGAATGGAAGGATGCCCTATGGGACAAGTTCGTCACGACAGCGCCGCGGCCACGCAGTCTGTCCGAGCAGCGATACCGCGATACCGCGATCGCAAGCGTCGCTCGCGCAGCGGAGCCGGGAGTTGGGGAGTGAGGAGGAGCAGAAAACGATCCGGTGAATCGTTTTCCCGACGACC
>NZ_JBNJLK010000007.1:0-174668 GCF_051195255.1 Falsirhodobacter sp. 1013 | reverse complement strand
CGGATCGTTTTCTGCTCCTCCTCACTCCCCAACTCCCGGCTCCGCTGCGCGAGCGGCGCCTGCGATCGCGGTATCGCGGTATCGCTGCTCGGACAGACTGCATGGTCGTGGCGCTGCCATGACGAACGGCCCATAGGGCATCCTTCCATTCCAACAAAAGGATCGCACCATCAAATCGTGCGATAAGACACCTAGAGCGACGCCGCCATCCACACCTGCCTATCGATGAAGGTGCTGTTCGGCATGGCGCTCAGGCAGACGACCGGTTCGTCGAGAGCCTGCTGCGCTTGGTTGGCCTGAACTGTGCCAGACTTCAGCACGCTTTCCCGTCGTCAGAAGACCTTGGCGGTGAACATCCCTGCCGCGGCTCCAAGGGCCCGCTGCACCTTCTGATCGACAGCACAGGGATCAAGGTGGAGGGCAAAGGTGAGTGGCACGCTCGCAAGCACAGCGGCCCCAAACGGCGGGTCTGGCGCAAGATCCACCTCGGAATCGACGAGCAAACGCTGGAGGTCCGGGCCGTCGAGATCACCGCAAGCCATATCGGCGACGCGCCCGTCTTGCCCGATCTGCTCGGCCAGACCCCGCCGGACGAGGAGATGGCTGCGTCACCGCCGATCGTACCTATGATACCAGAAATTGCCATGATGCCATCGCAGAGCGCGGCGCGCATGCTGTCATCCCCCGCGCTGGAACGCAAAGCCATGGAAGACCGTCACCGCCGGCGCAATTGCCCGCAACGAAGCGCTGCGGGCATCCCAACACCTCGGTCGCGCTTTGCGGCGACGATGGAGCGGCTATCACCGCCGGAGCCGCGCCGAAACGAAGATGCATTGTCTGAAGCTCTTGGGCCAACGCCTCATGGCGCGGGACTTCGACCGCCAGGTCGTTGAGCTACAGGTCCGTATGGCCGTCCTGAACGGCTACCCCGCCCTCGGCATACCCGTCACAAAGGCCGTGGGATAAGTCCGTCTGGGGATAGGGGAAGCTCGGCTGTGAGCTGATTTGCGCAACAAAGCCGTCCAAATGTCCAAAAGGATGTGAGAACTCTCCGTCGGCAAGCCGCCCTTTATTCCTGCGTCTTGCGGTTGCCGATCAGCAGGTCGCGGCCGGCGAACTGACCGCCCACGCATTCCATCTCGAACCGCTCCAGATCCCGGCTGCGGAACGAGGTCATGACCTCTTCCACGATGGCCGGATCCTCGCCCAGCGTCAGGAGCGCCTCGCGGCCCATGGCGAAGGCGCTTTCCAGCGTTTCGCGCATCTGGAAGTCGGCGCCCGCCCGGACCAGTTCCAGCGCGTGTTCGCGGTCGAACGCGCGGGCGAGGACGGGGACCAGCGGAAACTCGTGCTTGGCCAGTTCCACGATCTTGGTGACGGCGGCGCGGTCGTTGGGTGCCGCGATGATCAGGCTGGCCGAGCCTGCTCCGGCCGCGTGCAGGATGTCCAGCCGCGCCCCGTCGCCATACCAGACCTTGAAGCCGAACCGCGCCGCGTCGCGGATGGACTGGGCGTCGGTGTCGATCATCGACAGGCTGTGCCCGCGCGCCAGCAGGGGCTGGCTGATGATCTGCCCCATCCGGCCGAAGCCGATCAGAAGCACGCTGGCCGACAGGTCCTTCACCTCGTCCACGCCATCCATCGAGACGGCCTTCTTCGGCGCGTAGCGGTCGTGCAGAAGGACCATCAGCGGCGTCAGCGCCATGGAGCAGATGATGATCGCCGTAAGGTTCGCGTTCCATTCCGCCGTCAGGATGCCGAACTGCGTCGCGGTCGCATAAAGCACGAAGGCAAATTCCCCGCCCTGCGCCATCAGCACGGCGCGTTCCAGCGCCTCAGCCTTGGAGGCGCGCAGCACCCGCGCGACGCCATAGATCACGCCCATCTTCAGCAGGACATAGGCCGGCACGCTGATCGCGATCACGGTCCAGTTCGCCGCAATCGTGTCCAGATCCAGCGCCATCCCGACGCCAAGGAAGAAAAGGCCGAGGAGAAGCCCGCGGAAGGGTTCGATGTCCGCCTCCAGCTGGTGGCGGAAGCTGCTTTCGGACAAAAGGACTCCGGCCAGAAACGCGCCCATCGCCATCGACAAGCCGCCCGCCTGCATGAGGACGGCCGCCCCCAACACGATCAGCAGGGCGGCGGCGGTCATCACCTCGCGCGCGCCGGATCGGGCCAAAAGGCGGAACATCGGGTCCAGCAGATAGCGCCCCGCGACCACAAGGGCCGCGATGGCGGCAAGGCCGACGCCCACGCTCCGCAACCGGTCCGTCGCCGTCGCCTCGGCCCCGCCGGGGGCGAGGAAGGCCACAAGGGCCAGAAGCGGGACGATGGCCAGATCCTCCAGCAGAAGGATCGCCATGATGCGGCGGCCCATGGGCAGCGCCATCTGGTTCCGTTCGGTCAGCATCTGCATCACGATGGCGGTGGAGGTCAGCACGAAACCCGTTCCCGCCACGAAGCTGGGCACGGCGGGATAGCCCAAGGCCAGACCCACCCAAACCAGCGTCGCGATCGCCAGCGTCACCTGCAACAGGCCCAGGCCGAAGATCTCCCCCCGCATGGACCAAAGGCGGGCAGGCTGCATTTCCAGCCCGATGATGAACAGGAACAGCACGACGCCCAGTTCCGCCACGTGGATGATGGCCTGCGGATCGTGAAAGAAGCCCAGCCCGAACGGCCCAATGGCCAGCCCCGCCGCCAGATAGCCCAGCACCGACCCCAGACCCAGCCGCCGGAACAGCGGCACCGCCAGAACGGCCGCCGCCAGAAGCACCACTACGGCCACGAAGTCCGGTCCGCCATGGGCGCCGGCGTCATGGGCCTGTTCCAGAACTTCGCCGACCATGTGCTGCCCCCTTCAAGTGCTCTCGTTTCTGTTACGACGAATGATCCCGTCACGGCCAGCCCACTTTCGCCACCCGTTCTGCACGGCACGTGACGGGAAAGGCTTGCATGTGCGGATTTGGTGATAAGCTTCCGTAAACACATGGAAAGGTTCCTGATGCCCTCGATTCGTCCCGCCGTGGTGGCCCTCCTCCTCTCGGCCCTGCCGGCCTTCGCCGAGACGCCCCGCACTGCCGTCATGTCCGCCTTCGAACCGGAATGGCTGAGCCTTCAGGCCGATCTGGAGGGGGCGGAAATGCAAACCATCAATGGGCAGCGGTTCATCACGGGCAAGCTTTCGGGGCAGGAGGTCGTTCTGTTCCTGTCGGGCGTGTCGATGGTCAACGCGGCGATGACGACGCAACTGGCGCTGGATCATTTCGACATCGACAGGATCATCTTCTCGGGGATCGCCGGCGGCGTGGATCCCGCCCTGAACATCGGTGACGTGGTGGTGGCGGAAAACTGGGGCCAGTGGCTGGAAACCGTCATGGCCCGTCGGGGCGCGGAGGGGTATGAGCTGCCGGGCTTCCTGTCCTCGCCCTTCTCCAACCACGAGATGTTCTTCACACGCGAGACGACCGTCGCCTCTGACCGGGGGGAGCCGGAAAGCCGCTTCTGGTTCCCGGCTGATCCGGCCCTGCTGGACGTGGCCCGCAAGGTGGCGGCCGACACGGCGCTGGACACCTGCACCGCCGACAACCAGTGCCTGCACAAGGCGCCGCAGATCCGGGTCGGGGGAAATGGCGTGTCCGGATCGTCCTTCATGGACAACGCGGACCTGCGGGAATGGATCTTCGACACGTTCGACGCGCAGGTCGTGGACATGGAATCCGCGGCCGTGGCGCAGGTGGCCTGGTCCAACCAGGTGCCGTTCATCGCCTTCCGGTCCCTGTCCGATCTCGCCGGCGGCGGAGAGGGCGAGAACGAGATGGGCGTGTTCATGTCTCTTGCCTCCGAAAACTCCGCCACGCTGGTCAAGGCGTTCCTGGGCGCGCTGCCGGAGTAAGGCACGTTCACGAAGCGCTGAAGAATGCATCTTGGGGCGAACCGATGTCCTGAAACGTGCACCGGCGAAGACGATCATGGCAATCCATGCTTTCTTGCCGGAGCCGGAGGTGCCGATACTGCATTACGCCGACCTTTTCGCGACCGATCACCTCATCTCGCAAACCCCGCGCATGCCGTTCTTCCGGCTGTGCCGCTGAAAGGAGCCCTTCCATGGATCTTGCCATCCGCAACGCCCGCGTGGCCACCAGCGCCGGCGTCTTTTCGGGCGACATCGGCGTGCAGGGGGGCCGGATCGTCCAGCTGGGCCGAGTCGATCCGGCCGTGGCCGAGGTGGACGCCAAGGGCCTGATCGTCACCCCCGGCGGCGTCGACACCCATTGCCATCTGGACGAGGTGATGCCCGGCATGGGGCATGAGGCGGAGAACTTCGGCACCGGTGGCCGGTCCGCGCTGGCGGGGGGCACGACCTCCGCCGTTTCCTTTGTGCGGCAGATCCCGGGGCACGGGCTGGCGGCGGTGGTGGAGGAGTCGTTCCGCCGCGCTGCCCGGTCCCGCATCGACTATTCCTTCCACACCACCATCACCGATCCCACGCCCGAGATCCTGGCGGAGATCCCTTCGGTTCTGGCAAAAGGGATCCGCAGCCTGAAGGTGTTCCTGACCTACGACACCTCTCGCCTGGACGACGGCGCGTTCCTGCGCGTGCTGGCCGAAGCCCGCAAGGGCGGGGCGATGACGGCCGTGCATTGCGAGAATTACCACGCCATCGGCTGGCTGACCGAAAAGCTGCTGGCCGCTGGGCTGACCGCGCCGAAATACCACGCCTGGTCCCGCCCCAAGGTGGTGGAGCGGGAGGCGACCTATCGCGCCATCTGCCTTGCGGAACTCGTGGATGCGCCGATCCAGATTTTCCACGTGTCCTGCGCCGAGGTGGCGGAGGAGATCGCCCGGGCGCAGGCGCGGGGCCTGAAGGTCTGGGGCGAGACCTGCCCGCAATATCTTGTCCTGGCCGAGGATCACATGGACCGCCCGGACGGGGCCGGCTTCATGTGCAGCCCCTCGCCCCGCACGGTCGCGGACCAGGAGGGGATGTGGGACATGATCCGGCGTGGGGTGATCGACGTCATCTCCTCCGACCATTCGGCGTCAAACCTGACGGGGGAGCATGGGAAGGACATCGCTGGGCCCGGTGCCAGCTTCCGCGACATCCCGAACGGGGTGCCGGGGGTGGGTGCGCGGATGCCGTTGGTCTTTTCCGAAGGGGTGGGAAAGGGGCGCATCACGCTGCCGCACTTCGTGCAGGTCACGGCCACAAATCCGGCGCGGATCTACGGGCTGGACACGAAGGGCGACATCGCCATCGGCAAGGACGCCGACCTCGTGCTGTGGGATCCGGCGCGAGAGGTCGTTCTGGACAATGCCATGATGCAGCACGCGGTGGATTACACGCCCTATGCCGGGATGAAGGTGAAGGGATGGCCCGTGGCTACATGGCTGCGCGGGACTCTGGCGATGAAGGAGGGCGAGGTTCTGGCCCCCGAAGGCATCGGTCGTTTTCTGCCCCGCGACCGCTATGCCTTGGCCGAACCGCGGGTAAAGGTGCCGAACGGCTTTGTGGCCGCCGACATCGCCTGAGGCTCAACGCATCTGGCTGCGAGGGCGTGCGTCGTGATATGGCTGCCCATCATCCAGGAGATCATCATGATCAATATTCACACTCTCGCCGCTGCGGCGCTGGCGCTTTCGGCGACAACGGCCTTCGCGGCCCCCGAGGCCTACGAGATCGACGCCGGGCACAGCCAGGTCGTGTTCACCTTCGACCACCACGGCTTTTCGTCGGTGTCCGGGCTGATCACGGGCGTGGAAGGCGCGATCACGTTCGACGCCGAAGCGCCCGAAACCTCCTCCGTCACGGCCACGATCCCGCTGTCGAAGCTAACGACGGGGCATGAGGATCAGGACGCCGACATCCTTTCGCCCGACTTCCTGGGGGCTGAGGCGTCGCCGGAAGTGTCGTTCCGCTCCACCTCCATCAAGGTGACGGGCGTCGGTACGGCGCTGATCGAAGGCGACCTGACAATGAACGGCGTCACCCAGCACGTCGTTCTGGACACCGTTCTGAAGCGTCAGGAACCTTCATCGAAGGGCGTGCCCACGCTGGGCTTGGAAGCTACAACGACCCTGCTGCGCAGCGCGTTCGACGCCGGCCGCAGCGCGCCCGCCACGTCGGACGCCGTGAAGGTCCGCCTGGCGATCGAGGCGAAGAAGGTCGAAGGCTGATCCTCTTCACGGAACAGTGAGTCCCTATCCGACCTGGATTGTCACCGGAACATTGATAAGGGGCACCCGGCGGCCTATCGTCTTATAATCATAATGGAGAGCATCATGGCCTGGAAGAAACCGTCTGCCAAAGAAGTCGCTTGCGGCATGGAAATCAACATGTACGGCCCGTCGGAAGACGACCGTAACGGCCGCGACGACCGTCACCCGCTCTGATCCTTCTGAAGCGGTGAAGTTTCTCGTACTCGGCACTGCGGCAGGCGGTGGCTTGCCGCAGTGGAACTGCGGTTGCGGCAATTGCGACGCCGCGCGCGCCGGTCGCATCCCGCCCATGACCCAGTCCTCGCTGGCCGTTTCGGTTGATGGGCAGGACTGGATCGTTCTCAACGCTTCTCCCGACATCCGCGATCAACTGGCCCGCACGCCGGCGCTGCACCCTCGCAGCCGCCGCCACAGCCCCATCCGCGCGGTGATGGTGACGAATGGCGACGTGGATCACATGGCGGGCCTTCTGACGCTGCGCGAAAGCTCCCCCTTCGTTCTGCACGCGACGGCGGCCAGCCATGCGACGCTGGCGGCCAACCCGATCTTCAACGTCCTGAAACCGGACTTCGTGACCCGCGCGGTGCAGAAGCTGGATCAGCCCTTCGAAGGGATCCCAGGGCTGGAGATCACGGGATTCGCCGTGCCCGGCAAGGTGCCCCTCTATCAGGAAGGCGCGGTGGTGGAGACGCGCCTGCTGGGAGAGCAGACGATCGGCCTGCGGCTGGTTGCGGGCAGCCATGTAGCTTACTACATCCCGGGCTGTGCCGAGGTTCCGGCCGATCTCCTGCATCGCCTTCGGGACGCCGACATCCTCTTCTTCGACGGCACCCTGTGGGAGGATGACGAGATGCGGCGCACCGGAACCGGCCAGAAAAGCGGGGCGCGGATGGGACATATGTCGATGAACGGACCGGAGGGAAGCATGGCAGCGCTGGCCAGCCTGACCTGCCGCAAGATCTTCGTGCACATCAACAACACCAATCCAGTCCTGCAGCCGGGGGCCGAACGCGACGCCCTTCATGCGGCCGGATGGGAAATTGCCCATGACGGAATGGACCTGACAGCATGACACAACGACCGGCGGACGATCGGGCGGCCTTCGAGGCGCGTCTGCGCCAGATCGGCGCGGAGCGGTATCACGACAAGCATCCGTTCCACCACCTTCTGCATTCGGGCGGCTGCACGCTGGATCAGGTGCGCGCCTGGGTCATCAACCGCTATTACTATCAAAGCCGCATCCCGATGAAGGACGCGGCGTTCCTGTCGCGCTGCGAGGAGGCGAACCTGCGCCGCATCTGGCGGTCGCGGATCAAGGATCACGATGGAGGCGTGGACGAGGGCGGCGGCATCCGCCGCTGGCTGAAGCTGGCCGAAGGCGTCGGACTGGACCCGGATTACGTCGCCTCGGCCCGCGGGGTGCTTCCGGCGACGCGTTTCGCGGTGGACGCCTATGTGCGTTTCGTGCGGGACATGCCGCTGCTGCCGGCCATGGCCTCGTCCCTGACGGAACTGTTCGCGCCGGCCATCCACCAGAACCGCATCGCCGGTTTGCTGGAGCATTACGACTTCGCGAATGACGAGACGATCGCCTATTTCCGCCACCGTCTGACCGAAGCGCCCAAGGATGTCGACTTCGGCCTGAATTGGGTTCTGGATCATGCCGTCACGGCGGCGGATCAGGACGCGGCGGCCGCGGCCCTTACGTTCAAGACCGAGGTGTTGTGGGCGCAGCTGGACGCGCTGGAATGCGCCTATGTCACGCCGGGCCGCATCCCCCCCGGGGGCTGGACCCCAGGCGAGGGGATGTTGTGACCGACGACCGTGTCTTCGTCCTGCCGCGCGGGGTCCGCATGCGGTGGGACGGGGTGCGGCAGACCCAGGTGCTGCTGGGTCCAGAACGGGCGCTGATGCTGGACGACATCGGTCATGCCGTGCTGGCCGAGGTGGATGGCGAAGTGTCCGTTCAGATGATCGCGCACCGTCTGTCGCACCGTTTCGAGGCGCCGGTGGAGGTCATCCTTCCCGACGTCGCAGAGTTTCTGGATGGCCTTCAGGCCAAACGCCTTCTTGAGGTCCGGTCGTGAACCAACCCTTGTCCCACCGCCGCGTGGCCGCTCCGCCACCCATCGCCATGCTGGCCGAGCTGACGCATCGCTGCCCGCTGGCCTGCGCCTATTGCTCCAACCCCTTGCAGCTTTTGGGCGCGCAGAGCGAGCTGGACACCCAGACGTGGGAGCGCGTGTTCCGCGAGGCGGCGGCCCTTGGCGTGTTGCAGATCCACCTGTCGGGGGGCGAGCCCGCCTCGCGCCGGGATCTGGAGCGGCTGACGGCGTCGGCGTCCGCGGCGGGACTTTACACGAACCTCATCACCTCGGGGATCGGGCTGACGCGCGCCCGGCTGGAGGCGCTGGTGGAAGCGGGGCTGGACCATGTCCAGCTGTCGCTGCAGGGCGTGAACGCGGCGATCGCGGACTTCGTCGGCGGCTACAAGGGCGGGTTCGACCGGAAGATGGCGGTCGCGGCCGACATCGACGCCCTGGGCATTCCGCTGACCCTGAACGCCGTGATGCACCGGACGAACATCGCGGACCTGCCCCAGACGATCGACATGGCGCTGCAGATGAACGCCCGCCGGATCGAGGTGGCCTGCGTTCAGTTCCAGGGCTGGGCGTTGAAGAACCGCAGCGCCTTGCAGCCCACCCGCGAACAGGTGGATGTGGCCAAACGCGTCGTGGCCGAGGCGACGGCCCGTCTGCACGGGCGGCTGGTCATCGATTTCGTGCCGCCGGATTACTATGCCGATTTCCCCAAGGCCTGCATGGGCGGGTGGGGCACGACCGGCCTGAACGTGGCCCCCGACGGGCGAGTCCTTCCCTGCCACGCGGCCGAGATCATTCCCCACCTGACCTTCCCCAACGTGCGCGACATGGGGCTGGCCGAAATCTGGCGCGACAGCCAGGCCTTCAACGCCTTCCGGGGCACGGACTGGCTGCCCGAGGCGTGCCGGTCCTGTGCCCGGGTGGAACAGGATTTCGGCGGTTGCCGCTGTCAGGCCATGGCCCTGGCGGGCGACCCCTTCGCGATGGATCCCGTCTGCCACCACTCCCCCGACCGCGCCAAGGTGGATGCCCTGCTGGCGGAAGAGGCGTCGGACGACTGGACCTATCGCCGCATTGGCGCGGCGAAGGTCTGAGGGCCCCCGGCAGCGTCGGGAGCCTTCGCCACTTTACTTCGGCAGCTTGTAGGCGATGATGTAATCGCCCACCGGGGTTTCCATGAAGTGGTGCCCGGTCGCCGCGATCAGCACGTATTGCTGGCCGTCCACCTCATAGCTGATGGGGTTGGCCTGCGGACCGGCGGGCAGCACGTCGGACCACAGGGTGTCCCCCGTCTCGATGTCGATGGCGCGGAACAGGTTGTCGGTCGCGGCGCCGATGAAGATCAGGCCGCTTTCCGTCAGAACCGCGCCGCCGTTGTTCGGCGTGCCGATCTTGAACGGCAGATAGGAGGGGATGCCGAACGGCCCGTTGCGACGCGCGGTGCCGATAGGTGTGTCCCACATCGTCTCCCCGGTGTTCATGTCGATGGCGCGGATGCCGCCATAAGGGGGCTTGGTGCAGGGCACGCCGGTTCCCGTGTTGCGCCAGCCGGCGTTCACGTTGATTGCATAGGGGGCGCCCGTTTGCGGATCGCCGGCACCTTCGGCATGCCCTTCATCCGCCTTCCCGCCGCCTTCGCTGATCGGGCGCAGGCCCATCTCGTCGGCTTTTTCGCGGGGGATCAGCTTGTTGTAGTTCGGCACGTCGTTGTAGTTGGCGATCAAGACGTTGCGCTCGGTGTCGATCGCGACCGATCCCCAGTCCGAGCCGCCATTGTAGCCGGGATACTGGATCCATGGACGGTCAGCCGAAGGCGGCGTGAAGAAACCTTCGTAATGCGCACGCCGGAACTGGATGCGGCACCACAGCTGGTCGATGGGGGTGAAGCCCCACATGTCGCGTTCGATCACGTCATCCTTGCGCAGCGTGTGCCATTGCGACACGGGCTGTGTCTTCGCGATGAAGTCCGGCTCCACGCTGCCTTCGGTCGGCGTCTCGATCTCGCCCACCGGCACCAGGGATTCTCCGGTGGCGCGGTTCAGGATGTAGATGTCGCCCTGTTTCGACGGCAGCAGGATCGCCGGCGTGCCCTTGAAGTCGATCAGTGAGGCTTGGGAGCCGAGATCGTAATCCCACACGTCATGGCGAACGGTCTGGAAGGACCAGACCGGCTCCCCCGTCAGCGCGTTCAGCGCCACCAGCGAGGTCGCCCACTGACTTTCCAACTCGCTCCGGTTGGAGCCGTAGTAGTCGACCGAGGAGTTGCCCATCGGCAGGTAGACCAGCCCCAGTTCCTCGTCCGCCGTGGCGGTCGTCCACATGTTGGGCGTGCCGCGGGTGTAGGTCTCGCCCTCGGCTGGCTGACCCCGTTCACCGGGATTGCCCAGATCCCAGGCCCAAAGAAAGTCGCCCGTCACCGCATCGAAGCCGCGGATCACGCCCGAGGGCGCGTTTTCGGCCTGCCCGTCCTTCACCTGCGCGCCGGTGACCAGCACCCCCCGCACGATGGCGGGGGGCGCGGTCACGGCATACCAGCCGGGGACCTTTTCACCGATGCCGGCCCAAAGATCGACCTGACCGTCTTCACCAAAATCGGCGCAGGGCTGGCCGGTGGTCAGATCCACGGCGATCAGGCGGGCATCGATCGTCCCTTCGATCACGCGGGTCTTGCACTGCGCATCCTCGGGCAGGGCGGGGGCGGTGTAGGTGGACACGCCCCGGCAGGACGCCGAATAGGGGATTGCATCGTTCGACACCTTGGGATCGAAGCGCCAGTTCTCCTTCCCGGTCGCCGCGTCGATGGAGATCAGGATGTTCTTGGCCGAACACATGACCAACTGGCGGCCGATCTTCAGCGGGGTGGTTTCGGCGGCGTATTTGTTCTTCGCGTCGCCCGTGGGCATGTCGCCGGTGCGGTAGACGAAGGCGCGCTCCAGCTGGTCCACGTTGTCGGGCGTGATCTGCGACAATGGGGAATGGCGGGTCGCCTGCGCGTCGCCGCCCCAGAATGGCCAGTCGGCCCCCACCTGCGGCTGCGGTTGGGCCGCGCGGTCCCGTGGTGCGGGGGCGGGAACTTCAGCCGGGCCTGTATTGGCTTCGGGTTGGGTGCCGGGGGGCAGTTCCGGCTCGCCCGGCGCGGCGGCGTCGGGCTGGGCGGGCGTTTCGGGCGTGGGTTGTGCGGGAACGGGTTGTTCCTGTGTGGGGGGCGGCGTGTCTTGCGCCAGAACCGGAAGCGCGGTGGAAGCCAGCAGCGTCGCGAGCGAGGCCCGCAGGATCAAGGATGTCATGATCTTCCCCCTCAACGGATGCGATTGCGGCCAAGCGCCGGCAGAACCAGCACGATCAGCACAAGAACGACCGTGGGGGCGACCAGACGCGGCACCTGCGCCCAGACATCCAGACCAACCTCCCAGAAGGCCCAGATCACGGTCAGCAGCCAGATGACGACGTAAAGGGGAAGGGCGGCGCGGCGCTGTCTGGCCAGCAGCCAAGCCGTCACCATAAGGCCAAAGCCCGCCAGGGCATAATACCAGCTTCCCCCCAGAACGATCAGCCAGATCCCACCGCCGAACAGGGCCAGCCCGAACAGCGCCAGCACGATCGACAGAACAAGCGCCCCCGCCTTCCAGCCGCCGGATCGGGGCGTCCCTGCCCGCAACCATGAGGATCTGTCGAATGTCGTATCAGCCATGGGCCCCCCCGCGCGCTCTGGTTCAAGGCTTTCGCCCGTCGCGCGGGCTTGGCCAGCTTTCAGCAGCAAGTGGGGCCGGACCGTGGAAAGTCGAGGAATATCGCGCCCGTGAACGGCAAAGGGCGGCACCTTGGTGCCGCCCTTCCGTCAGGTCGATCGGATCACGTTCAGTGCGTGTCGCGGATCTGTTCCAGCGTCCGGCCCTTCGTTTCCTCGATCGCGCGCCATACGAAGATCAGCGACAGCAGGGCGAAGAAGGCGTAAAGGCTGTAGGCGAAGTCCAGACCGATCCCCGACAGGATCGGGAAGGTGGTGGAGATGGCGAAGTTCGCCAGCCACTGCGCCGCCGCCGCGATCCCAAGGGCCATGCCCCGAATGCGGTTGGGGAACATCTCTCCCAGCAGAACCCAGACGACGGGACCCCAGCTTGCGGCGAAGCCCAGGATGAACAGGTTGGCCGCGACCAGCGCGATCATGCCCCAAGGGTCCGGCAGCGTCAGCGTGCCATCGACCACGGCAGCGTTGTGGAAGGCCAGCGCCATGACAGCCAGCGTGACCGTCATCGTCGCCGAACCCGCCAGCAGCAGCGCGCGGCGGCCCACCTTGTCGATCAGCGCGATCGCAAGGAAGGTGGCAAGGATGTTCACGAAAGACATGAAGACCGAGATCATGAAGCTGTTCGATTCATCAAAACCGACCGACTGCCACAGCGTGGTGGAGTAGTAGAAGATCACGTTGATGCCGACGAACTGCTGGAACACCGACAGGATGATCCCGACCCAGACCACCGGCAGGAACAGGAACGTGCCCCCCTTCAGGTCCGAGAAGGACTTGCGCGCATCCGCCGTGACGGTCGCCCGGATTTCCTGGATCATCCGGGGAATGTGGGCCGGGGCCACGCCGACGACGTTCTGAAGGACGGTGGCCGCCTCGGACGTCCGGTTGCGTTCCACCAGGAAACGCGGGGATTCGGGCAGGCGCAGCGCCATCAGGCCGTAGGCCGCGGTGGGCACGATGGCCGACAGGAACATCCAGCGCCATGCGGGCAGGCCCCACAGCGTTTCGGCCGCGCCGCCGGCGGCACGGGCAAAGAGCGCGCTGACCAGAAGGGACAGGAAGATGCCGAACACGATCGCCATCTGCTGAAGCGATCCCAGCCGGCCGCGCGCGTCCGAAGGCGACACCTCGGCGATATAGGCCGGCGCGATGACCGAGGCGAAGCCGACGCCGATGCCGCCGACGAAACGCCAGAAGATCAGGTCATAGGCGGAAAAGGCGAAGGCGGACCCGATCGCCGACACGGCCAGCAGCGCCGCGGCGATCAGCATGGTGCGCACGCGGCCCAGTTTGTCTGCGCAGACGCCCGCGTACCAAGCGCCGACCATCGCCCCCAGAAGGGCGCAGGACACGGTGAAGCCGATGCCGGCAGCGGACAGGCCGAAGCGGTCGCGCACGGCGTCGACGGCGCCGTTGATGATGGAGCTGTCATAGCCGAACAGGAATCCGCCCAAGGCGGCCGTCCCCGTGACAAGGAACAGGCGGCCCGACAGGGCGCCGTCGTGAACTTGATTTTGCATCTAACCTCGGGAAACAACGTCACAATTGCCGGTGCATCTGGCTTGCGGCGACGCAAGGTCAACGCAACCGGCGATCCCGCGTCATGGCAGGACGTCATGGGGTTGGCAAGGAACCAACTGCATCAAGTAAAGCAAAACGGCGCCGTCCGGCGCCGTTCGCATCAGGTCAGAGAGCCATGTCCGGCTGGGGTGCCACCGTGCCCGTCGGGGCGACACGGTTGTCCTGCTGTTCCTGCAGGCGGCCCGGATGGATGACCGGCGGCGCAATGGCCAGTTGCAGGATCTGCGACGTGCGGTTCCATTCCTGCTGCAGAAGTTCGGGGTTCTCGTTCAGCTTCTGGCCATAGCTGGGCACGATTTCCTTCATCTTCGCCTGCCATTCCGGCGTCGCCAGCTTTTCGCCGAAGACCGTCTTCAACAGCGTCAGCATGATCGGCGCCGCGGTCGAGGCGCCGGGCGAGGCGCCCAGAAGCGCCGTCAGCGTGCCGTCTTCCGAAGCCACCAGCTCGGTCCCCAGTTTCAGCACGCCACCTTCCTCGGGGTCGCGCTTGATGATCTGCACGCGTTGGCCCGCCTGCCACAGGCGCCAATCCTCGGCCTTGGCTTCGGGATAGTATTCGCGCAGCGCGTCGATCCGGTCTTCGTCCGACAGCATCAGCTGGCCGGCCAGATACTGGACCAGGCTGAACTGGTCGAAGCTGACCTTCAGCATCGGCCACAGGTTGTCCAGCGTGACCGAGGCCGGAAGGTCGAAATACGACCCGTTCTTCAGGAACTTCGTGGAGAAGGTCGCGAAGGGCCCGAAGAGGACCATCTGCTTGCCGTCCAGAACGCGGGTGTCAAGGTGCGGTACCGACATGGGCGGGGCGCCGACCGTCGCCTGACCGTAGGCCTTGGCCAGGTGGCGCGTCGCGACGTCGGGATTCTCGCATACAAGGAACGATCCGCCGACCGGGAAGCCGGCATAGTCGTCGCCTTCCGGGATGCCCGACATCTGCAGCAGCGGCAGCGCACCGCCGCCCGCGCCCAGGAACAGGAACTTCGCGTTGATCACACGCTCGTTGCCGCCCGCCGTGTCGGCCAGCGTCACGCGCCACGAGTTGTCATCGTTGCGCTGGATGTCCTGCACCTCGGTTCCCGTTTGCAGGGCGAAGTTCGGGAGTGTTTGCAGATGGGCGATGTATTGGCGCGTCACCTCGCCCCAGTTGGCGTCGGTGCCCAGCGGCGACCAGGTGGCGGCCAGCTTCTGGTTCGGGTCGCGCCCTTCCAGCATCAGGGGCACCCATTCCGCGATCTTCGCGTGATCGGTGGAGAATTGCATCCCGGCAAACAGCGGGCTGGACTTCAGCGCCTCGAAACGTTTGGCGAGGAAGGCGGTGTTCTCGTCGCCCCACACGAAGCTCATGTGCGGGGTGGAGTTCAGGAACGAGCGCGGGTTCTTCAGCACGCCACGCTCGGTCTGATAAGCGAGGAACTGGCGCGTGACCTGCCATTGTTCGTTGATGTCGATGGCTTTTTCGATGTGGACGTCGCCGTTGCTGTCTTCCGGCGTGTAGTTCAGTTCGGCCAGGGCCGAGTGTCCGGTGCCCGCGTTGTTCCAGCCGTTGGAGCTTTCTTCGGCGACGGCGTCCAGACGCTCCACCATCTCGTAGGTCCAGCCGGGTTCCAGCTCGCTCAGCAGAACGCCCAGCGTCGCGCTCATGATGCCGCCGCCGATCAGCAGGACGTCCACGGACTTGTCGGCAGTCTGCGCGTTGGCGGCAAAGGCGGGAAGCGTGGTCACGGCGGCGCCGGCGGCGGCGGTTCCCAGAAGCTGCCGGCGGTTCATACGAAACTGCGCGGAGGAGGCTTCGGCCCGCGGGCCAACAGTCTTTTGCGTCATTGGTTCAGCCAACTCGATCAATAGCAATACGTCCCCCCCGGGCGCCGTCTAGACCGTTCCACCGGAAGGGGCAAGCCGTGTGCCGTCGTATACATATGAAAAGGTCGCTTATTTTCCGGTCAGGCTGCCACAATAACAGGATCGGAAGGATGGAAGCCGACCATCACCTGCGTCCCGACGGCCGGAGGGGCGGTCCGGTCGTTGAAGCGGTCCATCGCCAGGGCCTGCCCCGCCACCTCCACCCGGATCCGCTGAACGGAGCCGAGGAAATCGACCGCCGTCACCTGCGCCGGAAGCTGAAGGGGACCGCCATCCAGCCGCAGCATTTCCGGACGCAGGCCCAGCGTCACGGCGCCTGCGGGCAAAACACGCTGCAGGTCCAGCCGATGGGGCCCCAGCACGAAGGTCGATCCTTCGGATACGCCATCCAGCGTGTTCAGCGTGCCGACGAACCCGGCCACAAAGCGGGTCGCGGGGTGGTTGTAGATGTCGAAGGGCGTGCCGATCTGATCCGCGATCCCCTGATGCATGACGACGACGCGGTCCGACAGGGACAGCGCCTCTTCCTGGTCATGGGTCACGAAGATGGTGGTGATGCCCATCTTGCGCTGGATGTCACGGATCTGATTGCGCAGCGACACGCGGATCTTGGCGTCCAGCGCCGACAGGGGTTCGTCCAGCAGCAGCACCTTGGGCTGGGGGGCCAGCGCGCGGGCCAGCGCCACCCGCTGCTGCTGCCCGCCGGAAAGCTGCCACGGATAGCGGTCGCCCATCTGGGGCAGGCCGATCAGGTCCAGCATTTCGCCCACGCGGGGCGCGATCTGGCGGGCAGGCGTGCCCTTCACCCGCAGACCGAAGCCCACGTTCTGCGCCACCGTTAGGTTCGGAAACAGAGCGTAGGATTGGAACACCATCCCGATGTCGCGCTTGCGCACGCCAAGCCGCGTCACGTCGCGGCCGTCGATGGACACGGTGCCGGCGTCCGGAACCTCGAACCCGGCGACCATGCGCAGGACGGTGGTCTTGCCGCAGCCCGACGGCCCGAGGAGGGAAATGAATTCCCCCCGCTCCACCTCCAGCCGGAAGTCGCGGACGACGGGGGTGCCGCCGAAGCTTTTCTGCAGGTTGGACAGGGTCAGGAAACTCATGCGCGGGCCTTGGCGAAACGGGTGAACAACTGGATGGCGCCCATGCAGGCCCATGTGATCGCGAAGGCGATGGTGGCCAGCGCGAAGGGTTCATAGGCGCGGTTGGCGCCCATCAGTTGCAGATACGGGCCGAAGGCCGGCCGGTTCAGAAGCGCCGCCATGGTGAATTCCCCCATCACAATGGCGAAGGTGACGAAGGCGCCCGACAGCACGGCCACCAGCACGTTGGGCAGGATGATCCGCAGCAGGATCGTGAACCAGCCCGCGCCCAGCGACTGCGCGGCCTCGGTCAGGGTGGCGATGTCGATGGCGCGCATTCCCGTGTCCACCGCCCGGTACATGTAGGGCAGGGCCAGCGTGGCGTAGCCGAACATCAGCAAAAGGTTCGTGCCAGTCAGCGACCCGGTCAGCGGCAACCAGCTGGAGGTGTTGTAGAGGCGGATGTAGCCGAAGACGATCACGATGGCGGGGATGACCAGCGGCAGCAGCGTCACAAACTCGATCACCGGGCGCAGATGGGGCAGGCGCAGGCGGACCCAGAAGGCCGTCGGCACCACAAGGACCATGCCGAACACGATGGTCGCCAGCGCCATCATCACCGAATACAGGAACGTCTGCCGGAACTGCGGGTCGGTCAGCACGATGCGGTAGGCATCGAAGCTGTATTCCCCGCGCCGCATCGACAGCGAGAACTCGACCATCCCGATCAGCGGCAGGATGAAATACACGAGGCCGAGGATCAGGACGGCCCAGGCGGCGGCACGGGTCATTTCAGCCACCTTTCGGCCCGGACGCGCAGGACGATGTAGATCAGGTTGGCCGCCCCCGTGATCACGATCATCCCGAAGGCCATGGCATAGCCCAGATGGGGGTTGCCCAGCACGTCGCCGCGGATCTGGGCGAACAGGCTGATCGGCACGATGTTCAGCGACGACCCCGTCAGCGCGTAGGCCGTGGCCACGGCGCCGAAGGCGTTGGCGAACAGCAGCGCAAAGGTCCCCAGAAGCGTGGGAAACAGGATCGGCAGCGCCACGATGCGCCAGTACTGCGCGCCGGTGGCCCCGAGGCAGGACGCGGCCTCGCGCCATTCGCGCTTCAGGCCGTCCAGCGCGGGGGTGACGATCAGGATCATCAGCGGGATCTGAAAGAACAGGTAGGTGATCGTCAGTCCCCAGAAGCTGAGGATGTTGAACCCGTAGGCGCGCAGGTTGATCCCCAGTTCGGTTCGCAGCACGCCCGTGACAAGGCCGAGCGGCCCGAGGGTGGCCAGAAAGGCGAAGGCCAGCGGCACGCCCGCGAAGTTCGACGCGACGCCCGAAAACGTCATCAGCGGCGCGCGGATGGCGCGGGGCAGCCCGCCCAGCACCACCGCCGCCGCCATGGCGAACCCGACAAGGCAGCCGATCGCCGCCGAGGCGACCGAGATCTTGATGGAAATCCAGTAGGACGACAGGATCGAGGGCGTGAACAGCCCCCGGATGTTGGCTAGCGTGAAGCCCCCCTCCGGCGTGCGGAAGGCGCCCAGAACGATGTTCAGGGTGGGTGCGATCAGGAACATCGCGATGAACAGCGCAAAGGGCAGGATGCCAAGCCACGCCGGATCGAACCGGCGTGGACGTTTTGCGGGGGGCCTTCGGTCGGTCACTGGACGTTGGCGCCCACGACCTGATCCCAGGCGCCGGTCACGGCCTCTTGGTTCTGGGCCTGCTGGTCCAGCGTCGGGAAGACGGCCTTGGCATAGGCGTCGGCCGGGGGCAGGGCGTCGATCAGTTCCTGCGGAACGGACCCCGCCTCCACCATGGCGTTGAAGCGGGCAGGGTGGCAGTATCCCTTCAGCCAAAGGTTCTGGCCTTCATCCGAATACAGATACTCCATCCACAGCTTCGCGGCATTCGGATGCGGCGCGTGGGCCGAGATGCCTTGTACGTAGACGCCGGCCAGCACGCCCGTTTCCGGCACGACGATCTGCGTGGGCGGGTTGCCGTTCAGGCTGTCGCGCCAGGACAGCGCGTTGTAGTCCCAGGCCACGACGATCGGCGTCGCGCCCTGCGCCAGCGTGCCGGCCTTGCCGATGACGGGCACGAAGTTGCCATTCGCGTTCATCTGCTTGAAGTAGTCGAGGCCCGCCTCCGCCGCGGCCTTGCCCGGTTCGGCCCCGGTCGACAGGCCCGCCGCCTGCACCGACAGGATCGCTTGAGCGGAAGCCCGAGGATCGCCCGACAGCGCGACCTGACCGGCATATTCCTCGTCCAGCAGGTTGGCCCAGTCCGTGGGCATCTCCGTCACCAGATCCTCGTTCACGAGGAAGGCCATCACGCCGTAATAGCCGGCATACCAGTTGCCGTCCGGATCCTTGATGTCGTCCGAGATCTGATCCCAGTTCGACACCTTGTAGGGTTGCAGCAGGCCTTCCTTGGCCGCCTGCGGGCCAAAGGCCAGACCCACATCCAGAACGTCAGGCGCCTGCGGGCCGGTGTTGCCCTTGTTGGCGCGCACGGCTTCCAGTTCATCCGCGGAACCGGCGTCGGGGTTCAGCTCGTTCACCTGGATCCACGGGTATTTGGCCTTGAAGCCAGCGATGACGTCGCCATAGGCGCACCAGTTGTGCGGCAGGGCGATGGTGGTCAGCATGCCTTCCTTCTTCGCCGCTTCTTCCAGCGCGGCCATATCCTGCGCGGGGGCAAGGGAGGTGGAGGCCAGAAGCGCCGCGGCGCCCAGCATCAGGTGGCGGGGGGTCGATCCGATCATCCGTATCTCCGTGCTTCTGTCCGGCCATCGGGCGCGGATTCGCCGGGATCATAGGCAAAAAACCGGCACCGCCCAAAGAAGATTTTGTGACGGACCGGCGCGGGGTAAGGGCTGAAAGCTGTTCTTGCAAATCAGTCGGGGGCGGAACAAAAGACCGCAACGGGCCGCTTCTTCTGAACAGCCTTTCGAAGCAAAGGGACTTGCGATGACGGACATCCATGGATCGACGCATGATCTTGTCATCGGGGGCGGGGCGACGGGCGTGATCATGGCCGCGCAGATCCTGCGCCAGTCTAATCGCCGGGTCACGTTGGTCGGGCGGGACGCCGTGTTCGGGCACGGCATCGCCTATGCGACCAAGGACCCGGACCACCTGCTGAACACCCGCGTCGCGAACATGAGCGCGTATCCCGACCGGCCCACCGATTTTCAGGATTGGCTGGCCGCGAACGGCCTTCCATCGGACCCCGAGGGGTTTGTCAGCCGTGCCGTCTATGGCTGTTACATGCAGGATCTGCTGCGGCCCTGGCGGGACGATCCACGTCTGACCGTTCTTCAGGGGGAGGTGGTTCGCCTGCGCCCGGACACCGCCGGGGTCACGGCCACGCTGGAGGATGGGCGGACGGTGCAGGCGGACCGGGCGCTTCTGGCGACCGGCCATGCGCTGGCGGCCGAGGAGGCGGGCATGGACAACGCCTGGCGCTTTGAAGGCCAGCAGGCGACGGAGGGGCGGGTGGTGATCATCGGGTCCGGCCTCAGCATGGTGGACCAGACACTGTCGCTACTGAACTCCGGCCACCGGGGCCCCATCGTCAGCGTGTCGCGGCGGGGGTTGCTGCCGCTTCCCCATGCGGACGATCCGCCTTGCAGCCAGGCGGTCGATCCGCCGGTCGGCGTTCCGGTCAGCCGGCTTTTGCACTGGGCGCGGCAACAGGCCCGCGCGGCGGAAGCGGCGGGCGGAACCTGGCGCGACACCGTCGACAGTGTCCGCCCGCACGCCCAAGCCCTGTGGCAGGGGATGTCGCCGGACCAGCGTCGGCGGTTCCTGCGCCACGCGGCCTCATGGTGGGGGATCCATCGACACCGCATTCCGCAAGGGTCGTGGGCGCGGATCCGTAAGGCGATGGCCAGCGGCCAGCTTGCCATCCAGCGCGGCAGCTTCCGCCGGGCGGAGCCGGGCGCGGCCCATCTTCGCCATCCGGACGGAAGCGAAAGCCGGCTGGAAGCGGCGCGCATCATCGACTGCCGCGGCATCCTGCGCGACCCCGCCACCCACGGCTCCCCCTTGGTGCGCGACCTGCTGGAACAGGGGCACGCCCGGATGGACCCGCTGCGCATCGGGCTGGACGTGACGACGGACGGGGCGCTGATCGGGCGGGACGGCCGGCCGGAGCCGCGCCTTCGGGCCGTCGGCCCCGTGGCCCGCGCCGCCTTGTGGGAGATCACGGCCATCCCCGACATCCGCGAACAGGCGGCGGAACTGGCCCGCTAGGCCCCCTGCAACTGGCGCACCAGCACCGGATCGTCCGATACGAGGAAGCCGGGGTCGTGGGCGATCCAGCGGCGGATCGTGTCCGGATCGTTGAGGGTCCAGACCGACATCGCCTCCATCGGGCGCAGGCGCTGGATGACGTCCAGCTCCGCCTCGAACAGTTCGTGATGGACGCCGACAACATCCACCAGCCCATCGACCCGTTGCAGGAAGGCCGCGATTCCGCACTGCCGGTCCGCCCAGTCCCGGTTGACCGAGATCAGGCGCCGAAACTCCGGCGCCAGTTCCCGCACCTCCTCCACCACCGTGATGTCGAAGCTGTGCAGGACGGACCGGTTCACCAGCCCCCGGGCGCGCAGCACGGTGGCCACTTGCGTGACCATGCCGGGATAGGGGCGGCCCGCCTCGTCCGCCTTCAGCTCCACGTAAAGGTCCGAGGTGCCGGTGGCCAGCACCTCCAGCGCCTCCTCGAACGACGGCACGCCTTCGTCGATGGCGGCGCCGTCCGGCCCTTTCAGGCGCAGGGCGCGGCGGCTGTCGGGGGTCAGGGCGCGGACGGGTCCGGTGCCAGTGGTCGTGCGGTTCAGCGTGGCGTCGTGGATCACCACAAGCTCCCCCGCATCGGTCAGATGCAGGTCGAATTCGATCGCGTCGAAGCCGAGCTTGACTGTTTCCCGAAAGCCGAGGAGGGAGTTTTCCGCCCAAAGGTTGCGGGCACCGCGATGGGCCATGATCTTCATGGAAGGTCCTTACCGGATGGTGGGGTCAAGCTTGTCGCGCAGCCAGTCGCCCAAAAGCGAGATGGAGAGTGTCGTCAGCACGATGACAACCGAGGGGGCGAGCATGATCCAGGGCGCCCGCGTCAGGTATTCCCGCCCGAAGCCCACCATGTTGCCGAGCGACGATTCCGGCGGCTGCACGCCAAGGCCAAGAAAGCTTAGGCCGGATTCCATCAGGATGATCTCGGGGAAGGTCAGCGTCATCGACACGATCAGGGTGGAGGCGACATTGGGCAGGATATGCTTGAGATACACGCGCCCCGGCGTCGCCCCCAGCTGCACGACCGCCGAGGCATAGCCTTGGGCCGAAGCCGATATGGCCAGACCCCGCGCGATGCGAGCATAGCGTTCCCAGCCATAGAACCCCATCAGGCAGACCAGCAGCACCATGGAGGTGCCGAAGAAGGCCAGCACCGACAGCGCCATGATCATGAAGGGCAGCGCGGCCTGAAAATCGGCCAGCGCCATCACCAGGTGTTCTACCCAGCCGCGGAACTGCGCGGCGAGGAACCCCAGCGTCGTGCCGAAGACGGCGGACAGGATCGTGGCCCCGAAGGCGATCATCAGCGACATGCGGATGGATTGCAGCAGGCGGGACAGCACGTCGCGCCCCAACTCGTCCGTGCCCAGAAGGTGCTCCGGCGTGCCCATGGGGGCGAGGCGGGCCATCAGGTCCATGCGCGTGATCTCGTACGGGCGAAGAAGGTCGGCGAAGATCGCGACGCCCACCATCAGCGCCAGCCAGATTCCGGCCAGCGCCACGAGGACCGGGATCTTCAGGCGCAGGCGGCGCACAAGCTTAGGGGGGTTCGCGGTGGCGGTGGTCATGCAAACCTCCGTTTCAATGTGCCGGACGGGCGCTGCGCAGGCGCGGGTCCAGAAGGCCGTAGGCCAGATCGACAACAAGGTTCGCCACCACCATGGACGCGGCGATCACCAGCAGCAGGCATTGCACCACGGCCAGATCCCGGTTCGACACCGACACCACGATCAGCCGCCCCACGCCGGGCCAGGAAAAGATGCTTTCCACCACCACGGCCCCCGCGATCAGTGCGCCGACCATGAAGCCCACCAGCGTGACGATCGGCACGGCGGCGTTGGGCAGCGCGTGCTTCCACACCACGTCGCGCCAAGGCAGGCCCTTGGCCATGGCTGTGCGGATATAGGGCTGGCCCAGCACCTCGATCATGGCGGAGCGGGAAAAGCGGGCGAGGATGCCGATCCCGCCGATGGACAGGGTGGCGATGGGCAGGATCGCGTGGCGCCATGTGTCCTGCCCGCCCGACGGCATCCAGTCCAGCGTCACGGCGAAGATCAGCACCAGAACCAGCCCCAGCACGAAGGACGGGATGGTGAAGCCGAAGATCGACAGCAGGATGACGCCCCGGTCGGCGATGGAATCCCGGTGCAGCGCGGCATAGATCCCGGCCGGAATGCCGATGCACAGCTTCAGCATCAGCGCAGGCAGCGTCAGCGCCAGCGTGGCGGGCACACGCTCCATCACCAGTTGAAGCGCGGGGGAGCCGTCGCGCATCGACACGCCGAAGTCGAAATGCATCAGCTGCTGAAGATAGGCGAGGTATTGCTGCCACAGCGGATCGTCCAGACCCCAGCGGGCGCGGAAGGCGTCGACGGCGTCCTGCGGCGCGTCGGGCCCCAGCATGATCTGCGCGGGATCGCCCGACAGGCGAAGAACGACAAAGGCGAAGGTCATGACCAGAAGGATGGTCAGGATCGCGCGCAGCAGCCGGGTCAGGATGAAATTGGCCATGGGATTCTCAGGCGGCGGAAGTCTGGGGTTCGTCCAGCCGCAGGCAGGCGGCCAGCCGCCCGTCCCGAGGCAACAGCGCGGGTTCGATCGTGGCGCAGGCGGGGCGGGCGAAGCGGCAACGCGGATGGAAGGCGCAGCCCGAAGGGCGCTGTGCGGGGTTCGGCGGCTCCCCCGACAGGATGATCCGGCCACCCAGCCCCTGTCCCGCCTTCGGGATGGAGGAGACGAGCGCCTGCGTGTAGGGGTGCCGCGGGTCCGAGAAGATCTCGTCCGAGGACGCCTCCTCCACCACGCGGCCCAGATACATCACGGCCACGCGGTCGCAGATGTTGCGCACCACCTTCAGATCGTGGCTGATGAAGACCATGGTCAGGGATTGCTGTTCCTGCAGGTCGCGCAGCAGGTTCACCACCTGGGCTTGGATCGACACGTCCAGCGCCGAGACGGGTTCGTCGCAGACCAAGAAACGCGGACGGGAGGCCAGCGCACGGGCGATCACCACCCGCTGGCGTTGGCCGCCCGAAAGTTCATGCGGATAGCGGTCCGCCTGGTCGGGACGCAGACCGACCTGTGCCATCAGCGCGTCGACGCGGGGGTGGATGTCATCCTGCAGCAGGCCGTGGATCTCCAGCGGTTCGGCGATCTGGCGGGCGATGGTCAGGCGGCGGTCCAGTGCGGCCAGCGGGTCCTGATAGATCAGCTGCATCTCCGCCCGCAGGCGGCGCCATTCCTTGGTGCGCGGGGCGGGCATCGGCCGGCCTTGCCAGCGCACCTGCCCGGCGAAAGGGGCCTCCAGCCCCAGAAGCATCCGGCCCAGCGTGGACTTGCCCGATCCACTTTCGCCGACGATGCCAAGGATTTCTCCCTCGCGCACCTGAAGGTCGATGCCGTCCACCGCTCGCACCGAGGACGTGTCGCCGAACATCGACCGTGCCGTTGTATATTGCTGGACAAGGCCTTCGGCCTGCAGAAGCACCGTCATACGAGGGCCTTTTCGCGATGAGGTTGGGGCGCGGACACCGGATAGAAGCAGGCGACCTCTCCGCCCACGGCCTGCGGTTTCAGGTCGGGAAGGTGGTCGCGGCAGAAGGCGGTGGCGCGGGGGCATCGGGGGGCGAAGGCGCAGCCGGGGGGAAGGTGCTTCGGATCGGGCACCGTGCCCTCGATCGGCTGAAGGCGGCGGCGATCGGCGTCGATCTCGGGGATCGCGGCGAACAGGCCGTGGGTGTAGGGGTGGCGCGGGGCGCCGAACAGTTCTGCAATGTCGGCCCGTTCCACGATGCGCCCGGCATACATGACCGCCGCACGGTCGCACACGGCGGACACGGCGCCAAGATCATGGCTGATGAACACCATCGCCATGCCGGTCTGGCGGCGCAGGCTGGCCAGAAGATCCAGAATCTGCGCCTGGATCGTCGCGTCCAGCGCCGTGGTCGGTTCGTCCGCGATCAGAAGGTCGGGCTGGCCCGCCAGCGCCATGGCAATCATGATGCGCTGGCACTGCCCGCCGGAAAACTCGTGCGGGTAAAGGTCGATGCGGGTGCTGGCGGCCGGGATGCCCACCATGTCCATCAACCGGATCGCCTCGGCCCGTGCCGCGGCCCCGTGCAAGCCGCGATGCAGGCGCAGGCTTTCGCCGATCTGGCGGCCGACGCGGTGCACCGGGTTCAGCGAGGAGGACGGGTCCTGAAAGATCATCGCGATCCGTGCGCCGCGCACCTTTTCCACCATCGAACGCGGCGCGCCGATCAGTTCCCGCCCCTCCAGCGTGACGGAGCCCGAGACGCGGGCCTTGCCCGCCAGAAGGCCAAGCGCGGCCAGCCAGGTGACGGACTTGCCGCACCCGCTTTCGCCCACAAGGCCCACGGCCTCCCCCTTGGCGATGTCCAGATCGATGCCGTGCAGAACCTGCACGCCGTCAAAGCTAACGCGCAGGTCACGGAGCGAGACAAACGACATGCGCCCGTCCTTTCCTTGGGTCGTTCAGCACGGGGGTAGGTTTGGCCCACCCCCCGTGGCGCGGATCACGCGTTCCAGTTCTCGGCGCGGAAATCCATGGCGAAGGCGGGTGCTGCCTTCCACTTCAGATCGGACTTCATGCCGGTGAAGACCGCATTCTGGTGCAGGACCGTGAAGGCCGGATCCTCGCGCTCCGTGATCTGCAGCAGGCGGGCGATGGCCTTCTTGCGTTCCGCCCGGTTGGTGGAGGTTTCCATTACCAGCGACAGCCGGTCCACTTCCTCGTTCCAGTAGTCGCGCTTCTGCTGCGCCTCGCCGTTCGGGCCGAACTGGACAACCAGCGGCGTGATCGGGTCGTTGATGTTGTTGGACGCCGACCAGTCGCGCACGCCCTTGGTGCCCGCGGGATCGTGGACCTGCGCCCAGTTCTCCTTCATCTCGATCTCGACGTTCAGGCCGACCTGCTTCCACATCTCCACCAGGATCTGCGCGGTGGGGGTCTGGTTGGTGTAGTAGTTGTTCAACAGGCGATAGGGGATCGCGTCGCCCTTGTAGCCGGCCTGCTTCAGAAGGTCCTGCGCCAGTTCGGGGTTGTATTCCGGCGCGCCCCAGCCTTCGACGAACATGTCCGAGGTCTTGAAGCTGTCGAACTGCATGCCCGCTGGGATGGCCGTCTGCCCGCCCCACAGCGCATCGACGATCGCCTGACGGTCGATCGAATGGGTGAAGGCGCGGCGGACCAGCGGGTCGGCCAGGATCTCGTTCTGCTTGTTGAAGACGGTGATCCGGTGGTTCCAGATGGTCGACGACTGCACCTCCAGCCCCGGGGCGGCGGCGACGGTCGCGATCTGGTCGGGCGGCAGGTCGCAGGCGAAGTCGTATTCGCCCGACAGCAGGCCGTTCACGCGGCTGGCGACTTCGGGCACCTCGACAAAGCGGATGCGGGCCAGCGGCGGGCGGCCGCCCCAGTAGTCGTCAAAGGCCACAAGGGTCAGCGACACGTCGGGGCGGAACTCTTCCACCCAGTAGGGGCCGGTGGTGACGGGCTTGTTGGCCCATTCGGCATAGGTCTTGGCCTCGTCCCAGGCGCGCTTGTTCGTGATCTGCGATCCGAAGGCGTAAAGGCGGCCTTCCAGCGTCACGTCGGGCGTCGCGTTCAGGAAGCGGACCGTGTACTTGTCCACGGCCTCCACCCCGCGCAGGGCGGGCCACAGGCGGCGCGCGATGCCGGGAATGGCGGCCGGCAGTTCCTTGGCGTTCTGCGGCTTGAAGTTCTCCTCGTACAGCGTCTTGCCGCCGGCGGGCGGGGTGCCCGCGAACAACCGCTCGTCCGAGAAGGAGAAGACCACGTCTTCGGCTGTCAGCTCGTCACCATTGTGGAAGCGGACGCCTTCGCGCAGCTTCAGCTCGATCGTCTGGTCGTCAATGCGCTTCCATTCGGTGGCCAGACCCGCGACGGGGCCCTGGTTGCCCATCCAGTCGCGGTTGATCAGGCCTTCCCAGAGGTTGGGGAAGAACACCCGCTCGCCCACGTTGGACTGTTCGTTCCAAACGTCCAGCGTGTTGTTGTTGGTGATCTTCTGCACCGCGATCGTGATCTCGCGGCGCGCGCCCTGGGCCATCATGCGGCGCGGCAGGATCAGCGTGCCGGCGGCGGCTCCGATAAGCCCGAGTGTGTGACGGCGATTGATCAGCATATGTCCCTCTGGAAGTGCGTGTGACACCTTGGGGACCCCTTTCTGCCAGAAACATGACAGGGGGATGATGCTTTTGCGGCGTTCGGATGAATTCCCTATCAGCCCGCCATGCCGTGCCGCCCGATGGGCAGCATCATCGGCCGGCCCGAGGTGGGGTCCGTCATGATCCGGCTGTGGAGGTCGAAGACGGTGCGGACCATGTCCGCCGTCAGGACCTGATCGGGATGCCCCGTCGTGTGGATGCGCCCGCCGGCCATGGCGACCAGATGATCGGCATAGCGCGCGGCCAGGTTCAGGTCGTGCAGCACCATCACCACGGTCGTTCCACGCTGGCGGTTCAGGTCGGTGAGAAGATCCAGAACCTCCACCTGGTGGCTGATGTCGAGGAAAGTCGTGGGTTCGTCCAGAAGCAGAAGGTCCGTTTCCTGCGCCAGCGCCATGGCGATCCAGACGCGCTGGCGCTGGCCGCCCGAGAGTTCGTCCACCGCGCGTTCGGCCAGCGCGGTGGTGCGGGTGGCGTCCAGCGCGGCGGCGATCGCCTTGTCATCCTTGCGGGTCCAGCGGGCAAAAAGGCCGTGATGCGGGTGGCGGCCACGGCTGACAAGATCGGCTACGGTGATGCCCTCCGGCGCGACGGGGGATTGGGGCAGCAGGCCAAGGGTTCGGGCCAGCGTGCGCGCCGGCAGGCGGTGGATGGCGGCGCCGTCCAGCAGAACCTCGCCCCCCTTCGGGGACAGAAGGCGCGCCATGGTGCGCAGCAGGGTGGACTTGCCGCAGGCGTTGGCCCCGACGATGGCCGTGATCTTCCCCGGCGGCACGTCCAGATCCAGACCGTTCAGGATGGTCGTGTCGCCATAACCGGCCACCAGCTGGCGCACGTGAAGGGCATTGCGGGTCATAGCGAGCCTCCGATGCGGTTCACCCGCACGATCAGGTAAATCAGGTAAGGCGCGCCAAGAGCCCCCGTCACGACGCCGACGGGATAGCGACCCGGCAGCAGGAACTGGCCCACGTAATCGCCCGCCAGCACCAGCACCGCCCCCACCAGCGCGGCCGGCAACAGGACCGATCCGTTCTGCCCCACGATGCGCGCCGCAATGGGCCCGGACAGGAAGGCGACGAAGGCGATGGGGCCGGTGACGGCCGTGGCCACCGCGATCAGGCCCACGGCCGTCACGATCACCAGAACGCGGGTGCGGGCCACGGAGACACCAAGGGCGGCGGCGGTGTCGTCCCCCAGCCTCAGCGCCTCAAGATCCCTTGCGCGGGACAGAAGGACGCCGCCGAAGACGAGAAGGGACAGAAGGACAGGACCCGCCTCGGCCATTGTCGCGCCGTTCACGCTGCCGGTCATCCAGCGCATCGCGTCCTGCAAGGTCCAGCTTGGCGCCTGCGACAGGACATAGGCGATCACGCTGTCCAGCATCGCTGACACGCCGATCCCCACAAGGATCAGCCGCGTGCCCGCCACCCCGTTGCGGAAGGACAGGCCGTACACCAGCAGCGCCACACCCAGACCCACCAGCACCGCGATGACCGACACCGCCGGACCGCTGAGGGACAGGATCACGATGGCGAAGACGGCCGCCGCGCTGGCGCCCGCCGTGATGCCGATGATGTCGGGACTGGCCAAGGGGTTGCGCAGCATGGTCTGGAAGGCCGCGCCGCCCAGACCGAAGCTCAGCCCCGCCAGAAGGGACAGAAGCGCGCGGGGCAGCCGCAACTCCCCCACGGTGAAGGAGGCGCCGGGCACGTCCTGCCCCATCAGCACCCGCAGCACGTCGCCGGGCGGCGTGAAGGACTGGCCCAGCATCAGGGTCATGGCGAACAGCGCCGCCAGCAGGGCCAGCAGCCCGAGGATCAGGCCACGGCGCTGGCGGGTGCGTCGCTGGCGGCTTGCCGCAACCGTTTGGGCAAGGGTCGTCATAGCTCCCTCACCCGTTGGCGGCGGACGATCCAGATGAAGAACGGCCCGCCGATCAGGGCGGTGACGATGCCGACGTCCAGTTCGCTTGGTCTTGCGATGATGCGGCCCGCGATGTCCGCCGCCACCAGCAGGCACGCCCCTGTGAGGGTGGAGAAGGGAAGGAGCCAGCGGTGGTCGATCCCCACCAGAAGGCGGCACAGATGCGGCACGACCAGCCCGACAAAGCCGATGGGCCCGCAGATCGCCGTGGCCGCCCCGCACAGAAGGATCGCGCCCAAGGCGGCCAGCCCGCGCGCGAAGGCCACGCTTTCCCCGAGGCCTGCGGCCAGTTCGTCCCCAAGCGCCAGCGCGTTCAGCTTTCGCGCCGACAGCAGGCTGATGACAAAGCCCGCGATCAGGACCGGCAGCCCCTGAGCCATCGTCTCGAACGTGGCGCCGCCGACGCCGCCGATCTGCCACGACCGGATGTTGCCCGCGATGTCGCCGCGCGGCAGCACGATGGCCATCACCAGCGACGAAAACGCGACCGAGGTGGCAGCCCCCGCCAGCGCCAATTTCAACGGCGTGGCGCCCCCGCGCCCCATCGACCCGATGGCATAGACGAACACCGCCGCCAGCCCTGCGCCCAGAACCGCCGTCCAAACCTGCGCGTCGGAAGACGACAGCCCGAACCATGCGATCCCCACGACGATGGCCAGCGAGGCACCCATGTTGACGCCAAGGATGCCCGGATCGGCCAAGGGGTTGCGCGTGACGCCCTGCATCACCGCGCCGGCCAGACCAAGCGCCCCACCCGCCAGCACGGCCAGCAGCGTGCGCGGAATACGCGTGGCAACGGCGGCCTGTCCGATCGTTTCGGCATGGCCTTCCAGTGCGGCGCGGATGTCGGTCCAGCCCACGTCCCGCGTGCCGATCGCGATGGACAGCGCGCACAGCAGGACCAGCACGCCCAGCACGATCCCCAGCCCCATGGCGCGCAGACCGCCCGAACGCGCCGTCACCTTCATTCCGCGGTTTGGGCCGCTTTGGCCAGAAGGGCCGCGTAATCGTCCAGAACCCATGGAATGGACAAGGGGGTGGGCGTGGCCGCGGTGCCCATCGGGTCATTGTTCAGCATCACCACGGCGTCATGGGCCACCGCCGGCATGTGCGACATCAGAGGATCGGCGGCCAATGCCTTGCGCAGGTCCGCCCCGCCATAGGTCACGACGATGTCCACGTCGTCGAAGGCGTCCACCTGCTCGGCGCTGACCTCTCCGGCAAAGCGGCCGGAGGTGGATGCCTCCACCACGCTTTTCGGAGAGATGAGGCCGAGGTCATGGAAGAACTTCACCCGCGCGTCGGCGGTCGTGTAGAAATGCACCACGCTCAGATCGCGTGAATCAAGATGGGTGACGAACATCGCGGATTTGCCCCGAAGCGCGGGATGACGGGCCGCCGTGTCCGCGATCTGCCCGTCCAGCCGCGCGATGAGGGCGTCGCCTTCGGCGGCCATGCCCATGCCCGCGCTGTCCATCCGGATCATGTCGCGCCAGTCGGTGCCCCAGGCGGTGTCGGGATAGGCGACCACGGGAGCGATCTTGCTCAGCGTGTCATAATCGTCCTGGCTGAGGCCGGAATAGGCGGCAAGGATCACGTCCGGCTGCGTGCCGGCCACCGCCTCGAAGTCGATGCCGTCGCCTTCGTCGAACAGGACGGGGGTTTCGGCACCCAGCTCGTCCAAGCGCTCTCTCACCCAAGGCAGCACGCCGTCGCCGTCATCATCGCCGAAATTCGCGGCCGCCATGCCGACCGGCACGATGCCCAGGGCCAGCGGCACTTCCTGATTGGCCCAGGACACGGTGGCCACGCGAACGGGCCGTTCCGGGATCACGGTGGTGCCAAGCGCGTGCTTCAGCGTCAGCGGAAAGTCCTGCGCGCACACGGCGGTGGCGGACACGGAAAGGCAAAGAACGGCAAGACGAAGAACGCGCACGCGACACCTCATGCAAAGGCGAGTGTTTGTGTCGGCTTTTCCACGTTCATGCGACAGGGTCAAGGCTGGGTCTGGTTTTCGCGAAAGCGTGCTCGATGGAAATTCCACAAGACATGCGCGGGAAGCTTCGGTATAGGCCGGGAACGCAGAGACTCTGCCGGTGTCACAGCGAGGACGCCGGGCAAGCGAGACGGCCCGTGCCGATAGCCAGCCTATCCCCACATCGTCAACCGTATGAAAGAGAATCATGCCCGTCCCGATGACCGCCGCCCGCCGGAGCCTGCCAACCCGCCTTTCCCTGCTGACCTGCTGCACCGCGCTGGTGGCCCTGGCGCCGATCGGCGCGCTGGCGCAACAGGCGTCCGGAGACGTCACGGTTCTGGCGCCCATCGTGGTGAACGGGGTGCAGGACGACAGCAGCACCGTCGTCGCCGAAAGCCTGTCCTTCGGGGGCAAGATCGGCACCGACATCCTGGACACCGCGGGCTCTATCTCGGTCATCACGCAGAAGGAGTTGCAGGACCGGGGCGTGCAAAGCACCGAACAAGCGCTGCAATACACGGCGGGCGTGGTGACGGACTTCTACGGGTCGGACAACCGCTGGGATTATTTCAAGATCCGCGGGTTCAACGCCACCACCTATCGGGATGGCCTGCGCGTGGGCGGCAGCGGTCAAAGCGCCAACAACCTGCGCGAGGATGTCTTTGCCTATGAGCGTATGGAGGTGCTGAAGGGTGCCGACACGACCCTGTTCGGCGTGTCGGATCCGGGGGGGATGGTGAACTACGTCACCAAGACCCCGAAGACCGAACGGTTCGGCGAGGCCTATGCCACCGTAGGCTCCTTCAGCCACAAGGAGGCGGGCGTCGATTTCGGCGACAACCTGACGCCCGATTCCACCTTGTCCTACCGGATCACCGCCAAGGTGCAGGACGCGGACGGCGAGGAAGACTATTCGCGCGACGATGGCAAGCTGCTGATGGGCGGCCTCAGCTGGCGGCCGTCGGACGCGACCACGGTCAGCGTCGTGGCGGACTACCTGAAGTCCGACGGATCGACCAGCGCGGGCCTGCCGTTCAACACGGACTTGGACCGCGAGACGTTTCTGGGCGAGCCCGACTTCAACTATGTCGGGAACGAGCGGAAGTCGCTCAGCCTGATCGTCGACCACGACTTCGGCGGCGGCCTGACCTTCAGCGGCAACGCCCGGTATGACGATACGGACAGCGATTTCGGGATGATCTTCCTGGGCGGCACGCCCCAGGAGGGGACGATCATCGACCGGTCGTTCTTTGCCAACGATACCAGCGGCCACAGCTTCAACGCTGACGCGCGGCTGCGCTACGAGACGACCTTCGGATCGGTCCGCAGCACCACGTCCGTGGGCGCCCAGTACATCGACTTCGCCTATGACACGCGGGGCTGGTATGTCGGCGCGCCCAGCATCGACTGGGAAGATCCGGTCTACACCGGCGGCCTCGACCTGTCGGAAACCGCGCCTTACGAAGATGTGTCCCGATCGGAGGAAACAAAGGCGCTGTACGTGCAGCAGCAGTTCGACATCGCGGACCGCTTCATCGTCTCGCTGGGTTTGCGGCACGACTGGACGGACATCGAGCAGAACGATCACCTTGCCGACAACACGGCGGAAAACGACCTGAGCGAAACGACCGCCCGCGTCGGCCTGACCTACAAGATCACGCCGGAACTGTCGGCCTATGCCACCTATGCGGAATCGGCGGTTCCGGCGTCGACCCTCACCCTCGACCCCGAAACGGGCAAGCAGTACGAGATCGGGGTCAAGTACCAGCCCGAGGCGATGCGCGCCCTGTTCAGCGCCGCGATCTTCGACCTGACAAAGGAAAACATCACTCGCACGGATGTGTCCACCGGCCTGCAATACCTGACGGGCGAAATCCGGTCCCGCGGTCTGGAACTGGAAGCCCGGGCCGAGGTTCTGGACGGGCTGGAGCTGATCGCCGCCTACACCTATGTCGACACCGAAGTAAAGGACGAGCTGTCCGGCCTGCAAGGCAACGAGGTGGAGAAGGTTCCGAACCATCTCGCCTCGCTTTGGACCAACTATACGCTGGACGGGAACGGTCAGCGGAACGACATGACCTTCGGTCTGGGCGCGCGTTACACCGGCACGTATTTCAACACGGCCGACAATGCCGGCGGCAAGAGCGAGGCGGCCGTGATCTACGACGCGGCCTTCAGCTATGACGTCGCCCCGGACACCGCGCTGTCGCTGAATGTGACGAACCTGTTCGACGAACATCACGACACCGGCGGTTCGGCCGTCTACTACAACCCGGGGCGCGAGATTTCGGCCACGATCCGCCGCACCTGGTAAGCGGCGGGTGCCCCGGCCATGGGTCGGGGTCCCTTTCCTCCCGAAAGAAATGGGTGCAGGATGGCCGCTTCGGGGTCGGACGCTGGGGCTTTCGGCCCGACACTACGATGCTTGAGGACCAGATATGCCTGTCGAACGGACCCCCCGCGACATCCTTGCCAACCTGGTGGCCTTTCCCACCGTCAGCCGGGACACGAACCTTCCGTTGATCGACTGGGTCCAGGACTATCTGGAAGGATGGGGCGCGGACTGCGTGCGCGTGCCTTCCCCCTGCGGAACGAAAGCCAACCTTTACGTGCAGGTCGGCCCCAGAGTGGACGGTGGGGTGATCCTTTCGGGCCACACCGACGTCGTGCCGGTGGACGGGCAGGACTGGGCCTCCGACCCGTTCGCGCTGACGGAACGGGACGGTCGGCTTTACGGGCGCGGTGCGGCCGACATGAAGGGCTTTTTGGCCCTTGCGATCGCCGCCGTTCCGCTGGCGGTGAAGGCCGGGGTGAAGCGGCCCCTGCAACTCGCCCTCAGCATCGACGAGGAGGTGGGCTGCGCCGGCTGCATCCCGATGGTGGAAGCGATGGCCCGCGACCTGCCGCGCGCCGCCGCCGTCATCGTGGGGGAGCCGAGCCGCATGAAGGTGGTGACCGGCCACAAGGGCAGCCGCGCCTTCGCCACCCGGATCGTCGGCGTTCCGGTCCACTCCTCTCGCCAGCATGTGGGGGTGTCGGCCATCCACGAGGCGGGCCGCATCCTGCACTGGCTGAACGAGACGAACGCCGCGCTGATGGCCGCCACGCCCAGCGACACGGCCGCGCTGTTCGATCCGCCCTTCACCACCGTCAGCGTCGGCCGGATCGAGGGCGGGGAGGCGCACAACATCACCGCCGCAGAATGCCGCTTTACCCTGGGCATGCGCGTGGTGGCGGATGAGCGGCTGGACGACTGGGCGGAACGCTACCGGGCCGAGGCCGCGCGGGTGGAGGCCGGAATGCAGGCGGTCGATCCGCGTGCCCGCATCGAGATCACGGAAAGCTTCACGGTGCCGCCGCTGAAGCCGGAAATCGACGGCTTTGCCGAAACGCTGGCTCGCGGCCTCACTGGCGACAACACGATCAACGTCGTCAGCTACGGGACCGAGGCGGGGCATTTCCAAGCCAGCGGCTATTCCACCGTGGTCTGCGGGCCGGGTGACATCGCGCAGGCGCACATTCCGGACGAGTATATAGAGCTTTCGCAGTTCGAAGCCGGATGGACCTTCATGCAGCGTCTTGTGGACCGCTTGACGGAGTAGCCCATAGCGGGCGGATCATCTTCAGGCTGCCGACTTTCTAGACGGATGTTCCATTTCTGCCCGGATTGGTGGCATCATCGTCCGTTTCTTTCATGCAGGTTCTAAATGCATTGAGGTGAAGTATCCGAAATGGGTATGGTACCTCATGGAAACGCGCGATCTTCAGACTTTTCTTGCGGTGGCCGCCAGCGGCAGCATCACTCGCGCGGCAGAGATGCTGGGCCGGTCGCAGCCCTCGGTTTCCCGCATCATCCAGGAGCTGGAGGCCGAACTGGGCTTTCACCTCTTTCACCGGACGGGGCGCCGGGTCCAGTTGTCCGAGGAAGGCGTCGCCTTCGAGGCCGAGGCCCGCCGCCTGCTGCTGTCTTTTGGCGAACTGGCCGCGCGGGCCAAGGCCATCGCGGCGGGGAAGGGGCGGATATTTCAGGTCGCGGCAACCGCGGCCATGGCGTGGGGTCTGATCCCCAACGCCTTGTCGCGCCTGTCGGGCGACCTGCCGTTCGAGGTGCATGTCGCGCAGCATGTCCCGTCGGCCGTCGCGCAGGAGGTCCGGGCCGGCCGGTCCGAGATCGGCTTTTCCAGTCTGCCCCTCGACGTGCCGGGGCTGGAGGTGTTGCGCCTTTACGTCGCCCCGAACGTGGTGGCCCTTCGCGCCGATGATCCGCTCGCGGCCGAGGCGGTGGTGCCTCTGTCCGTCTTCACCGAACGCACCCTTGTCACCATGCTGGACCCGATGCGGTTCCAGGCCCGCGTGGCGCGTCTGATGGAGTCCCGGAACCTGGTTCCGAAGGCCATCATCCGCACGAACGTCGCCCTTGGGGCGTTGCAGATGGTGCGGGAAACTGGCGGCGTGGCCATCATCGATCCGGTCACGGCCTATGGCGGTTCGCTGCCCGACATCGTGGTCCGGCCGCTGGATGTGCCGGTGCCATTCCATTGGGGCGTGATCGCACCCTCCGGCCGCCCGTTGCGCCCGTTGGCGCAGGCGCTGGTGGAAGCCGCGGAAGCGGTCGCCCTGAAAGCCATCCCGGACATGCAGATCCTTGATCCGGCCGGCGCCGGAGAAGCTGCGGGAATCTGGACCCCGCCCGAACCCATGGACGACCAATGACCCTTGACGCGCTGGAATCCCGTTTGGCCGAGGATCTGCGGAACCTCGAACTGCCGGCGAAGCCCTGGATGCCCGCGCGGGAAGGTGTTCATGACGTGGTGGTGATCGGCGCGGGGATGTGCGGGCTTGCCGCGACGGCGAAGCTGAAGCTGACGGGCATCACCAACATCGTGGCCCTGGACGCCGCCCCTGAAGGGCGGGAAGGCCCGTGGATCACCTTTGCCCGAATGGAAACGCTGCGGTCGCCCAAGGCGCTGGCAGGTCCGGCGCTTGGTCTGCCTGCGCTGACCTTCCGCGCCTGGTTCACCGCGCAGCACGGCGAGGAGGAGTGGGAGCGGCTGGACAAGATCCCCAAGGGGATGTGGATGGACTACCTCGTCTGGTATCGCCACGTTCTGGATCTGCCGGTCGTGAACGACACGCGGATGACGAAGCTGTCCTTTGACGGCGACCTGATCGCGTTGGAGGTGGAAGGCCGCATGACCGGCCGCATCCTGTGCCGCCGCCTGGTTCTGGCCACAGGCCGTTCGGGCCTTGGCGGCGCGGCCGTGCCGGACTTCCTGAAGGGGATCGACCGCCGGTTCTGGGCGCATTCCGCCGACGACATCGACTTCGACGGCTTGCGAGGCCAGCATGTGGCGGTCATCGGCGCCGGTGCCTCCTCGATGGACAACGCGGCCGCCGCGCTGGAGGCGGGGGCCGGGCAGGTGGACCTGCTGATCCGCCGCAAGGAAATGCCGCGCATCAACAAGATGACCGGGATCGGCAGCCAAGGGGTCGTGCACGGGATGCACCGCCTGCCCGACGCCTGGCGCTGGCGGTTCGTGGATTACACCGCCGTCACCCAGACGCCGCCGCCGCGAAGCTCCACCCTCCGTGTGTCGCGTCACCCGAACGCGCGGTTCTTCCTTGATTGCGGCATCCTGTCGGTGCGGGAGGAAGAGGGCCGGCTGCGGATAGAGACGACCCGAGGTCCCATGCCGGTCAACTTCCTGATCGCCGCCACGGGCTTTGCCAACGACTTCTCGGGCCGACCGGAGTTCGAGGCGATCGCCCCTCACATCCGCAGTTGGGCGGACGGCCGATACACTCCCGACATGGGGCCCGCCCGCCGCAACATGACCGAGGCGCCCGATCTTGGCCCGGACTTCGAGTTTCGGGAAAAGGTGCCCGGCGCCTGTCCGCTGCTGGCCCACATCCACTGCTTCAACGATGCAGCCATGTTGACGCATGGCAAGGTGTCGGGCGACATTCCGGCCGTCAGCGCGGGGGCTGACCGTCTGGTGCGCGGCATCGCCGCCAGCCTGTTCGCCGAGGATGTGGCCATCCATTACGAACGGCTGCAGGCGTTTGACACGCCGGAGCTTCAGGGCGACGAATGGACGGATTCGACCCCGACGCTGAAGGTGAAGGCATGACCGACGAACGTTACATCACCCTGAACGGCTGCACCTTCCGCTATCGCATCGCGGGAGAGGAGCATCCCGAGACGATCATCCTGCTGCATGGCGGGCGCGGGATCGGGGATCATCTGGGTGAATGGAACGCCTACAAGGCGCTGGCCGATAGGTACCGCGTGATCGCCTATGATCAGCGCGGCTGCGGGCTGTCCACGATCACCTATCCCATGAACTTCCGCCAGTATGCCGACGATGTGGACGCCTTCCGCCGCCACTTCTGCGGGGATGAAGGCAAGATCATCCTGCAGGGCGGCAGCTTCGGCGGCATGATCGCGCTGACCTATGCCGTCCATTATCACCGCCACCTGTCGCGGCTGATCGTGCGCGGCACGGCCCCCAGCCACCACCACGAGGCGGAGGCGATCGAGACGTTCAAGGCGCGGATCGGCAAGGTGCCCTCGGCGTCGCCCGCGATGATCGACAAGTTGTTTTCGGAAAACATCGTGGACGACACGGAGTTGCGGCTGATCTGGCTGGCGCTGCAACCGCTGTATTACGAAAAGTTCGATCCCGACGCCGCGCTGGAACGCACCCGCACCATGCATCTGCACGCCGAAACGCACAACGAGATGTTCCGTGAGAAGGCCCATGACCTGCGCGACGCGCTGCGGTCCGTGCCGACGCCCACACTTGCCTTCTGTGGCGAAAAGGACTGGATCTGCCCGCCCAGCCAGTCGCGCCTGATCGCCGAACTGATGCCGAATGCGGAACTGTGGGAGGTGCCGGGCGCCAACCATTCCTGCCACATCGAAAAGAACGCCGAGGTCGTGGCCCATATCCGCGACTTTCTGGCGCGGACGGGGGGCTGATGGGCAGCTACCTCATCAAGCGTCTGCTGGAGTCGCTGCTGGCGGTGTGGGGCGTGGTGACGATCGTGTTCTTCGTCACGCGCGTTCTGGGCGATCCGTCCACGCTGCTGCTGCCCGTGGGCGCCACCGCCGAGCAGATCGAGGCCTTGCGCACCCAGCTTGGCCTGAACGAGCCGCTGTTCATGCAGTACCTGACCTTTCTTTGGCAGGCGGTACAGGGGGATTTCGGCACCTCGTTCCAGCATGGACGTCCGGCGCTGGCCGTCGTGTCGGAGCGGATGCCGGCGACGGCGCTTCTGGCGGGGACGGCGATGGTGCTGGGAATCCTGATCGGGGCGGTCGCGGGCGCCATCGCGGCCCTGAAGCGCGGCACGGTGGCGGAGCTGGTCGTGATGACGGTCGCGCTGCTGGGGCAGGCGACGCCCGTGTTCTGGCTCGGGATCATGCTGATCCTGTATTTCGGTGTCTCGCTCGGCTGGTTGCCTACGGGGGGCTATGGCACCTTCGCGCATCTGGTGCTGCCCGCCCTGACGCTGGCGGTGTTCGTCTCCGCCTCCATCGCGCGGCTGCTCAGGTCGTCGATGCTGGACATCCTGCGCGAGGATTACATCCGCACCGCCCGCGCCAAGGGGCTGATGCCCACAACCGTGTTCCTGTGGCACACCGCCCGCAACGCCCTGATCCCGGTCACCACCATGACGGCGATTCTTGCGGGCGAACTTCTGGGCGGATCGGTCGTGACGGAAACCGTTTTCGCTTGGCCCGGCGTGGGACGGCTGATCCTGCAGGCGATCCAGGCCAACGACTTCCCGGTGATCCAGGCGGGGATCTTCGTCGTCGCCACGATCTTCGTGCTGATCAACTTCCTTGTCGACATGCTGTATGGCGTGCTGGACCCCCGCATCCGGGCGGAGCGCTGACATGACCTTCTTCAAAGAACTGGCGCGCAGCAAGGCCGGGATGGCGGGGTTTATCATCCTCGTGCTGTTCGTGGCGGTGGCCGTGCTGGCGCCGTGGCTGGGGCTGGAGGATCCGACGCGCGGCAGCTTGCGCGCCCGCATGGTCCCGCCCGACTGGTGGGGACCGCACCCCTTGGGCACGGACGAGGTCGGGCGCGACATCCTTTCGCGCATTGTCTATGGCAGCCGCATCACGCTGATGGTGGCCGGGGCGGCGGTGGTCGCGGGCGGGATCGTGGGCACCTTCCTTGGCATTCTTGCGGGCTATGCCGGCGGGATTACCGACCGCATCCTGATGCGGCTGGTGGACATCCAGTTGGCCATCCCCCTGATGATGCTGGCGCTGCTGGTGGTCGCGGCCCTTGGCCCCTCCACGGTGAACGTGGTGGCGGTCCTCGCCCTGACGTCGTGGATCCGCTACGCCCGCATCATCCGCGGGCAGGTCCTCAGCCTGCGGGAGCGGGAGTTCGTGCAGTCGGCCCGCGCCATCGGCGCTTCGGGCTGGCGGATCATGCTGCGGCACATCCTGCCCAATGTCATGACCCCCGCGCTGGTGGTGGCCACGCTGGAACTCGCGCGGATCATCGTGATGGACGCGGCGCTGTCGTTCCTCGGCCTCGGGGTGCAGCCGCCGAACCCGTCCTGGGGGCGGATGCTGGCCGACGGGCGGACCTACATTTCCACCGCATGGTGGGCCGTGACCTTCCCCGGCCTTGCCATCATGCTGACCGTGCTGGGCGTCAACCTGTTCGGCGACTGGCTGCGCGATTACTTCGACCCCAAGACAAGGAGCGCCCGATGAACCGCATCTCCCGCCTGAAGTCCCTGATGGCCGCCCGTGGCATCGACGCCCTCGTGACCTTCAAGCCCGAGCACAGCTTCTACCTGTCGGGCTTCAACCCGATCATCTTCTCCCACCCCGTGATCGCGATCCTTCCGGCGGAGGGGGAGCCGGTGATCCTGGTCCACGCCCTGCGCGACGATCACGGGCGGTCGGAAAGCTGGGTGAAGGACATCCGGCTTTACGGCGCATGGTCCACCAAGGTCACGATGGGGCCGAACTGGCAGGACGCCCTGCGAGCCATCCTGGCGGAAAAGGGTCTGGACGCCAGCGTGCTGGGGGTGGAGGAGGATTACCTGCCCGTCACCCGCCACCGCCTGCTGACCGAGCTTCTGCCCAAGGCGAAGCTGGTCGACAGCTCCGCCGTGTTCGACCGCGCCCGTCTGGTCAAGGACGCGGACGAGATCGCGAACGTCCGCGTCGCCGCCGCCCTGGCCGACATCGGCATGGACGCCGCGCAGGACGCGCTGGCGCAGGGCGGGTCAGAGCGTGAGATCGCCACATCCTCCATGGCGGCGATGAACGGGCACTGGGCGCTGCACCTGCCGGATCATGAGGTGGCGGATTTCGGATCACTGGAAGGCGGCGCGCAGAACGGCCTCTGGACATGGGCGCTGGCGGGGGACCGGATGTTCCGCAACTGCGACAACCCCACGCAGCGTAAACCGCAGCGGGGGGAAGCGGTCGCCGTCTTCATCTGGGCCATCGCGAACGGCGTCCATGCCGAGAACGAACGCACCTTCGCCTATGGACCGTTGCCCGACGCCAACCGCCGCGCAATCGACACCATCCTGAAGATCCGCGAGGACATCGCCCCCGCCATGCGCCCCGGCGCGCCGCTGGCGGAGCTGTTCCACATCACGAAGCGGGGGTTGGAGGATGCAGGCTATGCCGCGAACATCCCCGGCCGGATCGGCCACACCATCGGCCTCGGCGCGCATGAACACACCTCGCTGGACGGCAAGACCGACGTGATCCTGGAACCCGGCATGCTGTTCACGCTGGAGCCGAACCTACGCGTGCCGGACAGGGGGGTGGCCACGCAGATCTCGGACACGATCCTGATCACGGAGACCGGACACGAGTTCCTCACGCAGTCCCGCGGCGGATATATCGAGGTCTGAATGGCGCTGCTTGAGGTCGAGAACCTGACCGTCGCCTTCGACACCCCTTCGGGGCGTGTCCATGCGGTGAACGACGTGAGCTACACGCTCGACGAGGGCGAGACGCTGGGCGTCGTGGGCGAAAGCGGCTCGGGCAAGTCGGTGCATGTGCTGGCGATGTTGGGGCTGCTGCCGAAGCCGCCCGCCAAGGTGCTGGGCGGACGGGTGCTGTTTCAGGGGCGCGACCTTCTGGCGATGTCGCAGGCGGAGCTGCGGAGCCTTCGTGGCGGGCAGATCGGGATGGTGTTCCAGGACCCCATGTCGTCGCTGAACCCCGTGCTGACGGTGGGGCGGCAGCTGCGCGAGGTGATCGAGCGGCACACCGACCTGAAGGGACGCCACGCCGACGCACGCGCGACGGAATTGCTGGATCTGGTCGGCATTCCGCGCCCGGCCGATCGCCTGCGACAGTATCCACACGAGTTTTCGGGCGGGATGCGGCAGCGCGTGATGATCGCCATCGGATTGTCCTGCAACCCCAAGCTCCTGATCGCGGACGAGGCGACGACGGCGTTGGACGTGACGGTGCAGGCGCAGATCCTGGATCTGGTCCGGGATCTGAAGGACCGGCTGGGCACCACCGTCATCTGGATCACCCATGACATGGGGGTGGTCGCTGAACTCGCCGACACGATCCAGGTCATGTATGGCGGGCGGATCATGGAACGGGGGCCGGTGGGGCCGGTGTTCCGCGATCCCCGTTCCGCCTACACTTGGGGGCTGTTGCGGTCCCTGCCGGATGAGGGCGCGCGGGCGCAGCGGCGGCTGTACCAGATACCCGGATCGCCGCCGAACATGGCCGCTCCGCCGGTCGGGGACCCCTTCGCCCCCCGCAATCCCTTCGCCACCGACCGCTGCCACCGCGAGGTGCCGCCCTTGCGCCCGGTGGACGCCCATGGCCACATGGTCGCCGCGTGGTACGATCTGCCCGCCGCGCTGAGGGAGGCCGGACATGTCTGACCCGCTGATCGAGGTGTCCGGCCTGCGTCGCAGCTATGGCGGCGGGCGCGCGCTGCTGGGCCAGCCGAAGCCGGTGACCCACGCGGTCAACAACATCTCGTTCCATGTCATGCCGGGGGAAACGCTGGGTCTGGTGGGGGAAAGCGGGTCCGGCAAGTCCACCGCCGGCCGCGTGACGCTGCAACTGGAACCGGCCGACGAAGGGTCGATCCGGTTCGAGGGGCGGGAGATCACGGGGCTGAACGCGCGCGAGATGAAGCCCCTGCGCGCCCGGATGCAGATGATCTTCCAGGATCCCTATTCCGCGCTGAACCCGCGGATGAAGGTGGGCGCCTTCGTGGCCGAACCGCTGGTCGTCCACAAGCAGGACGCGCACCCCGACCGGGTGGCGGAGCTGTTCCGGATGACCGGCCTCGACCCCGCGTTCATGTCGCGCTATCCGCACGAATTTTCGGGCGGGCAGCGCCAGCGCATCAACATCGCCCGCGCCATCGCGCTGAACCCGTCCTTCATCGTCGCGGACGAGCCGATCACCGCGCTGGACGTGTCCATCCAGGCGCAGATCGTGAACCTGTTCCAGGATCTGCAGGACCGGCTGGGTCTGGCCTACCTGTTCATCGCGCATGATCTGTCGATGGTGCGCTACCTGTGCCAGCGCGTCGCCGTGATGCTACGCGGCCGCATCGTGGAAACGGGACCGGTGGAACAGATCTTTGCCAATCCGCAGCACCCCTACACCCGGTCGCTTCTGGCGGCGATCCCGGTGCCCGACCCGGACCGTGCCCGCCCGAAGCGCGAGATCTTCGACGTGTCCGCCAACATCCCCGCGCGCGAGGCCGTGATGGCCGCGGTCGCGCCGGGCCATTTCGTCCTGCAATCCTGAGGAGCCCCATGCGACATCTTGGATACACCGCCGTTCTTGCCGCCCTTCTGGGATCCGCCGCCGCCGCGCAGGACGTGACGCTGGCGCTGACCAACGCCGTCAACACCCTGGACCCGCATCAAAGCGCATCGGTGGGGCTGGACCTGTCGGTTCTCAGCCACGTCTACCCTTCGCTGATCCTGCGCGGACCGGACATGGAACTGCACCCCTCCCTCGCGACCGCGTGGGAGGCCGTGGACGACCTGACCTGGCGCTTCAAGCTGGTGGAAGGGGCCAAGTTCGAGAACGGGGAACCGATCAACGCCAACACCGTGGCGTGGAACATCGCCCGCGTCACGAACAAGGACAACCCGACGCGCATCTCCTCGTGGTTCACGCCGGTGACGGGGGCGACCGCGATCTCGCCAACCGAGGTGGAGATCAAGACCTCCAGCCCCTATCCTGCGCTGCCGGCGCAGCTGTCGATGTTCATGCTGCTGCCGCCGGAATGGGCCGCCAGCCATGATCCCGCGTCCGAAACCATGTCGGGCGGGCCCTATGTCATCGATCGGGTGACGCCCGGGGACAGCATCACCATGACGCGCAATCCCGACTTCTTCGGCGAGGCGCCGGCCTTCGAGCATGTGACCTTCCGCACGATCCCCGAGACGTCCTCGGCCATCGCGGCGCTGGTGGCGGGCGAGGTCGACTACATCAACAAGATCCCGCCCTCGGAACTGCCGCGCATCAGCGCCAGCGGCGTGGCCAAGGGGGGCGCCGTGCCGTCCACGCGGTCGGTCTTCATCAAGTTCAACACCGAAAAGCCGCCGATGGACAACAAGATGTTCCGTCAGGCGCTGAACTACGCCGTGGACAAGGACGCCATCGTGGACGTCCTGTTCGGCGGCGAGGCCGAGGTGTCGAACTGCCAGGTCATGACGCCCGCCTATTTCGGCTACAACCCCGACCTGAAGCCGTATGTCTACGACCCTGAAAAGGCCGAGGAGATGATCAAGGAGTCCGGCGTGGACCTGTCCCGCCCGCTGGAGTTCGAGGTTCCGACCGCGACCTACCTGCAGGGCGAGGAGGTGGCGCAGGCCGTGGCCCAGATGTTCGCCGATGTGGGCGTGCAGACTGAATACCGCGCGATGGAATTCGGCGCCTACATGGACAAGTATCGCAAGGCGCATGATCTGGGGCAGATGTCGCTGCTGGGTCAGGCCTGGCCCACGATCGACGCCGACGGGCTGCTGACGCTGTTCAAGCCGGGCGACCAGTACGCCTACTGGAACGACGCGAACTTCGGCGCGGCGCTGGAGGCGGGCAACGCCACCACCGACCCGGACGCCCGCAAGGCCGCCTATGCCGACGCCGCCCGCATCATGTGCGAGGAGGCGCCCGTCGTCTTCATGTACGCGCAACCCGCGACCTATGGCGTGTCCAACAAGGTGGATTACACCCCGCGCGGGGATGACTGGGTGCGCGCCTTCGACATGAAGCCCGCCGGCTGATGCAGATCTTCGCCTCGCATTTCGGGTTCTTCGAGGTGGGGCCGGGCCCCACCCTGAAGCCCTTCCGCCACGATCCCGCCCCGTCGCCCGTGGGGATGACGCATCTGGACCTTGCACGCGATCCGTCGCGTGTGCTGGTGCCGATGGCCCGCAAGGGCTGGCTGGCCGGTGACGGCGGCGCCGCGCGGGGCGAGGATACCTTCGTCGAACTGTCGCTGGACGAGGCGACGGCGCTGGCCGCACGCGAGTTGGACCGCGTGCGGACCGAACACGGCAACCGCGCGATCTTCGGCGGGTCCTATGGCTGGGGCAGCGCGGGGCGGTTCCACCATCCGCAAAGCCAGTTGAAGCGCTTCCTGAACCTGGCGGGCGGCTTCACCTTTGCCGTGAACACCTACAGCTATGGCACGGCAAAGGTCATCCTGCCTCACGTCGTCGGCGCCGAACATGCCGAGGTGGGCGCGCTGTCCCCCGGCTGGGACCAGATCGTGGGGCATTGCCGCCTGATTGTGGCCTTCGGCGGCATGCGTCTGGCCAACGCGCAGGTGGAGGCCGGATCGACCGGCGCCCACCGCGTCGGCGACTGGCTGGACACGTTCCGCGAGGCGGGAGGCGAGGTCATCACCTTGTCCCCCGACGCGCGGGACGCGGTACAGGGGACCCACATCCCGATCCGGCCGGGAAGCGACACCGCCGCCATGCTGGCCATGTGCCACACGATGCTGGTCGAAAGTCTTGCGGACGCCGCGTTCCTTCAGAACTTCACGACCGGCGCGGACCGCTTCGCCGACCATGTTCTTGGTCGCGAGGACGGGATCGCGAAATCCGCCGACTGGGCCGCGCCCATCACCGGCGTGTCGGCCGACGATCTGCGGACGTTGGCGCGGCGGCTGGCAGGGGAACGAAGCCTTCTGAACCTGTCATGGTCGCTGCAACGCGCGCGCTTTGGCGAGCAACCCTATTGGGCGGCCGTCGCATTGGCGGCCATGGCGGGCGGTCTTGGGCAACCGGGGCAGGGACTGGCACTTGGCTTGTCGGCCGTCGCCTCGGTCGGGCAGCCGGTGCGGGGGTTGCGCGGACCGTCCCTGCCGATGGGTCTGAACCCCGTGACCGACTACATCCCCGTGGCGCGGATCACCGAGTTGCTGGAGCGTCCGGGCGGCACCTTGCCTTATGACGGAAAGGTGCTGGACCTGCCCGACATCCGGCTGGTCTGGTGGGCGGGCGGGAATCCTTACCACCACCATCAGGACCTGTTCCGGCTGGAACGCGCATGGAAGCGGCCCGAAACGGTGATCGTGCACGAAAACGTCTGGACGGCCACCGCGCGGCATGCCGATCTGATGTTCCCCTCGGCCATGCCGTTCGAACGGACCGACATCGCCGGTTCGTCCCGTGACCGGTGGCTGGCCTACAGCCCCGCCGTGCTGGAGCCGCGCGACGGGGTGCCGACGGATCACGAGGTTCTGGCCCGCATCGCCGCCCATCTTGGTCTGGAAACCGCCTTTCGCGGGGGCTTGGATGAGGCGGGGTGGCTCGCGCATCTTTATGAGCTTTACCGGACCGCGCATGCGGAGCTTCCAGACTGGGACCGCTTCCGGCAGAAGGGCTTCGCCTGCCTGGATGCGGGCAAGCCAGCGCCGAAGCCGCTGGTGCCCTTTGCCCCGCTGCTGGCAGGGAAGCCCCTGTCCACGCCTTCCGGCCGGATCGAACTTTTTTCGGAACGGATCGCGGGCTTCGCCCTGCCTGACTGCCCCCCGCACCCGACATGGCTGGACCCGGATGAGAGGGAGGAGCCGTTGCCCTTCCACCTTCTGTCCCCCCAGCCCGAAACGCGCCTGCACAGCCAGCTGGACGCAGGCCGCCTGGCACGGGAGGCGCGGGTTCAGGGGTTCGAGGTGCTGCGCGCCCATCCGGACGATCTCTCGCCGCTGGAACTCGACACGGGCGACGTGGCCGAGGTGTTCAACGCGCGGGGCGTGACGCTGGTCGCAGTCGCGGCCGATCCATCCGTCCGGCGCGGCACGCTGGTGCTGCCGACCGGCGGATGGTTCGATCCGGTGACGGACGCACTTGGGCGGCGGGTGGATCTTGGGGGTAATCCGAACGTTCTGACCTCGGATGCCGGCAGTTCCGCCCTGAGCCAGGGGGCCAGCGCAAACCATCCTCGCGTCGGGCTGCGGCCCTTGGCCGACCCGACGTTGATCGAGATCAGAAAGGCACGCATATGACAGACGCCATCGATCAGGCGGCCGGACTGGCCGACACGGACTCGCGGCACGCCCTTCGCCGGCAGCGGCCCGAATTCGTTGCCGGGGCAGAGGCTTGTCGCGCATCTGTTCTGACGCCGGCGGAAGATCTGGGGCTTGGCGCGAACCTGCGCGCCGCCTTGGCGCACCGCATGGCCCTCCTGAACAAGGATGAGAAGATCGCGACGCAATACGTTGTCAAGGAAGAACTTTCCGCTGTTGCGACAGGAGCGACCGACCTTCCTGAACCTTTGGCCACCATCGCCCGCCACGTGGACATGGTCACGGCGAACCCAACCGCCGCGACCGCCGACCACATCCGGAAGCTGGAGGCGGCGGGCCTGTCGGCCCCGCAGATCGTCGCCTTGTCCGAACTGATCGCCTATGTGAATTTTCAGGTGCGTGTGGTCGCGGGCCTGCGTCTGATGGGGGCGGCATGACACCGCAGATCAAGCTGAAGCCGCTGGTTTGGCATCCGCATGTGGCGCCGGTGGAACTGGCCGACGCTACGGCGGAGCAGTTGGAGGCGATGAAGGTCACCCCTTCGGCCAAGAAGGTGTCGCCCTATGTGCGGACGCTGGCACACGATCCTGAAAGCTATGTCGCGCGCACCGTCCTGTTCAACGCGATCATGTATGCCGAAGGCGGGTTGCCCCGCTCGGATCGGGAACTTGGGGCACTCGGCGCCTCGGTGGTGAACGGGTGCCGGTATTGCGCGGTCGTCCACGCCCGCCAGCACGCGCAGCTGACGCAAAGCGATGCCGTGGTGTCCGCCGTCTATCTGGACCGGCCGGAGGATCTGTCGCCCCGCGACGCGGCCATCTACGCCTTCGCCCGCCGCCTGTCGGTCACCCCCAGCACCGCCATGCCCGAGGATGTTCAGGCCCTGCGCGATGCCGGGCTGGAGGAGGCGGAAATCGTGGATCTGATCCATTCCATCGCAATCTTCGGCTGGGCCAACCGCCTGATGCACGTCCTCGGCCATGCCACCCCGACATGAAGGAGGCCTTGGACCGCATCGACGCGCGCATCCTGGCCGAGTTGCAGCGCGACGCCCGCCAGACGCAGCGCGATCTGGCAGAAAAGGTCGGCCTGTCGCAGAACGCCTGCTGGCGCCGCATCCGCAATCTGGAGGAGCGGGGCATCATCACCGGCCAGACCATCCGCGTCGACCGGGAGGCGTTGGGGCAGGGGCTGGTCGTGTTCGCGATGATCCGCACACGCAACCACTCGGCCGACTGGCTGAAACGGTTCCGGACCCATGTCCTGTCCATTCCGAACGTGGTCGACTTCCACCGGATCGGGGGCGACTACGACTACATGCTGAAGATCGTGGCCCCGGACATGAAAGGGTACGACCATGTCTACCAGCGGCTGATCGCGACGCTGGAGCTGGATGCGGTCACCTCCTACTTCTCGATGGAGGCAATCGCGGAAGGGCGGCCGGTGGATGTGTAGATGATCGATGAAACTGGCGATCGATCGATCATAAATCTTGTTTGGCCAGCGAACATGCCGAACTATGGGAAAAATTCCTGCGGCAGGCGGTGTACTTCTTGAAAAAAGGGGACCTCGCATGACCGCACTGACCGACTTCCGCGACAGCCTGAGGCGCGACGACATTCTGGACCACCTGCGCCAAGGCCTCATCGGGGACGGCGTCCCGTTCGAGACACCCTTCGGCACGCAGCGGCTCCTTTATGCCGATTACGTTGCCTCAGGCCGGGCGCTGCGGCAGGTGGAGGCATTCGTGGCCGAGCAGGTGCTGCCCTTCTATGCCAACAGTCACACCGAGGCGAGCTTTTGCGGCATGACGATGACCCGCATGCGCGAGGAAGGGCGGGCGGCGATCGCCCGTCTGGTCGATGCGGGTGACGGGTGCCACGTGGTCTTTACCGGTTCGGGCGCGACATCGGGGATCAACCGGATCGTGAACCTGCTGCGGGTGTCCGAACGCGTGCGTGCGGGCGAGCGGGTCGTGGTGATCTGCGGCCCTTACGAGCATCATTCGAACATCCTGCCTTGGCGGGAAACCGGCGCCGAGATGGTGGAGGTGGCGGAGGCGGAAACCGGCGGCGTCAACATGGACGACCTGTCCCGCGCGCTGAAGGCGGCGGACGGGGCGGATCTGGTGATCGGCACATTCTCGGCCGCGTCGAACGTGACAGGGATCCTGACGGACACCGAGGCGGTGACGGCGGCGTTGAAAGCCGCGGGGGCGCTGGCAATCTGGGACTACGCGGGGGGCGGCCCCTATCTGCCGATGTCCATGCAGGGAAAGGACGCCATCGTCTTTTCCGCGCACAAGTTCGCCGGCGGACCGGGGGCATCGGGCGTGCTGGTTCTGCGGGACACGGTGGTGCAACGGGCGACGCCGACGCAGCCCGGCGGCGGGTCGGTGTCCTTCGTCTCGCCCCGCAGCCACGCCTACAGCGCCCGGGTGACCGCGCGCGAGGAAGCGGGCACGCCCAACGTCGTGGGCGACATCCGGGCGGCGCTGGTGATGCTGGTGAAGGACGCCGTGGGAACGGACCGCATTCACCATCGCGAACAGGAGCTGCGCGCCCGCGCCCTGCGCGTCTGGGACGCCGTTCCGCAGATGGAGGTTCTGGGCAGGCGCGCGCCAGCTTTGCCGATCTTTTCCTTCCGCATTCGCGAAGGGGGGGGCGGGTATGTGCACCACCAACTGTTCACGCGCATGCTGTCGGACATGACCGGGATTCAGGCGCGGGGCGGTTGCGCCTGCGCCGGACCTTACGCGCATCGCCTGATGGGCATCGACGACACGGCGTCCGAGGCGCTGTTCGCGCGTCTGCAAGCGGGCGAGGAACTGGCCAAGCCCGGCTGGGTGCGGCTGAACCTGTCTTGGCTGCACAGCGACGTGCAGGCCGATCGCATCATCGCGGCGGTGGCGAATCTTGTGGCAAACGCGGCCGAATTGTCCGCACGATACATCGGAGATCCCGTCACCGCCCGCTTCCGCGTCGCCGACATGGCGGCCGAATAGCGATGGAACCGGTTGCCGTCATCCTGGCCGGGGGGCGCGCGCAGCGGATGGGCGGGGGCGACAAGTGCCGGCTGGACCTTGGCGGCACGACGATCATCGCGGAAGTCCTGCGCCGCCTGCGCCCCCAATGCGGGCGGATGGCCCTGTCCGCGAACGGGGATCCGGCGCGTTTCGCCGATCTGGGTCTGCCAGTCCTGCCGGACAGCGAACCGGACCATCCCGGACCCTTGGCGGGTCTTCTGGTGGGCATGGACCATGCGGCCAGCCTCGGTGCGGACCGAGTGCTGACGGTGGCCGGCGACACGCCGTTCCTGCCGCCCGACCTCTATGCCCGTCTGCAGGGCGACGGGGCCATCGCCCTCGCCTCCAGCAACGGGGTGCGGCATCCGGTCGTCGGGCTGTGGCGTGTGGACCTGCGGGACGATCTGCGGGCGGCGCTGCGGCGGGGGGAGCGTGCGGTGGGCCGTTGGGCCTTGGACCATGGCGCGCGGCTGGTGGACTTTCCCGTTCAGGCACACGACCCGTTCTTCAACGTGAACACGGCCGAGGATCTGGAGGTCGCCCGGACGATCCACCTCGCCATGAGGTGATGGCGCCAGTCTGGGCATCGCGTCTTGGCGAGGCTATGACAAGGCGACTTTGGCCAAGGGGACGCACATGACCGCCGCACTTCAACCTCTTCTTTCCGCGCTTGAAGGCAAGTTCGGCGCCCGGTTTTCCACCGCGCAGGCCGTTCGGGACCAGCATGGGCGGGGCGAGGCGCATCACGCCACCGCCGCGCCGGACGCTGTCGTGATGGTGCGCAGCACCGAGGACGTGGTCTTCGTGGTCCGCCACTGCGCCGCGGCGGGCGTTCCGGTCATCCCCTACGGGGCCGGCACCTCGCTGGAAGGGCATTTGGCGGCGGTGCGAGGTGGGATTTCGGTCGACCTCTCGCAGATGGATCAGGTGCTGCGCGTCAGCACGGAGGACATGGACTGCACCGTTCAGGCCGGCGTCACGCGAGAGGCGCTGAACCTGCACCTGCGCGATCAGGGACTGTTCTTCCCGATCGATCCGGGGGCCAATGCCTCCATCGGGGGGATGGTGTCCACCCGCGCCTCGGGAACGAACGCCGTGCGCTATGGCACGATGCGGGAGGTGACGCTGTCGCTGACCGTGGTGCTGCCGGACGGGGAGGTGATCCGCACCTCCTCCCGCGCGCGGAAGTCGGCGGCGGGCTATGACCTGACCCGGCTGTTCGTAGGGGCGGAAGGAACGCTGGGCATCGTGACGGAGATCACGCTGCGGTTGTTCGGCATCCCGCAGGCGATTTCGGCGGCGCTGTGCAGCTTTCCGGATGTGGAAAGTGCGGTGGGGGCGGCGACGATGGTCACGCAGTTCGGCATCCCCGTCGCCCGGATGGAGCTGATGGACCGGGGCCTGATAGAGGCGGTCAACCAGCATGCCGACCTGTCTCTGCCGGTCGCGGATACCCTTGCGTTCGAATTTCACGGGACGGAGGCGTCGGTGGCCGAACAAGCCGCTGTCGTGGCGGAGATTGTGGCCGATTTCGGTGCCTTGGGGTTTGAAGCTGCCACGGATCCTGAAGACCGTGCGCGCTTGTGGAAGGCACGTCACAACGCGTGGTATGCCGTTGTCGGGCAACGCAAAGGGGCCGTGGGCTGGACATCCGACGTGTGCGTGCCCGTGTCGGAATTGACCGACAGCGTCCGGCATGCGCGGGGGCTTCTGGCCGGCTGCCCGGTACCCGCCGTGATCCTAGGGCACGTGGGAGATGGCAACTTCCACGTCGCCTTCGCCATTGATCCGGACCGGCCCGAGGAGATGGCCGCCGTGAAGCGCATCAATGCCGAAATGGTTGCCCGCGCGATTTCAGTGGATGGAACCTGTACGGGTGAACATGGCGTCGGGCTTGGGAAGGCGCCTTATCTGCGTGACGAATACGCGCCCGCCGCGCTGCGTCTTATGGCGGCCCTGAAGGCGGCCATCGACCCACAGGACCTCATGAACCCCGGCAAGATCCTCCCCTGACGCTTTTCCGCATCTTCCTTTTGCGTTTCGGTCCCGTATTCCGCTATGCGTCATAACGGGGAGGGCCCTCGGTCGCATATCGCGTCGGGCGGTGGAAAGAGGGAAGCTTGCAGGGCGCGCATCGGCACGGTCTGACCGGATGACGCCATCTGGCCTTTCTTCCTGACCCACAGGGGAAGGAGACTGACACGTGACACCGGCATCCGCCACTCACGATCACGGCGCAAAGGCAAGCTGGGTGGTGACCCTCTGCTGGATCGCCGTGATCCTCGACGGGTTCGACCTTGTGGTCTTGGGGGCGCTGATCCCCACGATGACCGGATCGGCCGCACCGTTCATGACCGGGGGGGAGGCGACGTTCATCTCCACCATCGGTCTGGTTGGCATGACCCTTGGGGCGCTGTCCATCGGCGTCGCGACGGACCGCTTCGGCCGCCGCCATTCGCTGATCTGGGCCGTCGCGGCCTTTTCGCTTCTGACGGCCCTGTGCGGTCTGGCGCAGACGCCGAATCAACTGGCGCTGTTCCGCTTCTTGGCCGGTGTGGGTCTGGGCGGCTGCCTGCCCACCGCCATCGCCATGGTGACGGAATTTTCGCGCGGCAAGGCGGGTCGCGCCTCCACCACCGTGATGACGGGGTATCACGTCGGCGCCGTGGCCACGGCCCTTCTGGCGCTGGTGCTGCTGCCGATCACCGGATGGCGCGGCATGTTCATCGCCGGGGCCATTCCGGGGTTCGTCCTTGTCCCGCTGATGCTGCGGCATCTGGCGGAAAGCCCGGCCTATCTTCTGGCACAGGGTCGCCGGAGCGAGGCAGAAGGCGTTGCGCGCGCCCACGGCATCGTGCTGGCAGAGCCAGTGGTCGGGGCGCCCAAAGCCTCCATCCGGACGCTGTTCGCGCCCGACATGCTGCGCACGACGGTGGCGATCTGGATCACGTCCTTCATGGGCCTGCTGCTGGTCTATGCGCTGAACAGCTGGCTGCCCGCCCTGATGGTGGCGGCGGATTACGGGCTGGAACGCGGGCTGTGGCTGCTGCTGCTGCTCAACCTCGGGGCCGTTTGCGGGCTGCTGGTGGCGGGACAGGTCGGGGACCGTATTGGCCTGAAGCGTGCGGCCGTGATATGGTTCGCCGCGGGCGCCGTGCTGCTGGCCTTCCTGTCGTGGAAGATGCCGGTGTCGCTGCTGTATCCGGCAGTGTTCCTGACCGGCTGCCTCGTGTTCTCGGCGCAGGTGCTGGTTTATGCCTACACGGCCGCGCATTATCCGGCGGGCGTTCGGGCGACGGCGATCGGCATGTCGGCGGGCGTCGGGCGGCTTGGCGCCATCGCGGGTCCGCTGATCGGGGGAACGCTGGTCTCCATGGGTATCGGGCACCCGTGGGGCTTCTACGTCTTCGCGCTGGTCGGGCTGATCGGCACCCTGGCGATGAGCATGACGGCCGGCCGGGCAAGGTGAAGACGCTCCTCACAGGTTCCGCCTGTGAGGAGCGCTGTTTCAGGCGGCCTCGATCCGGACGGGCACGCCCTTGAAGGCGGGCGTCTTGGATGCGGTGTCGTAAAGATCCAGCGGCACCAGAACGTTCGCTTCGGGGTAATAGGCCCCGACGCAACCCTGCGGCAGGTCATAGGCCATAAGGCGCAACCCCTCCAGCCGGCGGGTCGTACCATCCTGATGGGCGGAGACGAGGGTCACGCCCTGCCCATCCCGGAAGCCCGCGGCGGTGATTTCATCCGGTGCCATCATCACGATCATCCGGTCGGTATCAAGGCCGCGCAGGCGGTCGCGATAGCCGTAGATCGTGGTGTTGAACTGGTCGTTCGACCGCAGGGTGACCAGGGTATACACGTCCCCGCCCGGCACCTGTCCCAAGGAACTGGGGCCGACCGGGGTCGTGAACTCGGCCTTGCCGCTTTCCGTCTTCCAGTTCCGGTCACGGGCCGTGTTGCCACGATAGAAGCCACCGGGTTCGAACATCCGGTCATTGAAGGCGCGGAACTGGTCGGGATAGGTTTCCTCGATCAGGTCGCGGATCAGGGCGTAATTGCCGATCCAGTCGTCCCACCGCACGTTCGGGTTCGGGTCCAGCGTGGCCTTCGCGATCCCGGCGACGATCGCCGGTTCGGACAGCAGCAGGGGGGAGGCCGGCTTCCGGCGACCGATGGAGCCGTGGATATGGCTCATCGTATCCTCGATCGTGACGGCTTGCGGACCGGAGGCTTGCATGTCCTCCTCCCCTCGCACAAGGCAGGGCAGCAGCCAAGCGCCGTCCACCACCAGCGTGTGGGAGCGGTTGAGCCGGGTCGCGATCTGGACGTTCAGTTCCAGCCCAGCCCAGGCGGCGTCGGTGCGGCCCTGATCGGGGATGGCGCGGGCGAAGTTGCCGCCAAGGCTGAGGAAGGCCTTGATGTCGCCGTCGATGATGCCCTGCGCCGCCTCGACCGTGGTGACACCGGTGTCACGGGGCGGCTGGAAATCGAAGATCTCGGCCAGCCGGTCCAGCGGCACCAGTTCCGGCTTTTCGGACACGCCGACGGTGCGCTGACCCTGCACGTTGGAATGGCCGCGCACAGGGCAGATACCCGCCCCAAGACGGCCGATATTGCCGCGCATCAGCAGAAGGTTCACCAGCATCCCGATGGAATCCGCACCATGGACGTGCTGGGTCAGGCCCATGCCATAGACGCCGATCACCCGCTGGGACCGGGCGTACATCTCCGCCACCTCGGTCAGGTCGGCGCGGGTCAGGCCGGAAGTGTGCTCGATCTCGTCCCAGCCGAGATTGCGGGCCCAGGTTTCGAAATTCGCGAAGTCGTGGGTGTGCTGGGCGATGAAGGCGCGGTCCAGAACCTCGCCCCGCTCCTCGTCCAGGGCCAGCAGGTGCTTGACCATGCCGGCGATGGCCGCGATGTCGCCGCCCGGTTTCACCTGAAGGTAGATGTCAGATATCTTGGTGGTCTTGCCGCCCAACATCTCGGCCGGGCTTTGCGGGTTCGCGAATTCCACCAGACCCCGTTCCCGTATGGGGTTGAAGGTAACGATCTTGCAGCCGCGCTTGCGGGCTTCCTGAAGGGGGTGCAGGAAACGCGGGCTGTTCGATCCGGTGTTCTGGCCGAAGAACAGGATCATGTCGCAATGTTCGAAATCGTCCAGAATGCAGGTGCCGACCGGCGCGCCGATCTTCTGTTTCAGCGCCACGCTGGTGGTTTCGTGGCACATGTTGGAACTGTCGGGCAGGTTGTTGTGCCCGTAAAGCCGCCCGAACAGCGCCCAAAGATAGGACGTCTCGAGGCTGGCGCGCCCCGAGGCGTAGAAGACCGTGGATTTCGGATCCAGAGTCCGCAGTTTCGCGCCGATGGCCTGGAAGGCGGCGTCCCATGTCGTTTCCACATAGCGGTCGGTCGAGGCGTCGAAGCGCATGGGGTGGGTCAGGCGGCCCAGCATCTCCAGATCGTAGTCGCGCCACATCCGCAGCTCGGTCGCCGTGTATCGGGACAGAACGTCGGGACCGCAGCGTTCGCGGGTGTGGTCCCAGATCGTGGCCTTGGCCCCGTTCTCGCAGAACTCCGCCAGATGGGGAGAGGCGGGCTTTGCCCAGGCGCAGGAGGTGCACATGTGCCCCTTCGGCTTGTTCTGCTTCATCAGGGTTTCAAGGACGCCGACCGCAGGCTTGTCCATCCCCATGTGGCGCGCCACGCTTTTGATGGAGCCCCATCCACCCGTGGGATGGTCGTAGAAGGGCGTCGTCGGATCCTGTTCGGTTTCGGAATGGCTCATGTACGGTCACCAGCTGGTTGCGGTCGCTTCATCAATGCCCCCTGCATGATATGGCTGCGTCTACCCTTCAGGAAACTGGGCCGGAGGCGATCGGTTCCGTCAGGCGAGGCGATGGGGATGGGTGAAGCACTGGAAGGAGGTGCTGCGCGCCAGTCCAACCAGCGTGATGTTCAGCCGGTCCGCCATTTCGACGGCCTGCGCCGTGGGGGCCGACACCGCGATTAGGACCGGCACGTTCATTGCCGCCACCTTCTGCACCAGATCCACCGACACGCGGCTGGTCATGACCACGGCGCCGTTGCCTTCGCCCGCCAGCGCACCGGCCAGCTTGTCGAGGGCGTTGTGCCGACCCACATCCTCGCGCACCGCCCGGTATCCGTGGCCGGGCTGCCAGAAGCCGGCGGCATGGGCCGCCCGCGTCGCGTCATGCAGCGGCTGGTGGTCCCGCATGGTTCCGATGGCGGTTTCCAGATCCGCCTGCGTCAGCCGAACGTCACGGGTGACCGGCGCCATATCCCGCAGCGCCTGTTCAAGGGAATCGATCCCGCACAAGCCGCAGCCCACCGGGCCCGTCATCATGCGGCGGCGTTCGGCCAATCGCTGGCCGGCCTGCGGCCGCAGCCAGATGCGCAGGTCGATGCCGCGCGGAACCTCGGCCAGCTCGATCTCCATGATCTCCTCGCGCGTCGCGATGCCTTCGGTGAGGGAGAAACCATAGGCGAAATCCTCCAGATCCTGTGGTGTAGCCATCATCACCGCCTGGGTGGAGGCATTGTAGGTGATGGCGACGGCAATCTCCTCGGCTAGGGGACGCCCGAGGATTTGGCGGAAGGGAGGGACAGGCATGGGGATCTTTCCGGTGATCCGTTTCATCTAGCGGGAAAAGGGCCCTTGGACATGCAAAAAGCGCCGCCCAAGGGCAGCGCTTTCCGTTGTCGTCGGCGAACGTCAGGCGCTGCGCGACTGGTCGTCATGCACGCCTTCGGCAAACTCCTCCACAAGCTTGGCGCAGAAGGCGTCAAGGTCGTCCGGGGTGCGGCTGGTCACGAGGCCGGTGTCCACCACGACCTCCTGATCAACCCAGACGCCGCCGGCATTGCGGATGTCCGTCTGGAGCGAAGGGTAGGAGGTGACGGTGCGGCCGCGCAGCACGTCCGCCTCCACCAGCAGCCACGGTCCGTGGCAGATGGCGCCGACGGGCTTGCCCTGCTCGATGAAGCGGCGCACGAAGGCCACGGCGTCCTTGTCGGCCCGCAGGGTGTCCGCCCCGACGGTTCCGCCCGGGATGACGAGACCGTCGAAGTTGTCGGCATTGGCCTCGGCAAAGGCCATGTCGACGTCATGCTTGTCCGCGGGTTCCAGATCGCCGTTCACGGCCTTCGCCTTGTCGGTGGACTGGCTGATGACCGTGACCTTGGCCCCCGCCTTTTCCAGCGCCTTGCGCGGCGCCGTGAACTCGATCTGCTCGGTCCCCTTGGGGGAGATCAGCAGCGCGATGGTTTTGCCGTTCAGTTGCATGATGTGTCCTGATCGCTTTTTGCGCTTAGTTGATGGCCGGCATGCTTTTCAGCTCTTCCTGCGAGAAGCGGGTCAGGAAGGAGTATTTGCCATTCTCTTCCGGGACCACGGCCACTTCGCTGATGGGCAGCAGCACGTCGCGGCTGCCGACGTCCAGGAAGCCGCCGATTTCCGCGATGACGCCGAAGACTTGGCCGTTCTGGTCCAGCATGATGTCCTCGATCTCGCCGACGTCGTCCCAGGCGGTGTCGATCGTTGTGTAGGTGGTGCCGCCGAAGGTCGACTGCTCGATCCCGGCCTGGACGCTGTAGATGTTGCCATCTTCCAGATCGCTGGCGCGGATGAGTTTCGACGCATCCGAAAGATCGACGGCGGCGGTCTGGGCGGACACGGCGGCGGCGCCGAGCGTGAGTGCCAGAATCGAACCAGTGATGATCTTCATGATGTATCCCTTTTCATTTACGGCGGCCCAACGAGGACCTGTCGCGAAAGTTCCTTTGTTTCAGGAAGGGAAGGACACATCGCCCGAAGCCCGTGGCGGTCAGGCAAGAAACGGGTTTTCCAGCCGGCAGCCCGTGGGGGCGAAGTCGTCGGTGTTGCCGGTCACCACGGTGGCATCATGGGCCAGCGCACTGGCCGCGATCATCAGGTCCGCACCGGAATGGCCGATCTTGGCGGAAAGGCGACCCCAGATGCGGGCGTCCTCCGCCCCGAAGGGCAGGATGCGGTCTGAGAAGAGGGCAACGGTCCGGTCCAGCCACACCCGCAGATCCTGCGCGAAGGCGGGGTTGCGGGGTTCCTGAAGGTGGATACCGCGTGCGATCTCTCCCAAGGTGATGCTGGACAGGAAAAGCTGGTCCTCCGCCTTATTGGCAAGCCAGGCAGCGACAAGGGGCGCCCGCTCGGGCCGTCGCGCGGCCGAGATGACGTTCGTGTCGAGGATCAGCATCAAAAGGTCACATCACGCGGCATGGCTTGCCCGCGGGGCACATCCTCTGTGGGGAAGGACAGCAGATGGTCGGCAAAGCTGGGCCGCTGGTCCCGCGCATCGGCCACGAGGCGGTGGTAATCCTGCGAGGACAGCACCACCACCGCAGGCTTGCCACGACGTGTCACCTCTTGCGGCTGACCCGACAGAGCGGCGTCCACCACCGCGCTGAACTGGTTCTTCGCGTCTTGCAAGGTCCACATGAGTTGCTCCTGTCTAGCCAGCTGTCTAGATAGCGGAGAATGGCCGTTTCTTCAAGTCCACGAAGGTGGACGATTGCACATGGTTGGCTTTCCGCCCACATGCAGGGAACTGTTCTTCAAGCTGCCGAACCTTGACAGGAGTTTTGATGCGCCACCGCATTCTTGCCGCCACTGTTCTTTGCGTGTCTGTCCTGCCGGCCTTGCCCGCGCTGGCCCAGTTTGCCACGCTTCCTTCCGCCGGAACGGCCATGGACTTCTCGGGTGCCCAGTGCGACGCCCTGCGAGAGGTCGAGAGCGCGGTTTCGACCCGTTCGGCCAATGACATCGAAAGAATAGGGGCGGCCATGGAAGCCAACCAGAACGCGGATCCGGCCGAGGTGGCGCGGATTTCCGGCCTGTCCGTGCCGACCGTGTCCACCATGGGTGGGCTGGACCAGCAGGACGGCATGGCATTTTCCCTGGTTTTCGGATCGATGCTTCGGCAATATCATCCCGACCTGCTGATGAAGGTCCTGCGCGAGCGTGGGCCCTTGGGGCAGGTGCCGGATGTGTCTGACAACCCGCTCGGGATGGCTTTGCTGGACGGCATGATGAACTCCGCCCAGCAGAATTACCTGACCCAATGCTCCTGATGGCATCCGGCCGCTGACCAGAACGGCTCAGCCTTGGCGGTTCTTGCGGTTGGCATAGCGCTGATCGCGCTTTGCCTTATGGGCCGCATCGTCGTTCAGGATGCGGGCGATGCGGTCCTTGTCCGCAGCCTCGCGGGCGTCGGCCTCGGCGGTTTCGGCCGCTGAAGCGGCCGCAGCCCGAGCGTTGGCTTCCTCGTCAAGACGGGCCTGTTCGTCCCGTTTTTCCTGATCGCGCTTGGCGCGGCGGGCGTCCCGTGCTTCGGCCACGGCGGCGCGCTCCGTTTCACGCGCCGCGCGGGTGGGCTCGGCGGCCGTCCTGGCGGCCTGATACGCCTCGAGGAGAGACGCTTTCGCGCGGGCTGCCGTCATGCGTCGATCGGAAAAGCCGGTGTTGTTTTCGTTTTTCAAATTCTGTTCCTGTGGGTGGACCCGGTTTCGGGTTTGCCGGATTTCCGGCCTGCTCGTATCCGGGCTGGGGAGCCTATCGGAGGCTCGGGCGCGCCATCCGGGGCAATCCGGATTGGCGTCACGCCTGTCTGCAACTTACCTGAAGATCGAGGAAAATGCCAGCCGCTTACCTTCCCCGACGGAATGCGCCCTTCCTCGATTGATTCTTTGAAAAATTTCCATAGCTTTCACATCTTAATCCCCGGGGAACATGTTCGGTGATCGTCTGCCTTGCCGTCTCCCTCGACGCGGTGATGGCCGTACAGATGTCTTCGGCGGCGACCGATCCGATCACCCTGACGGATACTGCCGTGCGAAACGGGCCTTGTAATCCGCTATGAAGCCCGCAAGGAAAGCGTTGCCCGCAGCGTGCAGGGTGCGGCGCGGTCCTCGAACCAGCGGTGGTCGGAGGCGTCGACCTGGATCAGCTCGCCATGCTCATCGCAACAAGTCCCATCCGAAGCCGCCTCCAAGGCAATCAACGAGAGGCGACAGGTGAACTTTGCCAGATGGCGACACGTCTACTTAACGCTTACAACCTTAATCATTGTAATATAGATTATGTGATTAATACTTACGCCCCAGTCGGCTTCCCGCCCGTCAGGCGGCCAGAAGCGCTGCGTTTCCTCCGGCTGCGGTCGTGTCCACGCACAGGTGCCGTTCATGCGCGACATGGGCGAAATCGGGCCGGTCCGTGATCAGCGGGAGGATCGGGCCCTCACGTGCGGCCAGCGCCGAAGCATAGGCGTGTCCCGACGCCTCATCCCCCCACCAGAGCACGGAGGAGATGTTCAAGCGGGCGAGATGCTCCGGCTCCACATGGCCTTCGGCGGTAATCGCGTGGCCACCAAGGGCACGGACGGCCTCCGCCTGGCGGGCTGCGGTTTCGGCTCCTGGACCCAGACAGAGGACGGGCGCGCGGGTGTGGGCGCTCAGGCGGTTCAGCTCCCCGGTCGGGCCGGGCAGCAGGTGATCGGACAGCTTGTCGGACGGAAAGGCCGCAAGCTGCCGTTCCAGACGTGCCGCATCCTCGGCCTTCGACCATGTTCCCGGCGCATCGGCCGTGGCGGGGGCGAAGAAACGCGTAAGGTAGTGTGGCCCGCCTGCCTTGGGGCCCGTGCCCGAAAGACCTTCACCGCCAAAGGGCTGGCTGCCCACCACCGCGCCAATCTGGTTGCGGTTGATGTACAGGTTTCCGGCGTGGACGGCCTCCGCCACCTCTTGCGCGCGGGTTTCGATGCGGGTGTGCAGACCGAAGGTCAGACCGAAGCCGCGCGCGTTGATGTCGTTGATGACCTGTCCCAACTGGCCCGCGCGGAACGTCGCCAGATGCAGGACCGGGCCGAAGACCTCATGCTCCAGATCCGCGATGCCGTTCACCTTCAGCAAGGTCGGCGGCACGTAGAACCCCTCTTGCGGTGCGTTCAACGCGTGGATCCTGCGGTTGTGATGCGCGGCGACATAGTCGCGGATCGCCTTCTGGGCCTTCGCGTCGATGACGGGGCCCACATCAGTGTCCAGCTGACGCGGATCGCCCAGCCGCAATTCGTCCATGGCGCCGCGGATCATCTCGATCATGTGGGGCGCGATGTCTTCCTGCACGTAAAGGCAGCGTAGGGCCGAACAGCGTTGCCCCGCCGACCGGAAGCTGGAGGCGACGATGTCGCGCACCGCCTGTTCGGGCAAGGCCGTCGCGTCCACGATCATCGCGTTCAGCCCGCCGGTTTCGGCGATCAGCGGCGTGCCCGGCACCAGATGTTCCGCCATGACCTTCGCGATGGACCGCGCCGTGGTGGTGGAGCCGGTGAAGACCACCCCCTTGATGCGCGGGTCTGATGTCAGGGCCGCCCCCACCGTTGCGCCCGCCCCCGGCAGCAGTTGCAGTGCGGTGTTCGGAACGCCGGCCTCGTGCAGCAGCTTCACAGCCTCGGCCGCGATCAACGGGGTGGCTTCGGCCGGTTTGGCCAGAACCGCGTTCCCCGCCATCAGCGCCGCCGCCACCTGACCCGAGAAGATCGCCAGCGGAAAGTTCCACGGGCTGATCGCGGTGATGATCCCCCGTGGCGCGTCCGAACGCCCCTCCCCCTCGGCGGCGTAATAGCGCAGGAAGTCCACCGCTTCGCGCAGTTCGGCCACGGCGTCGCCCAGAGTTTTTCCCGCCTCGTAGCCAAGGATGCCCAAAAGGCGGGCGTGATGCGCTTCGAACAGGTTCGCCGCGCGGCGCAAGGTTTCGGCGCGGGCGGCGGCGGGCGCATCCCACACACGCGCATCCGCCACAGCCCGCTGCACCGTGTCCGCGCTGGCCATCATGACCTTGGCGACGGCGCGGCCGGTCGCGGGATCAAGTACATCTTCCCAGTCCCCCTCGGGCGGGGTGACGGTCTGCGGCAGCGCATCCGGCAGCGTCGTCAGGCGGTCCCCGGCCAGCCATGCCAGCGTGGCCTCATCGCTCAGGTCGAAGCCGGAGGAGTTGGGCCGGTCGGCGCCGAACAGGTCTGCGGGGGCGACCAGCGTGGCCGGAGCCTTCGCGGTCGCAAGGGCGGCGAAGGGATCGCGCGCGACATCGGCCGGCGACACCGACACGTCCACGATCTGATGCACGAAGGAGGAGTTGGCGCCGTTTTCCAGCAGGCGCCGCACCAGATAGGCCAGCAGGTCGCGATGGGCCCCCACGGGGGCATAAATCCGGCAATGGCCTTTGCCTTCCGTCAGCACGATGTCGTGCAGCCGTTCGCCCATGCCGTGCAGGCGCTGGAATTCGAACGGAACGGTGCCGACCATCCCGCGGATGGCGGCCACGGTGTGGGCGTTGTGCGTCGCGAATTGCGGATAGATGCGGTCGGCATAGCCGATCAGCTTGCGGGCGTTCGCGATGTAGCTGACATCGGTTCCGGTCTTGCTGGTGAACAGCGGGAAGCCTGCATGCCCCTCCACCTGCGCGCGTTTCACCTCGGTGTCCCAATAAGCGCCTTTTACCAGCCGAACCATGATCCGCCGGTCCAGCCGCGTCGCCAAGGCGTACAGCCAGTCGATCACAAGGCCCGCACGCTTGCCATAGGCCTGCACCACGACGCCGAACCCGTCCCATCCCTGCAACGAAGGGTCGGACAGCACCGCCTCGATCACCTTCAGAGACAGAACAAGGCGGTCCTGTTCCTCGGCGTCAATGTTCAGGCCCATCCCGCCGGCCTTGGCCTGCCGCGCCAGCCGCAGCACCACGGGCACCAGTTCGGCCATGACGCGGGCTTCCTGCGCCACCTCGTACCGGGGGTGCAGGGCGGACAGCTTGATCGATATGCCGGGGTTCGCCGTGACCGAGCCCTTGGTGCAGGCCTTGGCGATGCTGTCGATGGCGCTGGAATAGGCGCGGTCATAGCGTTCGGCGTCCGCACGGGTCATCGCCGCCTCCCCCAGCATGTCATAGCTGTAGGTGTAGCCCTTTCCTTCCTGCGCGCGGGCATTGTTCAGCGCGGTGCCGATGGTCTGACCCAGCACGAACTGGCGGCCCATCTCCTTCATGGCGCGGCGCATGGACCGGCGGATGACAGGTGTGCCCAGACGGCGAACCGGGCTTTTCGGGCCAGCCTTCAGCACGCCACCCGTCAGCGCCAGCGCCCGCGTGGCCGCGTTCACCGCGCGGGAGGGCGAGGCCCCCGCATGGCCCCGCCAGTCGGACCCGGCGATCTTGTCCGTGATCAGGGCATCGGCCGTCGCATCGTCCGGCACGCGAAGCAGCGCTTCGGCCAGCGTCATCAGGGAAATCCCTTCGCGGGTGGAAAGACCGTATTCAGCGAGGAAATGCTCCATCATCGTGGGCCGGCCTTCGTCGCGGATGCGGCGGACCAGTTCGGCCGCCTCGCGGCTGATGGCGGCACGGGCACCCTCGTCCAGACCGGATGCCGCCACCAGTTCCTCCAGCAGGCTCGCCTCATCGCGAAACTTGGCTTCCGTGGAAAAAAGGGACAGGTCCGTCATCGTCATCTCCTATGCGATCCAGGCAAATTAGCAGGGGTCGGATGGACGTTGGCGCCAATCTGGGGCATGTTCATGGTCGAACCGACCAAAGTCGCACAGGTTTCTGGAATGCCCGCCAAGCTGGACGCCACCGATCTGAAGATTCTGACCCAACTGGTGCGGAACGCCCGAATCCCTATCGCCGAACTGGCCCGCGCCGTGGGCCTGTCGAAGACCCCCGTGGCCCTGCGCCTGCGGCAACTGGAGGAGGCGGGCCTGATCACCGGCTACCGCGCGATCCTGTCGCCCCTGAAGCTGGGCCTGACCCATGTCACCTATGTGGAGGTCAGCCTTTCGGACACGCGGGAAGCGGCGTTGCAGCAGTTCAACGATGCCGTGCGCGCGGTGCCGGAGGTGGAGGAATGCTACATGATCGCGGGGGGCTGCGATTATCTGGTGAAGGTCCGTTCCCGCGACATGGCCGACTTCCGCCGCATCATGGCCGAAAAGATCTCGGTCCTTCCGCATATCAGCCACACCTCCAGCCACGTGTCGATGGAGGCGGTGGTGGAGCAGAACTACAACCTGATCTGAAGCCCACTCCTTTGATATGACCCCCCGCTGCCCTGCGCGATCCTGCGCCCGGTACAGGCGCTTACAGGCCGATTGCGGGCCTCCAACCCCCCGAAATCAACTTTTCCGGGCACGTATCGCCCGATCGAGGGAACATTCCCCCGTCTCCGGTCATTGGCGGAGCATGAACCGGGCAGACGCGGTTCTTTTCGCAACAGGGCGCTGACGACCCTGCGCGAACAAGATCGCAACGCGGGTCGCCCTTGCAGGCAACCAATCGAAAGAGAGAGCACCATGACCTATACCGATCCCTCCACCTCGACCAAGGATTCCCTGAAAGCCCGCGCGCAGAACGAATACGACGATGCGCGCACGCGCCTTCAGGAAGGAGCGCAGCGCCTGAAAAGCGAAGCCGCGCCCACGCTGATGAATTCGGTCACCGGCGAACTGGAGCGTCGCAAGGACGGGCTGAGCGCCGAGCTGCGCTCGCTGGCCGAAACGCTGCGCCACGCGTCGGACGAACAACAATCGGGCAATGACTCGCTTCAGGCATCCGGCCTGATCGGACATGGCGCCCAGCTGGTCGAGGATCTGAGCCGCGGCCTCGAAGGCCGTTCCGTCAACGAGATCGGCCAGTCGCTGTCCGGCTACGCCCGCGGCAATCCGGCCGTGTTCATTGGCGCTTGCCTGCTGGCGGGCTTGGCCGTTGGCCGTCTTCTGACCGCAAGCACACCGTCGGCGTCCTCCACCGGCTCCTCGCTTCCGGTGGCCACGAACACGACCACGACGACCCCGGCCTCCTATGCGTCGTCCGCGACCCCCTCGACCGTGACGCCGTCCACCACGCCTGCGTCCCCCTACGTGTCCCCCACCCGGGAGGATGACGATGTCGTCCTTTGACGAACGCCCTCCTGTTGACAACCGCTCGCTTCCAGATCTGGTCGCCGACCTGATCCGGGACCTGTCGGACCTTGTCCGCAGCGAAAGCCGGCTGGTGAAGGCCGAGATCGCCGAAGCCGGCCGCCGCATGGCCCACGGGGCCGAGATGATCATCGCGGGCGGTGTCATCCTGCTTCTGGCCGCGATCGTGCTGCTGCAGGCGCTGGTCATCGCGCTGGCCCATTGGGTCGGCCCGGGCTGGGCCGCCGTGATCGTCGGCTTCGTGCTGTTCGTTGTCGGCGCCATGCTGATGCTGCGCGGCCGCAAGGATCTGACCGCCAGCGCCCTGAAGCCCGATCGCAGCATCGAGCAAGTGAACCGTGACGCCCGTCTTGTGAAGGAACAACTGAAATGACCGAGTCCCCCAAAGCCCTTGAAGCCGAAGTCGAAGCAAACCGGGCCAATGTCGAACAAACGCTGGACGCGCTGCGCGGCAAGGCCACGATGCAGGGCGTGATGAGCGATGTGACCCGCTACATCGGCGTCGAAGATGCCCGTGGCACGCTCGAAGCCGCCGGCCGCCAGGTTACCGCGAACCCGCTGGCCTTCGGTCTGCTGGCCGCCGGTCTGGCCTGCCTCGCCACCGGCGTCACGCGCCGCAACCCGCATGCGGCCTATGCGCAGCGCCCTTATGACGGGATGAACAGCGGCGTTGTGGGCGAGGATGACGGCCCGTCGATGACGCAGAAGGCCCAAGGCTATGTTGGCACGGTGCGTGACGGCGCAAGCCACTACGCCGGCTCCGTACGCGATGGCGCCAGCCATTATGCCGGCACGGTTCGCGAAGGAGCCAGCCACTATGCCAGCGCCGCGTCCGAAGCGCTGCATGGCGCGCGCGACAGCGTTTATGGCGGCTACCGCGACGCCCGTTATCGCGCGTCGAACCTGACGCAGCGCGCGGGTGACCAGATGGTGCAGCAGCCCCTGCTGTTCGGTGCGATTGCCCTTGTGGCCGGCGCCGTTCTGGGTGCTGCGCTGCCGAAGTCGCAGGCCGAAAACCGCCTTCTGGGACCGAGCCATGATCGCCTGACCGAAACGGCCAAGGACGTCGCCTCGGATCTGGTGGACCGCGCGAAATCCGCAGCCGAGGCCGGTCTGTCTGCGGCCACCGATGTGGCCAAGGACGAAGGGCTGATGCCCGGCGGCGACAAGACCGTGGCGGAACGCCTGCAGCACGTGGCCGAAGCCGCCACAAAGGAAGCCAGCACGACGTTTACGGATACGAAGCACAGCTGATCCGTAACTCCGATCCGGCTACCTTCCGTAGCCGGGTCGTTTCTTTTTCCAAAGGTGGACACCATGAAAGCTCTGACCTGGCATGGCAAAAGCGACATGCGCTACGACACCGTTCCTGATCCCAAGATCGAGGACGGACGGGACGCGATCATCAAGGTGTCCTCCTGCGCGATCTGCGGATCGGATCTTCACATCTATGACGGCGTCATCCCCTGCATGGAGCATGGCGACGTGATCGGTCACGAATCCATGGGCGAGGTGGTCGAGGTCGGCCGCGACAACAAGAAACTGAAGGTCGGCGACCGCGTGGTCGTGCCGTTCACCATCGCCTGCGGCGAATGCTTCTTCTGCAAGCGCGGCTACTTCTCGGGCTGCGAGCGCAGCAACCGCAACTTCGACAAGGCCAAGACGATGTGGGGCAATTCCCCTGCCGGCCTGTTCGGATACTCGCACCTTCTGGGCGGCTATGCCGGCGGTCAGGCCGAATACCTGCGCGTACCCTTCGCGGATGCGGGTCCCATACACGTGCCCGACAACCTGACGGACGATCAGGCGCTGTTCCTGTCGGACATCTTCCCGACCGGCTACATGGCCGCCGATTTCTGCGACATCAAGGGCGGCGAGACGATCGCGATCTGGGGCTGCGGTCCTGTGGGCCAGATGGCCATCCGTTCGGCCTTCCTTCTGGGCGCCGAACGCGTGATCGCCATCGACACGGTGCCGGAACGTCTAGTCATGGCTGCCGCGGCCGGGGCCGAAACGCTCGATTTCCGCCACGTCGACGTTTATGACGAGATCATGTCCCGCACCGAAGGCCGCGGCGCCGACGCCTGCATCGACGCGGTGGGCACGGAGGCCGACACGCTGTCCGGCTTCTCGGCGGTGGTGGACCGGATCAAGATGGCCACCTTCATGGGCACCGACCGGCCCTTCGTGCTGCGTCAGGCGATCATGTGCTGCCGCAACTTCGGGGTCGTGTCGATCGTCGGGGTCTATGGCGGCTTCGTGGACAAGATCCCGATGGGATCGGCGATCAACCGCGGCCTGACCTTCCGCATGGCACAGACGCCGGTGCAGCGCTACCTGCCAACCCTTCTGGACCACATCCAGGAAGGCCGCATCGATCCGTCCTTCGTCATCACGCACAAGGCCCCTCTTCAGGACGGGCCGGAGCTTTACAAGACCTTCCGCGACAAGAAGGACGGTTGCATCAAGGTGGTGTTGAACCCATGACCCTGGCCCTTGTCACCGGTGCCTCCAGCGGTATCGGTCTGGAACTGGCCCGCCTGTGCGAGGCGGAAGGTTTCGATCTGGTCATCGTGGCGAACGAGCCCGCGATCCATTCCACCGGCCTTGCCGCCCAGACGGTGGAGGCAGATCTGGCCACCTCCGAAGGCTGCGCCACGGTTCTGGCGGCCTTGGCCGGCCGCGACGTGGACCTTCTGTTCCTGAACGCGGGAACCGGCCTTGTGGGCAGCGTTCTGGAACAGGACCTTCCGGGGATCGAGCGGATCATCAACACCAACGTGCTGGGAACGGTGCGGCTGCTGCATCCGCTGGCCCGCCGCATGGTCGCCCGGAACGCGGGACGGATTCTCGTGACCGGGTCGATCGTAGGCTACATGCCGGGCAGCTGGCAGGCGATCTACTCGGCCTCCAAGGCCTTCCTCAACTCCCTCTGCGGTGCCATGGCGGATGAGATGAAGGACACGGACGTGACCATCACCTGCCTGATGCCCGGCGCCACGGAAACGAAGTTCTTCGAACGTGCGGGCATGCAGGACACCCCCGTCGCGCAGATGAAGAAGGACGATCCGGCCAAGGTGGCCCGCACCGGCTTCGACGCGATGTTGGCAGGCAAGGTACAGGTCACCCCTGGCCTTCTGAACAAGGCGCAGGGTGCCGCGGCCGAGGTTCTGCCTGCGGGTCTCGTCGCTGGCCTCAGCGCCAAGATGTTCAAGCCGAAGGAGTGATGGGATGAGCGGGCTGATCTTTGGGCCCATCGGGCCGAACACGATCCACCTGTGCGTGGACATGCAGCGCCTGTTCGGACCGGGAAGCCCTTGGGCCGTGCCGTGGATGGACGGCATCATGCCGCAGCTGGAAGAGCTGTCCGCCCGTCACGCCGCCGCCACCATTTTCACCCGCTTCATCCCCCCGCACACCCCATCGGAAATGCACGGCACGTGGCGCCAGTATTACGAACGCTGGCGCGACGTGACGCTGGAGGTCATGCCGCAGGAAATGGTGCGCCTCGTGCCCGTGCTGGAACGGTTGACCCCGCCGGCGCGGGTGCTGGACAAGAAGGTCTATTCCCCGTGGACCGAGGGCGGGCTGGACCGGATGCTGCAGGGCACCGGCGTGGACACGCTGATCGTGTCGGGCGGGGAAACGGATGTCTGCGTTCTGGGCGCGATGATCGGCGCCGTGGACCGTGGCTATCGTGTCATCTTGGCCGAAGACGCCACCTGCAGTTCCGCCGACGAAACGCATGACGCGATGTTGCGCCTTTACAACGACCGCTATGGCCAGCAGATCGAAACCGCGAAGGTGGAAGAGATCCTTTCGGCTTGGAACGGCTGACCCGGGATCGCGATGCAGGCCAAGGACCCTTCCCTTTCGACCTTTCGAATGCCCGTTCCCGTTCTGCCCGCCATTCTGGCCGTGCTCCTGGTGCAGGTCGTGTCCCTGCATTTGATCGGTCGGGACGCAGGGTGCGGTTGCGGCGGGGATTTCCTGTGGCAGCGCGTTCCCGACCCCGCCCACAATTCCCAGCATTTTGCCGATCCCTATTCGCTGCTGCATTTCGGCTTCGGCGTCGCGGTGTTCAGCGTTCTGGCCCTGATGCGCCCGCTGTGGCGCCGCCGGGATCTGACCCTTCTGGTGGTCATCAGCTCCGCCGTGTGGGAGGTGATGGAGAACCTGCCCGTCATCATAAACGCCTTCGGGTATCAGCCGGGCGACCCGCTAGCCTATGACGGCGACAGCATCCTGAATTCGCTGGGCGACACTGCCTTCGCCCTGATGGGCGCGTTCCTTGCCGCCTTCGCCCCCCTTTGGGTGGCCGTCCTGTCCATCCTTGCCGTGGAATTGTGGACAAGCTTCACCATCGGCGACGGCTATCTCATTGGGCTGCTACGAGCTGTCGGGCTGGTGTGACCACATCCTCGATCCGCGCGACGGCCAAAGGCACCCCGCCGCCGGGGCCGAAGCTGCGGGCCTTGTCGCGGAACGTCGCATCCGTCAGCAGACGGGAGATGGACCGCGAAAGGCTCCCCGTGTCCAGCCAGCGTCGGGAATGCCGCAAGCCGACGCCATGATGCACCAGCCGCGCCGCCACCCCCGGCTGGTCATAGGCGATGGGGATCGCCAGCATCGGCACCCCGCGCATCAACGCCTCCATTGCGGTGTTCAGGCCGGCATGGGTGATGCACAGGTCGGCGCGATCCAGAACCGCCTCTTGCGGGACATGCTCGCGCACCCAAGTCGCGCCCAGATCCCGCGCTGCCTGTTCCGACAACCCCCCCGCGTGTGAAACGAGGACCTGCGCCCCGGCCCGATGGCAGGCGGCTACGATCTTGCGGAGGATCGCCTCCCGATGCCCCTGGATCGTTCCGAGCGAGGCATACACGAAGGGCCGTGACGGATCGGGTTCGATGTCTGCGGGAAAGGCCTCATTGCCCGCAGCGCGCAATGGTCCCGTTTCCACGATCACAGAATGGCTGCGCGGAAAGTCGAAGCCCGGCAGGGTCTGGGACAGCGTCAGGAGGGGCGACAGGCAATCCCCCAGTTCCCGGCGGGGGCCGATGCCGAACCGGTCCGCCCAATGGGCGATGACGGCGTTCTGCTGTCTCAGGATCAGGCGGGCGATGCGTTCGCCGCCCCGGTTGCGCCGCAAGCCGCGCCGGCTGTCGTCGAAGGGCCATCCCAGAAACGGCAAGGGAATGCCCGCGCCCCGTTCGAATGGCAACGCGCAAGCGATCGAGATCAGGGGCAGGCCAAGGGCGTCCGCGATCAATCCGCTTGCGGGCTCCGTCTGGTCGCCAAGGATGGCGTCGGCGGGCGGAAGCGCGTCGATGCTGCGGCACAGGGTGTCGGTGCGCCAGACGCTGCGCTCGATCGCGCTGCGGGTGGTGTCCTCCACCTCCGTTCCGACGTGCAGGACCTGGGGGCACAGGCCGGTCCAGGGGACATCGAAGCGGCCGGGCATGACAAAGGTCACCCCGTGCCCCCGCGCGGAAAGGCCGTCTGCCAAGGCTTTGAACGCGCGCAGGTGACTGGCGTAGGGTGGGCAGAAGGCGATGAAGTTCATGAACAACCCGGATGTCGGAGGGATGCATGTAGCATCGGAGAGGCGAAGGAACAGGACCATCTGCTCCCGGCCAAAGATTTACCGCTCCTGCGCCTCCACCAGATCGAGGGCGTGGCTCCACAGGGTGGTGTCGCTTGCGATGCGGTCGGCCAGCGCGTCAGGGGCTCCCGGCGTCGCGTTCCAGCCCATGGCCAGAAGCTTCTGCCGCATCCCTTCCTCCTTCAGGATCGTGTTGATCTCGGCGTTCAGACGTTCGACCACGGCGGGATCGGTGCCGGCGGGCGCGATGAAGGCGTTCCACAATTCCGCCTGAAAGTCCCCTGGAAGGCCGGCCTGCCCCGCCAGAACCGGCACGTCGGGCGCCTGCGGGAACGGGTCAGGCGAGGTAATGCCCAGCATCTTCAGCTGCCCGCTGTCTACAAAGGGCAGCGCGGCCGAGGGCGCCATGAACCCGGAATCAACATCCCCCGCCAGCACCGAGGTTGCGACCTGCGCATAGCTTTGGAACGGAATGTGGTAAAGCTTGATGCCCGCCGCGTCCGCGAACAGCTCCGTCGTCAGATGCGCCCCCGACCCCGGCCCGACCGACCCGTAGGACACGCTGTCCGGCGTTTCCTTCGCGCGGGCGATGAAGCCTGCGACATCGTTTGCCGGGAAATCGGCCGCCACCGTCAGCGCCAGCGGGCTGGTGGCGATCAGCGCCACGGGCACGACATCGGTGGCCGTGTCATAAGCCAGATCCGGCAGCAACCGCTGCGAGGTGGTGAGCGGCCCGTTGATCGTGACGCCAAAGCTGTGGCCCGTCCGACCACGCTCCAGCATCTGCTGAACACCGATGACGCCGCCGGCCCCCGGCTTGTTCTCGACCACGACGGGCTGGCCCAAGGCCTGCGACAGCGGCTCCGCGATCAGCCGCGCGATGGAATCCGGCGACGACCCGGCCGGAAAGCCGACGAACAGGCGCAGCGGTTCCGTCGGCCAGTCCTGCGCCTGCGTGGCCCCTCCGAGCAGCGCAGCCGCCGCCGCGACAAGGCTCAACGTCCTGATGTTACTGATCATGGTGACCTCCCTCCTCTTTCGTGTTCCACTTGGGCAGGCCGCGTCAGGGCCGTCAATGGCCCAAGGGCGCCAAGAGCATGGCCGGAACGGCAACCCACGGGGGTCACGGACCTTTTGTCGCGCCTGTTGCGGCGGAACCGGCCGCTTCGCGCCCCTGTTCCCTGCCTGCATTCCCGCCTGCAGCCAACGGTGTTCCTTGACGCGTTCCTTTGCCCAACCCGCTGAAACGGCCCCCAGCACCGAGTTCGAGGTCATCTTCGACCATTACGATCCCAAGGACGAACGGCGGCGGGAATCTCTTTTGTCGCTGGGCAACGGCGTGCTGCACGCCCGTGCCTCCGCGCCCGAGGGGCGGGGCGAAGCGCATTATCCCGGGCTGTACCGTGCGGGCTGCTACGCCCGGCTGAACGGCGTGGTGGAAGGGACGGAGGTGTCGGTCGATTCCCTTGCCAACCTGCCGAACTGGCTGCACCTGTTCTTTCGGCTGGAGGGGGAGGCGGACTGGCTGTCTTTCGACGCCGTGAAGATCCTCCGCTACCGCCAGCGCCTGGACATGCGGACGGCGCTGCTGACGCGGGAGGTGCTGTTCCGCGACACGCAGGACCGCAGCACCCGTTTCAAAGAGGAGCGGTTCCTGTCCATGGCCGATCCCCATATGGGCGCGCTGTTGGTCCATTTGCAGCCTTTGGACTGGTCGGGCCGGATCGACATCCGCTCCGGCCTGCACGGCGACGTCCGGAACGATCTGGCCGTGACGGAAGGTGGCTATGACGCGCAGGCCCTGGAAAAGGTGCGGGTGGAACGTCTGGAGGGCGACGTCCTTCTGGCCCGCACCCGGACGCTGGGCACCGGGGTGGATGTGGCGGTGGCGGCGCGCAGTCGCGTCTCGCTTGGCGGGCAGGACCTTTCTTCCTTTGATGGGGATGGAATGCTGCACTGGACGGCGACGCTGCAGCAGGGCGACCTTCTGTGCGTGGAAAAGACCGGTGTCACCCACACCGCCCGCGACCACGCCATCGGCGATCTGGCACAGGCGGCCGTGCAGGCCGTGCGGGAAGCCGGGGGCTACAAAACGCTGCGCAAGGATCACGTGAAGGCATGGTGCCACCTTTGGGGCCGCTGCCGGCTGGAGGTGGAGGACACGAACCTGTCCCGCGCCGCCGCGCTGCACGCCTTCCACCTGCTGCAGACGGCATCGCCCCACGCCTCGCTGTCGGATGCGGGCTTGCCTTCGCGCGGGTGGCAAGAGGCGTATCACGGGCAGATCTTCTGGGACGAAACCCTGTCCCTGTCGTTCCTGAGCCTGCATGTCCCCGAGGTTGTCCGTTCCGCCCTGATCTATCGCCACCGCCGGCTGGGCGCGGCGCGGCGGCGGGCGGCGCAACAGGGTCTGTCCGGCGCGCTTTATCCCTGGCGCAGCGCCACGACGGGGATCGAGGAAACGCCCGCGTTCCAGCAGAACCCCAAATCCGGCCGCTGGCATCGCGACGACACCCGTTTCCAGTTCCATGTGGGATCCGCCATCGCGCTGAACGTGTGGCGTTATTTCCTGGCCACCCGCGACACGGATTTCATGGCCGGTTACGGGGCCGAGATGATGGTGGAGATCGCCCGCATGTGGGCCTCGCTGGCCCGGCCCCATCCCGAACAGGCGGGCCGGCTGACCCTGCGCGGCGTGGTCGGGCCGGATGAATTCCACATCCGCTATCCCGGCAGCGACCGTCCCGGTGTGGACGACGATACCTACACCAACATCAGCGCCGCCTGGACGCTGATCCACGCCGCGCGGGCGCTGGACCACCTGCCCGCCCCCCGCCGCGAGGGGCTGATGGAGCGGCTGGATCTGACAGCGGACGAGGTGGCGCGCTGGCCGGACGTCGCCGCCCGCCTGCATCTGGCGCGGGACGCCCAAGGCCGCTTCCTGCCCTTCGCCCGGTACGAGACTCTGGACCCCTTCGACATGAAGGCGCATGAGCGCGAGCATCCCGGCCAGCGGCTGGACTGGTTCCTTGAGGCGCAGGGCCGCGACATCAACGCCCTTCAGGTCCAGAAGCAGGCAAGCTTCGCGATGCTGGCCCACCTGATGCCAGAAGAGGAACTGACGGACCTGCTGGACCACATGGGCCACCCCGCCACGCCCGAGGACCTGCGCCGCACGATCGAGGCGGATCTGGAGCGGACCTCCCACGACTCCAGCCTGTCCGACCTCATCTATGCCGGGGCGCTGGCCCGCCTTGCGCCCGAAACCTCGCGCCAGATGTTCCGCGACGCGCTGCACCCCGACGAAAAGGCGGGGCATTCGGGCACGGAGAAAGGCGTGCATCTGGGGGCCATGGCGGCGACGCTGGACATCCTTCAGCGCATCCACCTTGGCCTTCGCCCGGCGGAGGAGGCACTGAACGTCGATCCCACGCCCCATCCGCATCACGGTCGGCTGTGCGCGCAGGTCCTGTTCCGCAACAACACGGTGCGCGTGGAACTGGATCGCGGGCACCTGTCCCTTCACGCCGATGGCAGCAACGACGGCGACATTCCCCTTCTTGTGCGCGGGGTTGCGCATTGCCTCGCGCCCGGCAAAGATCATGTCGTGCACCTGCACGAGGAGGAAGACCATGCCACGGATTAAGGCGCTGCTGTTCGATCTTGACGGAACGCTGACCCATACCGACCCCATCCACCTGCGGGCGGTCCAGCATCTTCTGGCCGAACATGGGCTGACCATCGACGAGGACGGCTTTCGCGAACATGTCTCGGGCCAGTCCAACGTGGAAATCGGGCTGCGCCTGTTTCCGTGCCACGACACGGACGCCCATGTCGCCCTGCTGAATCGGAAAGAAGCCCTTTTCCGCGAATTCGCCATGGACCTTGTTCCGCTGGCAGGGGCGGCCGAACTGATGGCCGCCGCGCGGGCGCAGGGCGTCAAGCTGGCCCTGGTCACCAACGCCCCGCGTGAAAATGTCGACCACATGCTGGGGGCGATCGGCTTTGCCGGCCACTTCGACACGATCGTCTACGGGGACGAGATGTCGCGCCCGAAGCCCGATCCCCTGCCCTACCTGACCGGGTTGCAACGGCTGGGGGTGGAAGCGGCCGAGGCCGTCGCCTTCGAGGACTCGCCCCCCGGTCTGCTGTCGGCCACCCGCGCCGGATTGTTCACCGTCGCCCTGACCACCACCCGCAGTGAGCAGGACCTTCTGGCGCTTGGCGCCGATCTTGCGGTGGCGGATTTCGCCGATCCCCGCCTCGTGTTGCTGAGAGAGGCGTTCGTTCTGGAGGATTGAACCACGGCCCGACCGGCCGTGTCAGGTCTTTCCCCCCGCCTGGTGATCTGCCAGTTCGGCGGCCAGACGCGAAAGGCCGGGCACCAAAGGCAGCAACGTTGCCTGCAAGGCGTGATAGATGTCCGGTTTGCCAAGGAACTGCCGCGAAACGGGCTTTCCTTCTTCGTCCAGTTCCGGGAACCAGCCACCCTGCGCGTGATCGATCAGGTGCCGGTCCGCGAAGGTCCACAGCCGGTCATACCACGCGGCGTCCTGCGGCTGCGGATCGGCCTTTATCAGCGCGGACAACGCGCCGATCCCTTCGGTCACGGGCCACCAGTAGCGGTCCGGAATTGCCACCTGCCCATCGCGCCCGAGGGTATAGACGAAGCCGCCATCGGGCCGCCAGGCGTCGGTCTGGGCCTGTTCGACCAGGCGCCGGGCGCGGCGGGGGCCGTCCGGATCGCGCCGCCCCGTCAGGTCCCAGTGCTGCAGAAGCAGCCGCCCCAGTTCCAGCGAATGGCCGGGCGTGGTGCCGGCGGGACGGAACATCGGATTTCCGGAATAGGCGGCATCCACCTCCCACGTCTCTGTGTAATGCTCGGGGATGCGCCAGCCCTGGTTGGGGGCGATGCGGGTTGTGAAGAAGTCGAGGATGCGGCCCGCGCGCTGCAGATGCCGGGCATCGCCCGTCGCTTCATGTGCAGTCAGCAGCGCCTCCACCCCGTGCATGTTCGCGTTCATCCCGCGATAGGAGGAGAAGGGCTGCCAATCGCGCGTGAACTCGTCCCGGAACAGACCGGCTTCCTCGTCCCAGTAATGTCGGTCCAGAATATCCAGAACATCGTCCAACAGGCGCCGCGCGTCAGGGTGGCCCGCCGTCAGGGCGCTGGAGGCCGCCAGCAGCACGAACACATGGCCATAGGCCAGCTTGGTGCCATCCGCGACACCGGTGCCGTCCACGGACCAGACATAGCCGCCATGTTCGGCGTCACGGTGGCGGGTCAGAAGCTGCTCCATGCCGACGTCGATCACCCCGTCCACATCGGCCGCACCAAAGGCCTTGGCCAAGGCGAAGGAATGGACCAGCCGCGTCACCGTGTGCAGTTCCTGCACCGGGTCGGGCAGCGGGCGTCCATCCAGCCCCAGCGTGGCGATACGGCCCGCCTGAACGCTGGGGCGGAAAGTGTCGATCAGCGCGTGGGCCTGCGCGCGAAGCCAGGCGTCATGGGCAGGGTCGTGCAGGATATGAGTCATGCGGCATCCGGGAAACTGGCGGCGATCAGGTGCCGCGCATAGGGGTGGCTGGCGCGTCCGGCGCCGATGTCTTCGGGCGTCAACTGGTCGACAAAACATCCCTCCTGCATGACAAGGACGCGGTCGCACATGTGCGCCACCACGGACAGATCGTGGCTGACAAGGACATAGGTCAACTCACGTTCGTCGCGCCGGTCCGACAGCAGGTTCAGGATCTCGGCCTGGACCGAGACATCGAGCGCCGATGTCGGCTCGTCCAGCAGAACGACCGGCGGTTCCACGATCAAGGCGCGGGCGATTGCCACCCGCTGACGCTGGCCGCCTGACAGTTCATGAGGGAAGCGGTCGGCAAAGGCGGCGGGCAGGCCCACTTCCTCCAGGGCGGTGGCGATGCGGTCGCGGCCGTGCGGAAGGCCCATGCAGCGCGCGGGTTCCGACAAGGCCCGGCCGATCCGGTGGCGAGGGTGGAGCGATCCGAAGGGGTCCTGGAACACCATCTGCACGCGCGCCAGTTCCTCATGGGTGCGGCGCTGACCGACAGGTTTGCCGTCGATGGCGACATGGCCCTGCCACCCGTGCTCCAGCCCGACAAGGCAGCGCAAAAGGGTGGACTTGCCGCAACCGCTTTCGCCCACGATGCCCACGCATTCGCCTTTTGCCACCGCCAGGTCGATGCCGCGGACCACGTGGTTGTTGCCATAGCGGACATGAAAATCCCGGATATCGATCATCGGGCAGCCTCCTCGAACGTGGTGCGGTCGGGCACGCGCAGGCGCGGGACCGGGTGACGCGCGTCGGGCATGGCCGCGATCAGCGCGCACGTGTAAGGATGCCGCGCATCCTCCAGCCGGTCCAGCGTTTCCACCACGCGACCCTTGAACATGATGACGATGCGGTTGCAGAACGCCGCCACCATGCGGATGTCGTGGCTGATCAGAAGAAGGCTGGCCCCGTCGGCCACGACCAGATCGTCCAGCAGTTCAAGCACCTCGCCGCGCACGCTGACATCCAAGGCGCTGGTGGGTTCGTCCGCGATCACGAGGCCGGGCCGCGCCAGCAGCATCGCCGCGATCATCACCCGCTGCCCCATCCCGCCCGAGATCTGGTGCGGATAGGCCTCCATCACCCGCGCGACGTCGCGAATACGCACACGCTCCAGCATCGACGCTGCGGCCTCCCGTGCCGCACCCTTGGAAAGGCCCTTGTGCAGGACGGCCGTTTCCGCCACCTGCTGGCCGATGGGCAACACCGGGTTGAGCGAATAGCGCGGATCCTGCATGATCAGCGCCATCCGGTTGCCGCGCAGCCCGCGCATCTCGCGGTCTGGCAAGGTGCGCAGGTCGTGGCCCTGAAACTCCAGCCTGTCGGCGGTGATGCGGGCGGTCGGGGGCAGAAGCCGCATGATCGCACGGCCCAGGGTGGACTTGCCCGACCCGCTTTCGCCCACGATGCCGATCTTGCCGACATCCAGCCGCAGATCGACGGAGTCCACCGCTTTCACAGTGCCGCGTCCAAAGGCCACGGACAGGTTCTTCACGTCAAGGATGGGTGCGGTCATGTCAGTCCCTTGAATGACGGGGGTCGAGGATGTCGCGCAGGGCGTCCCCCAACACGTTGAAGGCAAGGCTGGTGAGAAGGATCGCGATCCCCGGCATAAGCGCGACCCACCACTGGTCCAGCATGAACTTGCGCCCCGCCGAGATCATCGCTCCCCATTCCGGCAGCGGCGGCTGCGCGCCGAGGCCCAGGAAGCCGAGCGACGCCGCCGTCAGCGTGATGACCGCCATGTTCAGCGTCAGCCGCACCACGACCGAAGGCAGGCACATCGGGGCCACGTAGAGGAACAGCAACCGCCACCGGCCCGCGCCATAGATCCGGGCCGCCGCGACATAGTCGGCGTTGCGCACGACCAGCGCCTCGGCCCGGGCCAGCCGCGCGATCGGCGGCCACGCGGTAAGGGAGATCGCGATGATCGCCGTGCCCAGACCCGCGCCCAGGGCGGCGGCGAAGGCCAGCGCCAGCACCAGCGACGGGAAGGACAGGACGATGTCCGTGATCCGCATCAGGATGGCGTCGACCCGTCCGCCGAAGAAGCCGGCGGTAACGCCGATAAGAAGCCCGATCGGACCGACGATCGCCGTGACCGACAGCACCGTCCGCATCGTGACGCGCGCCCCCCAGATCAGGCGGCTCAGGATGTCGCGTCCGTATTCGTCGGTTCCCAGCCAGTGCGCGGCCGAGGGGGGCAGGAGAGCGTCCGCCAGCGATTGCTCGGCCGGTGGATACGGGGCCAGAAGCGGGGCGAAGATCGCCACCAGCACCAGCGCGGCCACCACGATGGCACCGGCCAGACCCAGGGGTTCGCGCGCCAGATCACCGAGGAACCTGCGGAACGCGCCCATGCGGGCCGGTGGGGTCAGGGGGATCGTGGTCATTGGCGCGCCTCCCGCGTGCGGGGATCAAGCATCGCATAGGCGATGTCGGACAGGAAATTCAGCAACATGAAGACGATGCCGATCACGATGGTCGCGGCCAAGACAGCGTTGATGTCGCCGATCAGCAGCGCATTCGTCATGTACTGGCCAAGGCCCGGCCACGAGAACACGATCTCGGTCACGACCGCCCCTTCCAGCAAACCACCGTAGGAGATGGCGAGAATGGTGATCAGCTGGACCGAGATGTTGGGCAGGATATGGCGGAACAGCAGCCGCGTCTGGCTGGCGCCCTTGGCACGGGCGGCGGTGACGTAGTCCTGCCCCAGCTGCTCCAGCGTGAAGGCGCGGGTCATGCGGGTGATGTAGGCCATCGCGGCATAGGCCAGCATCATCGCGGGCAGGATGATGTGCGACATCGCGTTGCCGAAGATGTCGAACCGTCCGGCGATCAGGCTGTCGATCGTGATCATCCCCGTGACGGGCGGCACGAGCCCTTCGTAAAACACGTCCACCCGCCCCGGCCCACCGATCAGGCCCAGCCACGCATAAAAGACGATCAGCCCGATGATGCCGAACCAGAAGACCGGGATCGAGTGTCCCACGAGCGAGACGATGCGCGCGACCTGGTCCACCCAGGTGTCGCGGCGCAGCGCGGCCGCCAGCCCCAGCGGCACACCCAGCACGAAGGAGATGATGATGGCCAGCGTCGCCAGCTCCAGCGTGGCGGGAGCGGCGATCGCCAGATCCTGCAGCACGGGATTGCCGGTCATGGCGGCCATTCCCATGTCGCCCTGAAGAAGGTCCGTCACGTAGCGGAAGAACTGCACGATCAGCGGCTGATCAAGGCCCATGCGCACGCGCATCGCCTCGTAAGCCTCGGGCGAGGCGAGTTCCCCGACGATGGCCCCCACCGGATCGGTCGGCAGCATCCGCCCGATGACGAAGGTGACGGCGATCAGCACGAACAGGCTCAGCACAAGCTGGCCCAGACGTCCGACAAGAAGGCGTGTGTTCAGCATCCGCTCACTCCGTCTTGGTCACGGCGTCCAGACGGACGACGTTCTGTGGGTGGCCATTATAGTTCTCGACGCGGTTCGACACGCCAATGGGCTGGAAGCGCACGAACATGGGAAAAACGGCGGGCACCGCCTCCACGAACTGTTCCTGCATCTGCGTGAACAGGCGGCTGCGGGCGGCCGGGTCGTTTTCACGCAGGGCCTGCGCGGTGATCTTCGTCAGGTCGGGGATGTCCCAGGCCGATCGCCACACGAAGTTGCCGGCGTTGTTGGCGTCCTTGCTGTTGTCGGGGTTGGAGGAGAACTGCTCCATCGCGCCCATGACGTTGGGCATGTAGCTGCCGGTTTGCGGGATCAGGATGTCGAAGTCGCGGCCCCGGTGCTGCGAGACGATGTCCGCCCCCGAACCCTGCACGACGCTGGCCTGGATGCCGATGCGCGCAAGGCCCGCCTGCACGGCCGTGGCGATCTCCACCCTCGGGGTCTGGTTGATCGTCTTGATGGTGACGGAAAAGCCCTCGGGGTATCCGGACTCCGCCAGCAGCGTCTTCGCGGCCTCGGGATCGAAGGACCAGTCTGCCGGATCGGGAATGGCATCCGCGTAGTCCACCGGCACCGGGACATGCCGCTCCACCCCGTAGGGGCCGAGAATCGCGCTTTCGATGCCCTTGTAGTCAATGGACCGGAAGATCGCCGCGCGCACCTTCGGATCGGCGAGTTCGGGCCTCTCCATGTTCATCGCCAGGACGTAGAAGCCTCCGGTCGGGATCGACTGGATGCCCACCTCCCCCGCGTTGCGGAAATAGGCGATGTCGCCCGAGGACAGCGCCCCCGCAATGTCGATGTCGCCGCGTTCCAGCATCAGGCGCTCGATCTGGCTTTCCGGCACGTGGCGCATCACCACGCGCGACAGTTTCGGCGTCCCGCCCCAATATTCGGGGCGCGCGTTCATCAGCACGATGTCGTTCGGACGCCACGCCTGAAGGTCGAACGGACCAGATCCTGCCGCATGATTGCGCAGCCACGCGTTGCCCAGATCGCCATCGATGTCATTGGCTTCCACCAGGTCGCGGTCCACCACGCTGGTCGCCACCTCGGACAGCCGGTACAGCAGCAGGTCCCCCGCCACGTCGCCCGTCAGGTCGATCCGCAGGGTGTGCGGATCGATGACATGCAGAAGATCGGCGATGTTGTCCTTGGTGTATCCGGTCAGCGACAGCTTCGACGCCGGCGCCTGGTTCAACTGCATCAGGCGTGTCAGCGACCAGACCACGTCGTCCGCAGTCACCGGGCGCCCGCTGACGAAACGCGCCTCGGGGCGAAGATGGAAGGTGATGGAGGTCGCGTCGATCTCCCACGCGGCGGCCAATTGCGGGATCAGCCTGCCTTCGGGCGTGCTGGCCACAAGGCGGTCGTAAAGGTTGGCCATGATCTCCAGCGCCGTCACGTCCTGTCCCTGATGGGGATCGAGGGAGATGACCTGCGCCAGAGAGGTGCCGTAGACCAACGTGTCCGTCGGGGTGCGCGCCTGCGCCGCGCCTATGGTTATCGCCGAAGCGATCAGGGCGGCCACGGCCACCTTTCGGAACCCAGTCCGCATCGATTGTCCTCCCATCGGGCCCCCATGCCCTGTCCGTCCAAAGTCATATGACGACACCTAATGAATTGTCCATCTTGTTTCTCGTATGATTTGTGGTTTTTTTGGAAACCATGTGGACGTTATGGCATAGTCATACTATGAATTTTGCAGTCATATGGAGGACGTCATGTATCTGGGCACCCAGCTTCCCGCGCGGCACGACGATGATTATCGAGTGATGAAGCAGCTTGGCGTGGACAACATCTGCGCCGATCCCGATGGCGACTGGCGCAGCTGGGACCGAGCCCACCTTGAACGGTTCCGCGAACGGATCGAAGGGTTCGGCCTGACCCTTGACATGCTGCAATTGCCACTGGGCTCCGTTCCCGTGGACCGTGCGCAATGCCCGGGCATCCTTTTGGCCGGCCGGGACCGCGACCGCGAGATCGACGACATCTGCGCCCTGATCGAGGCTTGCGCCGATGCCGGTATTCCATCGGTGAAATACAACTTCAACCTGATCGGCATCCCCCGCACGCCGATGGAACCGGGGCGCGGGGGATCCATGAACGAGGCGTTCCGCTGGGATCTGGCCGACCAGGACGAACCCGGCCCCGCCGGCATCGTGGACGAGGACGAGAACTGGGACCGGATCGACCATTTCCTCGGGCGGATCGTCCCCGTGGCCGAAGCGCGGAACGTCCGGCTGGCCTGCCATCCGCACGACCCGGCGACACCGCCCGGCTACAAAGGCGTGACCCGCGTGCTGGGCACGGTGGACGGAATGAAGCGCTTCGTCCAGATGCACGAAAGCCCCGTCCACGGCCTGAACTTCTGCGTCGGCACCGTGGGCGAGATGATGGAGGAACCCTCGCAGGTGGGGGAGGTCGTCCAATGGTTTGGCGAACGTGGCAAGATCATGAACATCCACTTCCGCAACATCCTCGGAAAACGCTATTCCTTCCGCGAGGTGTTCCCCGACGAGGGCAGCATGGACATGATCGAGGTGATGGAGGTTCTCCATCGCACGGGTTACCGCTATATGGTGATGCCCGACCATGCGCCCACGCTGTCGGGCGAGAATGAGAGAGGGGTCGCCTTTGCCTTCTGCTACGGCTACATCGCTGCGGCACTTCAGATGGTCCGCCGCTGACGGGGGCCTTCGCCATGGCGGATGACGGCGCGCGCAAGCCGCGCCTGTCGGCCGCCATGGTGCAGCGCCTGAAGGCCGATATCCTGGGCGGCGCCCTGCCGCCCGGCACCCGCCTGCCGACAGAACCCGGGCTGATGACGCAATTCGGCGTCAGCCGCACCGTCGTTCGCGAAGCCATCGCGGCGCTGAGCGCGGAAGGTCTGGTCGTGGCCCAGCAGGGCCGAGGCATGTTCGTGGTGGAGGAGCTGCCCCGCGCGTCAATCTGGCGCCCCCCGCACGAGATCGGCGCCATCCCCCGCATGATGGAGATGTACGAGTTCCGTCTGGCGTGGGAGCCGGAGGGCGCGGCGCTGGCCGCCATCCGCCGCACCGCGCTTCAGGAACACGCCATCCGCGAGGCACATGAAAACCTTGCCCGCGATGTGCATGAAAACCGCTTCCCGCTTCAGTCGAACCACGCGTTCCACGTCGCCGTCGCAGAGGCCACGGGAAACTCCGTCTACGTGGAGGCCGTCCAGCGATTTGGGCCGCAGCTGACACCCGCCACGATCTTTCCGAACCTTTCACACGATCAGGGGGCGAAATATTTCCACACCGTCATCGAGGAGCATGCCCGCATCGTGGAAGCCATTTCCGCTCGGCAGGAGGATGAGGCGCGGCAGGCGATGCGGGACCATCTGTCGCGATCTGTGACGTCTTTCCGGCAAGAAGTGCGCGAGGCGGCCCTGCAGCTGCAGAACGCACCCGGCGCGTAGCGCCCCGTGCGAGGGGAATGTCCAAGGATCGTTCGGGAAGCCAGGCCTAGAGTACCTCAGTCACCTGCGGGACGCAGCAAGCCGGTGGAACGGTCGAGGACGGCGTGCGCAGGCCGTGCGTCTCCCTCCATCACCCGAAGGCCATCCTCGGCACCGATGAAACTCTCGGCACCCCGGAACCCTTGAACCGCAGCAGCGGCCAGAACAATGTCGAGGCTTTTGCCCGGATCCCGAAGGCGAAGGCCCGGAGCCTCGCCCTTTATGTTCACGGGATCGGCGGTCAGTTCCACCGTGCCCCGCCTCTTGCTGCCCTTAGCAGGGACCCAGGCGGAGAGGTCGATCCGGTCGCCGGCCTGCAGATCATCGATGATCAGGGGACGGCCTTCGTCATCCGCCTTGGTCGGCAGGATGACGTCGTCGCCCGGCCCCGAGGCCACGGTGCTTCCGCCACCGGCCAGAATCATGTCGTTTCCGGCACCGCCCTCCAGCAGGTCCTGCCCCTCGCCGCCCTCGATCCAGTCGGCGCCGTCCCCCCCGGTTACAGTGTCATTGCCCGGACCGCCGAACAGCCGGTCCTCCCCGCCGCCCCCGGTGATCCCGTCATCGCCGCGCTGGCCGAACAGCCAGTCGCCTTGCGCTCCGGCGGTCAAATCATCTTGCCCGTCGCCACCGTAAAGAAGGTTCACAGCCCGCGGGTCACTGGTCAGCGTGTCATTGCCGGCGCGCCCATAGGCCTGCGCAAGCGCCGTCTTGATGCGCCCCTCCGCGCGGCGGGCGGTCAGGGTGTCATTGCCCGCTTCCGCGGCCGTTCCGGCCTCATCAAGCGACCAGACATTGTTGGCAAAGGCAAGCTGCGGGAGCGTGACGTCGAACATCCCCTTCCCCGCGTTCAGGATGGGGGAGGATTTGCGCCCTGCCATTGGCCAATAGGTCCAGCCGATCCCGGTTTCGGCAAACCATTCCGCCGTGCGCGCCGCGTTGAAGCTGGCGGCGGAGGTTCCCGTGGCATGGGGATCAAGAAGATCCGGAACCCCGTTTGCGTCCTGATCGTCGCGGCCCAGGTGGGTTTCGGTCAGAAGCACGTCGTCGTTCCCGATCCCCGGAAGACGACCTTCCATCTCGGCCAGGAACGCCTTCCCGTCGAACGAGGCTTCCTTGGGATTCAGCCAGCCCGGATAGCCGTGAAGCGACCAGACCAGCTGGTCCCCCACCGCCGCGCGGATCGTGTCCAGATCCACGTTGCGGAAGGTGCCGGACGCGCCCAAGCCCCCCACAAGGATCTTCCGCCCGTGCCAGTCGATGCCCCGGTCGTCCACGATGCGGGCGATGTCGCGGGCATAGGCCTCCCCACCGGCCGCCGATTTCGGATAGGCCATCGGCTCGTTGATGACCTCGAAGCCATAGACGGCATCAAGGATCGGCGCCTGCGCCCGTTCTTCCAGCCAGCCCATGACCTCCTGCCAGCCGGTCCCGATCTCCTCCATCCGGGCGGAGGGATCGGTGGCCTTCTGCCGTCCGTCGGCCGTCACCCGACCCGCCATCAGGCCATCGGAATACTGGATGATCAGCTTGAAGCCGCGATCGGCCGCCGCCGTGGTGAAGGCGCGGAAGGTCTCCAGATACCCCTCGTTGCGCAGGGTGTAGGCGTTGAAGTCCACGCGGATCGTGTTCACGTCAGGCGACACCTGCCCCACCACGTCCAGGAAGTTTCCGGCGGTGGAGGGATACTGGATGTCGGCCCCGAACTCCGTGCGCCAGCTGACATCGCTGAAGCTCTTGCTGACGGGGGCGCCACTGGCGCGGACGGTGTCCAGCGTCAGGGGCCTTCCACGCCGATCATGCAGGGCGCTGGCCGGATCGCTGGTGCGGAACAGGACGCCGTTCTTGCCCAAGCGATAGGTGTCGTCCTCGACGCGGACCATCTCCACGTAGCGGGTGGGCATCGATATGATGTTGAGATCGGCCGTGTCCGACATGAGGTGCAATCCTGTTTCATCGTCTTGGGGGCGGAGCATAGCGCAGAATGGCCGCCTGCACGCCGTCTTCCTGCCGGTCGGCGCGGGTTTGCCGACACGGCCTTCAGCGGGCGCGGAAACGGCCGGCCCGGTTCTCGATCTCCCACCGCAGGGTTTCGGGCGGGTTCAGGGTGAACCCGCTCGTGTCGGTGCCGCGGATGGCGTCGGGCATGGGCCAGCACTCCTCCCACCGCCCTTCCGGATCAAGGATGCGGTCCGAAAGATATCCGCGCGTGCGATACAGCGGAATGCTGTGCCCTTCGCGATAGGCCGCGACGTCGAAGGTCACCGCCTCCACCGTGCGGCCGGTCTGGTTGTGCAGCGTGATGCGCACGGGTTTCGCCGCCCCGCAGGACGGATCGTAGGCCACCGTCATGACCAGCCCGTCCAGAAGCTGTTCCGCCCTGTGCTGACGCCGCGCGTCCACGGCCAGATAGATGCCGACGCTTGCGAAGACCATGGCCACCAGCACCGCCATGACCAGAACCGTCTTGCGCGTGAAGCCGATCACCAAAAGCGCGATGATCGCGGCCGCAACGATGTAACCCATGATGTTCCTCCAAGGGTTAAGTGGTCCATCTTGGCGGCCGGAACAAGGTTTCGATCTCTCGCAAAGGGCACCACATTCAGATTGCGTTTCGCTTGCATTTAGTGCAATACGGCTATGCGCCTGATGCAAGGGTGCATAGGGAGGAATTCATGTCTTATCTTACATCCAGACTGGGTGCCGCGTGTCTTGCCGCACTGGTCATGGCCGGTCCGCTGGCGGCGCAGGATCTTGAATTGTCCATCGTGGCACCGGCCGGTGCCGGCGGGGGCTGGGATTCGGCCGCACGCTCGCTTCAGGAAGCGATGATGGCGACGGGCGCGGCGCACAGCGTCCAGGTCCTTAACGTGCCGGGCGCGGGCGGGACCGTGGGTCTGGCGCAGTTCGTGCAGGGCGCCAAGGGATCGGCCGACCAGATGTTGGTGGGCGGGATCACCATGGTCGGCGCGATCATCACCAACGGCGCCCCCTATGACCTGACGAACGTGACCCCCATCGCGCGGCTGACGGGCGATCCGCTGGTCATCGCGGTTCCGGCCTCCTCCCCCTATCAGACGATGGATGACCTTGTGAAAGGCATCAAGGCCGACGTGTCGCGGACGGTCTGGGCGGGCGGTTCGGCCGGTGGTGCGGACCACATCCTGGCCGCCCTGATCACCGAAGCGGCGGGCGAAGACCCGTCCAAAGTGAACTACGTTGCCTATTCCGGCGGTGGGGAATCGCTGGCCGCCATGCTGGGCGGACAGGTGTCGGCAGGCATCTCGGGCTATGGCGAATGGCAGGGGCAGATCGAATCCGGCGACCTGCGCGCGCTCGCCATCTCCTACCCCGAGGCGATCGAGGGGATCGAGGCGAAGCCGCTGAAGGAACAGGGTCTGGACATCGAACTGGTGAACTGGCGCGGCATCTTCGCCGGCCCCGACATCAGCGACGAAGACAAGGCCGTGCTGGAAGGCGCCGTCGAAAAGACCGTGAAGTCGCCAAAATGGCAGGAAATCCTGAAGGCCCGCGGCTGGTCCGACTACTACGCCCCGTCGGACGAGTTCACGACCTTCATCGCTTCCGAAACGGACCGCGTGCACGAGGTGCTGACCTCCATCGGCCTCGCGAAGTGACGCGCATCGGGCGGGGCTCCGGTCCCGCTTGACCTTCCCTGGGAAACAGCCATGCTCCAGCCATCCAAAACCGGACTGCACCGGCCGACCGTCGTCATCGGCATTGCATTGTTCGCCATCGCCGCCATCACCTTCAACGACGCCCGTGGCATGAACATCCGCGCCGGATATGGCATGGGCGCGGACGCGGCCTCCTACTTCGTGGCCGCCTTCTTCGCGGTGCTTGGCGTCGGTCACCTGATCGCCGCCTTCCGCCCGGGGATCGAGGCCGAGGAGGCCGACTGGGGCGCCTTCGCCTGGGTCGCGCTGGCACTGGCCAGCCTCGTGCTGTGCATCTGGCTGGGCGGCGGCTTCATCCTGGGGTCCACGCTTCTGTTCGCCTTCACGGCGCGCGCCTTCGGCCGCAAGGCCATCGTGGCCGACCTGCTGCTGGGCTTCGTGCTGTCGCTCGGCATCTTCTTCCTGTTCAACAAGCTCCTGACGCTCGCGCTCCCCATGGGACCGCTCGAACGCCTTCTTTGAGGTCGCCATGGATTCGCTGATGTATCTGGCCAGCGGGTTTGCCACCGCGCTGGAGCCGATGAACCTTGTCTTCGCCGCCATCGGCGTGCTTCTGGGCACGGCCGTGGGCGTGCTGCCCGGCATCGGGCCGGCCCTGACGGTGGCGCTTCTGCTGCCCGTCACGTTCAAGCTGGACCCGGGCGGATCGCTGATCATGTTCGCGGGGATCTATTACGGCGGGATGTATGGCGGTTCGACCACCGCCATCCTGCTGAACACGCCGGGGGAAAGCGCCTCGGTCGTCACGGCGCTGGAAGGCAACCGCATGGCCCGTCAGGGACGCGGGGGGCCGGCGCTGGCCACGGCCGCCATCGGGTCGTTCGTGGCGGCGCTGATCGCCACGCTGGGTCTGGCCTTCTTCGCGCCGATGCTGGTGAAGGTGGCCGTGAAGTTCGGGCCGTGGGACTATTTCGGCCTGATGCTGATCGCCTTCGTGACCGTCTCGGCCACGTTCGGCAGCTCTCCCCTGCGCGGTTTGACCAGTTTGGCGCTTGGCCTCTGGCTCGGCCTTGTCGGGATCGACCAGCTGACCGGGCAAACGCGACTGGCCTTCGGCGTCCCCAACCTCTTCGACGGGATCGAGGTCACCACCCTGGCCGTCGGCCTTTTCGCCATCGGCGAGGCGCTGCATGTCGTGTCGCGCCACCTGTATGGCGCGGAAAAGCCGATCGCCATCAAAGGCTCCATCTGGATGTCGAAAGAGGACTGGTCGCGGTCCTGGCGCCCGTGGCTGCGCGGCACGGCGGTGGGCTTCCCTATCGGCGCGCTGCCGGCCGGAGGGGCGGAAATCCCGACCTTCCTCAGCTACACAATGGAACGCAAGCTGGCCCGCAAGCCCGAGGAGTTCGGCAAGGGCGCAATCGAAGGCGTGGCGGGGCCGGAGGCCGCGAACAACGCCTCGGCCGCCGGAACGCTGGTGCCGCTGCTGACGCTCGGCCTGCCCACGTCGGCCACGGCGGCGGTGATGCTGGCGGGCTTCCAGCAATACAACCTGCAACCCGGGCCCCTGCTGTTCGTGCAGCATCCGGCGCTGGTCTGGGGTCTGGTCGCCTCGCTCTTCATCGCGAACGTGATGCTTCTGGTGCTGAACCTGCCGCTGGTCGGGCTGTGGGTGCGGCTCTTGAAGATCCCGCTGCCTTGGCTTTACGCGGGCATCCTCGTCTTCGCGACGATGGGCACGATCGCGGCCAACCCGTCGGTGGTGGAGTTGCTGGTGCTGGTCGCGTTCGGCATCCTCGGCTTCCTGATGCGGCGCTACGACTACCCGATTGCGCCGGTCGTCGTGGGCCTGATCCTGGGTCCCATGGCCGACAGCCAGCTGCGCCGCGCCCTGCAGATGAGCCTTGGTGACCCGATGGTCCTGTTCCAGCATCCCGGGTCGGCCATCATGATCACCATCGCCGTCATCGCGCTGGTCGCACCTTTCCTCTTCCGCAGCCTTGCAAAATTCCGTCAGGACGAGGATTGAGAACGGAAAAGGAGACCCATCATGGCGCGAGGCAGCCTAGCCCCCCAGATCGTCGCACGCATTCTGGATCATGCCCGCGCCCATGACCTGAAATCCGGCCAGCACCTGCCCGCGCAGGCGCTGGCCGACGCCTTCCGCGTGTCGCGCGCGCCCGTGGTCGCCGCGCTCAAGACACTGACCGATCAGGGCCTTGTGCGCAGCGAACCCAATCGCGGACATTTTCTGGTGGTTGACGCCAGCACCATCCCCCTGCCCGAAGAAGAACCGGCCGTGGGGGAGGATGCGCTGTATTTCCAGATCGCCGAGGACCGCCTGGCCGGCCGCCTGCCCGACCGGCTGAGCGAGAACGAGCTGATGCGGACCTACGGCCTTCCGCGCAGCCAGCTTCTGCGGGTGCTGCACCGGATCGCCGAGGAAGGCTGGATCGACCGCCTGCCCGGCAATGGCTGGCACTTCCGCGAAACCCTGACCTCGCGCAAGGCCTACAACGAGGCATACCAATTCCGCGCCGCGATCGAGATGCAGGCCCTTCTGCTGCCCAGTTTCCGCATCGATCCCGACGCCTTCGCCCAGGCCCGCCAGCACCAGATGTCGCTGCTGGAGCATTACGAGCACGAAAACCGGTCCGTGATCTTCAGCACCAACATCGAGTTTCACGAGATGCTGATGCAATGCGCCAACAACGCGTTCTTTCTGGACGCCGTGCGCCGCATCAACCGCATCCGGCGGCTGCTGGAATACCACATCACCCACAACCGCACCCGCCTGCCGCAGCAAAGCCGCGAACATCTCCAGATCCTCGACCTGATCGAGGCGCAGGACATGCAGGCGGCGGCCACCCTTCTTTACAGCCACATCCGCGAAGCCGGCCACCAGAAGGTCGAACTGATCGACTGAGGTTACAGGGGGATCGTCTGCCGGTCGTCCCGGGCGATCATCTTCTGGATCTGCTGCACGATCTGTTCCGCGTGCACGGTGGCCATGCGATCCGCCTCGGTCACGTCCCGCGCCTCCAGGATGGCGATCATCTCGTCATGCTCGCGCACATATTGTTCCGGCAGCCGGTTGTCGAACGAGGAATAGTAGACGCGCAGGATCCGCCGCCCTTCGTCCAGAAGGCGCTGGAACAGGGCCGTGTAATAAGGGTTGCGGCCAGCTTCGGCGATCGCGACGTGGAAGTCGCGATTGGTCGCGATCATCGCCTTGGCGTCCTGCGTCTTCACGGCTGCGGCAAAGCGCAGTTGGTGGTCGCGGATGACCTCCAGATCCTGTTCAGTCCGGTTCTGCGCGCCCAGCCGGGTCGTGACGCGGTACATCAGGATCAGCGCGTCGAAGAAGTTGTGCAGGTTCAGGAAGTCGATGTTCGCCACGATAGTCGAACGGTTGGGCAGGGTCGTGACCAGCCCTTCCCCCGCCAGCCGGACCAGTGCCTCCCGTATCGGCGTGCGCGACATGGACAGACGCTCGGCCAGCTGGATCTCGTCGATCGGGCTGCCGGGTGGCAGGATTAGATCAAGGATCTCTTCCCTCAGGATGGTGTGGACCAGCCGGACACCTTCGCCCCGCTTGCGTTCGGTCTGCTCGATCATGCTTGCCCCGTAGCTTGTCGACAGCTTGTATAACATCATCGGATTGGCATTCAAATAGCTTGATCCATGGGCGGAAGTTTTGTCGACACGCAGAATACAGTCTGTATTGTCCTTGGAAGAACAACGATTCCCGAACGCCTTTCCTTTGGAGATAGCCATGAAAGCCGAAATCTTTTCCGGATGCATTCCGGCGCTGATGACCCCCTGCACCCCCGACCGCCAGCCAGACTTCGACGCCCTTGTCGCCAAGGGGAGGGAGCTGGTCGCCCAAGGCATGTCCGCCGTCGTCTATTGCGGATCCATGGGCGACTGGCCCCTCCTGACGGACGAACAGCGGATGGAGGGGGTGGAGCGTCTGGTTCAGGCGGGTGTTCCGGTCATCGTGGGCACGGGCGCCGTGAACAGCGCCAAGGCCGTGGCGCATGCGGCGCATGCCCAGAAGGTCGGTGCACAGGGTCTCATGGTCATCCCCCGGGTTCTGTCGCGCGGCCCCTCCGTCGCCGCCCAAAGGGCGCATTTCAAGGCCATTCTGGCGGCCGCGCCCGATCTTCCGGCCGTGATCTACAACAGCCCCTATTACGGGTTCGCCACCCGCGCCGACCTGTTCTTCGCCCTGCGGGCGGAGCATTCCAACCTTGTGGGCTTCAAGGAGTTCGGCGGGCCCGCCGACATGCGCTATGCCGCGGAAAACATCACCAGCGAGGACGAAGATGTCTCGCTGATGATCGGCGTCGACACCGCCGTCTTCCACGGCTTCGTCAATTGCGGGGCGACGGGTGCGATCACCGGCATCGGCAACGTGCTTCCGAAGGAGGTGCTTCATCTTGTGGCGCTGGCGCAGGCGGCCGCGAAGGGCGACGCCACGGCCCGCCAGCTTGCCCTGGAACTGGAACAGGCGCTGGCCGTCCTGTCTTCCTTCGACGAAGGTCCGGATCTGGTCCTGTATTTCAAGCACATGATGGTACTGAAGGGCGCGCCGGAATACGGCCTGCACTTCTATGAAACCGACGCGCTGACCGACAGCCAGCGCCGCTATGCCGAAGCGCAGCTTCGGTTGTTCGACGCGTGGTACAAGGGCTGGACGGCGCAGCCCGCCGTCCGCCAGTACGCCGCCTGATCACTAGACCGCGTCGAGGCCGAGTGTGCGGAGCTGCTCCAGTTCCGCCCATTCGGCCTCGGTCAGATGAATGCCCTCCGCCTGCGCCTTTGCCCGGGCGGCGAAACGGCGTTGGGATGGCAGGCGCGCGCCTTGGCCGGCAATCGCCTCGAAAAGGCCTTCGGCCCGGGCGAAGGGATCACCGGGCCGCCCGGCCGCAAAGCGTTCGGGGCTGAAAGCCAGCACCAGTTCGCCATGCTGAGGCGAAAGGCTTGTGCCGCCCACCAGATCGCGCGCCTCGGGGCTGGTCAGATCGCCGATCATCACCCCTGCCAGCAACTCCACCATGGTGGAGATGGCCGATCCCTTGTGCGCCCCGAAGGGCAGCATCGCGCCTTCCAGAGCGCTGACGGGGTCCGTCGTCGGGCGCCCCTCCGGGTCAACGGCCCAGCCTTCCGGCAAGGGGGTTCCCGCGCGACGGTGCAGCTCGATCTCTCCGCGCGCGGCGACGCTGGTGGCGAAGTCGAAGACATAGGGCGGCCGGCTCACGCGCGGCCAGCCGAAGGCGATCGGGTTCGTGCCTAAAAGCGCCTCCGTTCCCCCGGCCGGCGCGACGCTGGCATAGCTCGGGCACATCGCCAGCGCCGCCACACCCAAGGATGTCAGCGATTCCATCTCGGGCCACAGCGCGGAAAAGTGGACGCAATCGTTGATGACCAGCGCCGCCATCCCCAGGGTCTTCGCACGTTCGGCCAGAATGGGCGCGGCCAAATCAAATCCGGCAGAGGAAAATCCACCCCCCGCCGCGACCCGCAGCACGGCCGATCCGTCATCCGTCAGCACCGGTTCCGCGTTCGGGTCGACCTTGCCCGCCTTGATGGTCCGCAGGCATCCCGCCAGGCGATACACCCCGTGCGAGGTGCAATCATCCTGTTCAGCCAAGGCAATGACCCGTGCCGTCGCGGCGGCCTGCCGGGCGGAAAGGCCCGCGTTGCGGAAGATCTCCTCGATCATCGTGGTCAGTGTCTCGACGGTGACGGGGCCTCGTGCGGTCATTCGGTGTCTCCTCCTTTGTAGCACTTAATGTATACATACAGTATTCACTGTTGCTTCAAAAAAGCCCCGGCGTCATAACTTTTGAACGAGTAGGTCGAATCAAGACCACCATCAGGGAGTATCTACATGAAGACCGCATTTGTGGCCGGGCTTCTTGCCGCCACCTGTCTGACGTCCGGGGCCCATGCCGACGCGCTGGACGACATCATCTCCTCGGGCACGCTGCGTTGCGCGGTCGTGCTGGATTTCCCGCCCATGGGATCGCGGGATGAAAGCAACACGCCGATCGGCTTCGACGTCGATTACTGCAACGATCTCGCCTCCGCCTTGGGGGTTGAGGCCGAGATCGTGGAGACGCCCTTCCCCGAACGCATCCCGGCCTTGATGTCCGGCCGCGTCGATGTCGGCGTCGCCTCCACCTCCGACACGCTGGAGCGCGCCAAAACCGTCGGGATGACGATCCCCTATTTCGCGTTCGAAATGGCGGTCACGGCAAATGAAGCCTCCGGCGTTACCTCGTTCGAGGGGATGAAGGGCAAGACCGTGGGCGCCACGGCCGGCACCTACGAGGCGATCGCGCTGGAGGAGCAGGTGAAGGAATGGGGCACCGGCACCTTCCGACCCTACCAGACCCAGGCCGATGTGTTCCTCGCCCTCAGCCAAGGGCAGATCGACGCCACCGTCTCCACCTCCACCGTGGCGCAGGCGAACGTGAAGACGGGCAACTTCCCCGGCATCTCGGTCGTGGGCACGGCGCCGTTCGACACGGATTACGTTTCGCTCTTCGCGATGCGCGAGGAATATGGCCTTCTCAACTTCCTCAACCTGTTCATCAACCATCAGGTCCGCTCTGGCCGGTATGCCGAGCTGTACGAGAAATGGGTCGGAGGCGAAGTGCCCAACCTGACGGCCAGCGGCGTCTACCGCTGATCCAGGCGCCCGCGTCGGCAGGTGATACCCTGCCGGCGCCATTTCCGGGACGCGATCCATCATGTTCAACTACAACTTCCGCTGGAACCAGGCGCTGAACGCCCTGCCGCAGATGCTGGACGGCGCGCTGGTCACGCTTCAGATCGCGCTGCTGTCCATGGTGATCGGCGTGGCCGTGGCCGTGCTGCTGACGATGTTCCGCCTGTCGGGCAACCGCATCCTTGGCGGCTTTGCGACCGCATGGGTGGAACTGGCGCGCAACACGCCGGCCCTGTTCCAGATCTACATGGCGCATTTCGGGCTGGGCGCCTTCGGTATCCATCTCAGCCCCTTCACCTCGCTTCTGGCGGGGATCGCGTTCAACAACGCGGGCTATCTGGCCGAGAATTTCCGCGGCGCCCTGAAGGCCATTCCCGACACGCAGACCCGCGCCGCACGGTCGCTGGGCATGCCGGCGACGCAGGCGTTCCGGCTGATCGTGATGCCGCAGATGTTCCGCGTGGCGTTTCTTCCCGCCACCAACCAGATGGTCTGGGCGATCCTCATGACCTCGCTCGGCGTGACCGTCGGCATGAACACCGATCTTGCGGGCATCACGCAAGAGTTGAACGCAAGGTCTTTCCGCACCTTCGAATTCTTCGCGATTGCCGCCGTGATCTACTACCTGATCGCCAAGGCCGTGACGCTGGCCGCCCATGCCGTAGCATGGCGCATGTTCCGGTATTGAGAGGCTGACATGTTCGACACCGCCCTCACATGGAACGACCTGATCTTCCTTGCGCATGGCGCGGGGATGACGCTGATGGTCACCGCCGTTTCGGTCATCGCCGGAACGCTGATGGGGATCGTCTTCGGCGTGCTGCGGTATCAGGCGGGCCCCGTCTGGTCGCTGCCGCTGACCTTCGTGCTGGACATCTTCCGCTCCGTCCCACTGCTGATCCAGCTGGTGCTGGCCAACGCCTTTCAGGCCATCGCCCGTCTGGGATGGGATCCCTTCACCACGTCCTGCGTGGTGCTGTCGCTTTATACCGCCGCCTTCTGCACCGAAATCGTGCGCGGCGGGATCGAGGCCGTGCCCAACAACACCCGCCGGGCGGCCCGCTCGCTTGGCATGACCTGGTGGCATGATATGCGCTACATCGTGGCGCCGCTGGCCACGCGTGTGTCGCTGCCGGCCTGGATCGGGCTGACGCTGGGGGTTCTGAAGGATTCCTCGCTGGTCCTCTGGCTGGGTCTGATCGAGCTGTTGCGCGCTTCGCAGATCCTCGTGACGCGCTTGCAGGAACCGCTGTTCATCCTGATGATCTGCGGCGCCATCTACTTCCTTCTCAGCTTCCCCATCGCCCGGCTTGGCGGGTATCTCGAAAGACGGTGGTCCCCAAATGATTGAGATCCAGAACGTCCGCAAATCCTTTGGCCCGCTGGAGGTGCTGAAGGGCATCGACCTGACCGTCCAGAAGGGCGAGGTTCTGACCGTCATCGGCGGGTCGGGGTCGGGCAAATCCACGCTACTGACCTGCATCAACGGGTTGGAGCCCATCGACTCGGGCCGCATCCTTCTGGACGGGACCGAGGTGCATGCCAAGGGCACCGACCTCAACAAGCTGCGCCGCAAGGTGGGGATCGTCTTTCAGCAATGGAACGCCTTCCCCCACTTGACCGTGCTGGAAAATGTCATGCTGGCGCCGCGCAAGGTCCTTGGCCTGCCCAAGGCCGAGGCGGAGGCCATGGCCGTGAAGCAGTTGAGCCATGTCGGCCTTGGCGACAAGCTGAAGGTCTACCCCTCGCGCCTGTCCGGCGGTCAGCAGCAGCGGATGGCCATCGCGCGCGCCCTGGCGATGTCTCCGGACTACATGCTGTTCGACGAGGTGACGTCCGCTCTCGATCCGCAACTGGTGGGGGAGGTTCTGGACACGCTTCGCCTTCTGGCACAGGAAGGCATGACCATGATCTGCGTCACGCATGAGATGAAGTTCGCGCGGGAAGTGTCTGATCGCGTGGCATTTTTCCATAAGGGCGTCATGGCCGAGATCGCTTCGCCCGCGGATCTGTTCGGCGCGCCCCAGACGCCCGAGTTGCAAACCTTCCTGTCGGCCACGCATTGATCATGTCGAACATCATTGTCATCGGGGCCGGCGTGGTCGGGCTATCTTCGGCCCTGGCGCTTCAGGCGCGCGGCTTCGACGTCACGGTTCTGGACCGTGAAGGTCCGGCGGCGGGTGCTTCGGCCGGGAACGCGGGGGCATTCGCCTTCACAGACATCCTGCCCCTCGCATCGCCTGGCCTGTTGAAGAAGGCGCCGAAATGGCTGCTGGATCCGCTGGGGCCCCTGACGGTTCCGCCGGCTTACGCGTTGAAGATCGCCCCGTGGATGTACCGCTTCTGGCGCGCCTGCTCCCCGTCGCAGGTGGCCGCCTCCACCTCGGCGCAGACGGCGTTGATGGACTTGTCCAAGGCAGAACTGGAGCCGTTCCTGTCCGCCTCCGGCACCTTGTTCATGCTGCGCCGTAATGGCAATCTGCAAGTCTATGAATCGCAGCGCGAATTCGACGACTCGAAGCCGGGCTGGGACGCCCGCGAAGCGCATGGCATCGACTTCCACCACATGAGCGCCGAGGAGATGGCGGAGCTTCAGCCCGGCCTGTCCCCGCGTTTCACCCACGGCACCTTCACGCCAGGCTGGCATTCCATCGATGATCCGAAGCTGTATGTGCTGGCGCTGGCGGAACGCTTCCGCGCGGAGGGCGGCAGGATCGAACGTTCCAACGTATCGACCCTGCGCCCGACCGAGAGCGGTGTGGAGGTGGAAGGCCGGCAAGCGGATCGCGTGGTCATCGCGGCGGGCGCCTTCTCGCACCGGTTGGCCGCGCAGGTCGGCGACACCATCCCGTTGGAAACGGAACGCGGCTACAACACGACCCTTCCGCCGGGCGCATTCGATCTTCGGATGCAGGTGACGTTCGGGGGCCATGGCTTCGTGGTCACCAACCTGTCCACCGGCATCCGGGTCGGCGGCGCGGTGGAGCTTGGGGGCCTGTCGCGCCCGCCGAACTTCCAGCGGTCGAAGGCGATGCTGGACAAGGCCGCGGCGTTCCTGCCGGGGCTGAAGACGGAAGGCGGCACGCAATGGATGGGCTTCCGCCCGTCGCTGCCCGACAGCCTTCCGGCGATCGGCCGTTCCCGCGCGACGCCGCGGGTCATCCACGCCTTCGGCCACGGCCATCTGGGCCTGACCCAGTCGGCCGGCACCGCACGTCTGGTCGCCGACCTCGTGACGGGGTCCACCCCCGCCATCGATCTTGCACCCTTCTCTCCCCAAAGGTTCTGACATGGCCTCGCACACGTTTTCCTGCATCGACGGGCACACCTGCGGCAACCCCGTCCGGCTCGTCTCGGGCGGCGGGCCGCTGCTGACCGGCGCGAACATGCTGGAAAAGCGCGCCCATTTCCTGCGGGAGTTCGACTGGATCCGCACCGGCCTGATGTTCGAACCGCGGGGCCATGACATGATGTCCGGCTCTATCCTGTATCCGCCGACGCGGCCGGATTGCGATGTGGCCGTGCTGTTCATCGAAACCTCCGGCTGCTTGCCCATGTGCGGGCACGGCACCATCGGCACGATCACCATGGCGATCGAAAACGGCCTGATCACGCCACGGGTGCCCGGCCAGCTCTCCATCGACGCGCCGGCGGGCAAGGTCGACATCACCTATCGGCAGGAGGGCCGGTTTGTTGAGGAAGTGCGCCTGACCAACGTCCCCGGCTTCCTGCACGCCGAAGGGCTGACGGCCGAGGTCGAGGGGCTGGGCGAGGTCGTGGTCGACGTGGCCTATGGCGGCAACTTCTATGCCATCGTGGAGCCGCAGAAGGTTTTCCGCGACATGGCCGACCACACGGCGGGCGAGCTGGTCGGCTGGTCCCCCAAGCTGCGCGCCGCCCTAAACGCCAAATACGACTTCGTGCACCCCGAGCATCCGGAGATCCGGGGCCTGTCCCACATCCAGTGGACCGGTGCGCCGACGGTTGAAGGGGCCCATGCCCGCAATGCCGTCTTCTATGGCGAAAAGGCCATCGACCGGTCCCCCTGCGGCACCGGAACCTCGGCCCGGATGGCGCAGCTGGCGGCGAAGGGCAAGCTGAAGGCGGGGGACGAATTCGTGCACGAATCCATCATAGGCAGCCTGTTCAAGGGCCGGGTGGAAGCGGAAACGACGGTAGGGGGCAAGCCGGCAATCATCCCCTCCATCGCCGGATGGGCGCGGATGACGGGCTACAACACCATCTTCATCGACGACCGCGATCCCTTCGCGCACGGCTTCGTCGTCAAATGACCGCCCGGATCGTCGTCGCCGGTCAGGCCGAAGGCCCCGTGGTCCACGCGACCGAGGGGCTAAGCTTCTGGGGCGGCGTCGATCCGGCCACGGGCATCGTCATCGATGCGCATCATCCGCTGACGGGACGCTGCCTGACCGGCACGATCCTGATGATGCCGACCAGCCGCGGCTCCTGCACCGGAAGCGGGGTGCTGCTGGAACTGGCGCTGAATGGACGGGGACCGGCCGCACTGGTCTTTCGCGGGGCCGAGGATATCCTGACCCTTGGCGCGCTGATCGCCGGCCGGATGTTCGGCCGCGCCCTTCCCGTCCTGCGACTGGACGCGGCGGAGTTCGACGCCCTGTCCCGCACCGCCCATGCCACCATCCGCGACACGCATCTTCAGGCGGACGGGCTGCATCTTCCCCTTTCGCCTCCGCCCATGTCCGCGATGCAACTGACGGCGCAGGATCACGCGATGCTGCAGGGCCCGCCCGCGCAGAAGCTGGCGATGGAGGTGATCTGCACCATGGCCGCCCAGCAGGGCGCAACGGCGCTGATCGACGTGACGCAGGCCCATATCGACGGTTGCATCTATGCCAGCCCCGCCAACCTGCTGTTCGCCGAGGCCATGGCGGAAATGGGGGCGCGGGTTTGCGTGCCGACGACGATGAACGCGATCTCGGTCGACCGGCAGAACTGGCAGGCGCAGGGGGTGCCACCGCAATTCGGCGGCCCCGCCAGCCGCTTGGCCGACGCCTATGTGCAGATGGGGGCGCGGCCCAGCTTCACCTGCGCGCCCTACCAGCTTCCCACCGTACCTGCACAGGGGGAGGCGGTGGCCTGGGCCGAATCCAACGCCGTCATCTACGCGAACTCGGTCCTGGGGGCGCGGACGGTGAAACATCCGGACTTTCTGGACCTGATGATCGCGCTGACGGGGCGTGCCCCCTTGTCCGGCGTGTATCTGTCGGAAGAACGGGTCGCGCGCCGCATCCTGAAGGTGGATGTGCCGCCGGGTGCGGATGACGCCGTCTGGCCCCTGATCGGCTATGTGGCGGGCCTGCGGGCGCCGGATCGCATTCCGCTGCTGACGGGCATCACTGTTTCGCCGGACGCGGACGCGCTGAAGGCGCTGTGCGCGGCTTTCGGAACCACCTCGGCCGCGCCGATGCTGCACATCGAAGGCGTCACGCCCGAGGCGGATCAGGTCGATCCCAACGCCGACATCGCCACCATCACCCGCGAGGATCTGGCCGCTGCCTGGCGTCAGTTCAACGCCGCCCCCTCTCACATCGACCTTGTGGCCTTGGGCAGTCCGCACTTTTCTCTGAACGAATGTCAGGCGCTGGCGGCGCTGGTCGCCGGGCGGAAAACGCAAGTGGCGACCATCATCACCTGCGGCCATGACACGATCGCGGCGGCCAAGGCGAACGGGACCCTTGCGGTGCTGGAGGCGTCCGGCGCGCAGGTGGTGCCCGACCTCTGCTGGTGTTCCATCTCGGAGCCGGTCTTCCCGCCCCATGCCCGCACGCTGATGACGAATTCCGGCAAATATGCCCACTACGCCCCCGGCCTGTCCGGCCGCGCGGTGCGCTTCGGCAGTCTGGCCGATTGCGTGGCCGCGGCGGTGTCCGGGCGTGCGCCGGACCATCTTCCCGCCTGGCTTCGATAAGGATCCGACATGCGCAGCCGCAAGACCATCCACGTCATCTCCTCCCATGCCGAGGGGGAGGTGGGCGATGTCATCATCGGCGGGGTGGCCCCGCCCCCCGGCGACACCCTGTGGGAGCAGAGCCGCTGGATCGCGAAGGACCAGACCCTGCGCAACTTCGTGCTGAACGAACCGCGGGGTGGCGTCTTCCGCCACGTCAACCTGCTGGTTCCGCCAAAGAATCCCGACGCCGACGCCGCCTTCATCATCATGGAGCCGGAGGACACGCCGCCGATGTCCGGCTCCAACTCCATCTGCGTGGCGACGGTGCTTCTGGACAGTGGCATCCTGCCGATGCAGGAACCGGTGACGGAGATCGTTCTGGAAGCACCGGGCGGGCTGGTCCGGGTGCGCGCGGAATGCCGGAACGGCAAGGCGGAGCGGATCTTCGTGCAAAACCTGCCCAGCTTTGCCGCCACGCTGGACACGCGGCTGGAGGTGGAGGGGCTTGGCACGCTGACGGTCGACACCGCCTATGGCGGCGACAGCTTCGTGATCGTCGACGCGGCCGCCTTGGGGATCGATCTGACGACCGACAACGCGCATGCCCTTGCCACGCTGGGCGTGCGGATCACCAACGCCGCCAACGCTGCGCTGCGCTTTCATCATCCGGACAACTGCGACTGGCGCCATTTCTCCTTCTGCCTGTTCGCCGGAGAGGTGGAGCGGACGGAGCATGGCCTGCGGACCAAGGCCGCCGTGGCGATCCAGCCGGGAAAGATCGACCGCTCGCCCACCGGAACGGCCCTGTCGGCGCGGATGGCCGTGCTGCACGCGCGCGGGCAGATGGACCAGACGGACAGCCTGACGGCCGTGTCCCTGATCGGATCGACCTTCACGGGCCGCATTCTGGGCGAAACGACGGTCGGTGGCCGCCCCGCGATCCTGCCCGAGATTTCGGGCCGCGCCTGGATCACGGGGATGCATCAGCACATGCTGGACCCGGCGGATCCATGGCCCGAAGGCTATCGCCTGTCGGACACATGGGGCGCGCGGTAACACCTTTCAGACGGCGAGGAAGCCGCCGTCGATGGGCAGCACCGCACCCGTCAGCATCTGCGCGTCGTCCGACAGCAGCATCGCGATGCTGGCGGCGACCTCCTCGGCCTCGGCAAAGCGGTTCAGGGGGTGGCGCACCATCATCGGCCCCGACTTGACCGGATCGCTCCATGCTTCGGCGGCGAGTTCGGTCAGCGTGATCGTGGGGGCCACGCAGTTCACGCGGATGCCGTGGGCGCCGAACTCCTTGGCCAGCACGCGGCTTGCGCCTTCAAGCCCCGCCTTGGACGCGGCGTAGCACAGATGCTCGCCAAAGCCGCGATGTCCCGCGATGGAGGTGATGTTGACGATCGCACCGCCGCCACCCGCCTTGACGCGCATGCGCCCGAACTCCTGGCAGGTGATCAGGGCTGCGCGCAGGTTGACGCCCAGCACCGCCTCGTATCCCGCCTCGGTCATGTCGAGGCTGTGTTCCAGCACGTTGATGCCGGCGCTGTTGATCAAAAAGTCGGCGGTCCCGGCCTCGGCCATGGCGGCGCGGGTGGCGGCCACGTCCTGCATGTCGACGCGAATGGACCGGCTGCCGATCTGGTCCTCAAGGCTGTCGAGGTCGGACTGGGTGCGCGACAGGGCGATCACCTCGGCCCCGCGCGCGGCCATGACAATGGCGCAGGCGCGGCCGATGCCCTTGCCGGCGCCGGTCACGATGACGCGTTTGCCTGAAAATTGCATGTTGCTCTCCGGATTGGGGTTCATGTGGCCGCCGCTTCGGCGGCAAGGCGAAGATCGCGGGCGGTGGCCTGAAGGGTCAGGAAGGCGCGGTAACGGGCGTCATGCACGCGGCCGTTCGTGCCCCCGGCGGGGGTGCAGCGGGTCTCGACGCGGGACATGGCGGGCATGGCGGCCTGAAGATCGGGGAACGCCCCGGCCGCCACCGCCCCCAGCATGGCCGAGCCCAAGAGGACAGGCTCGGGGCAGGCCGTGACCTCCACCGGAAGGCCGGTGGTGTCGGCGAGGATCTGGCGCGTCAAGGGATGCGCCCCCGCCCCGCCCGACACCGCGATGGTGGCCACGGGCGCAGCGTGGTCCGCCTGCGTCTCGATGATCTGGCGCAGGCCATAGCCAAGGCCGCAGATCCCCGCGACGTAAAGGGCGACAAGCGCGTCCACCCCCTGATCCATCCCCAGGCCGGAAATGACGGCCCGGGCGTGGGGATCAGCGAAGGGCGCACGGTTGCCAAGGAATTCCGGCACGACATGCAGGTTGTCGGCCAGACGCACGGCCTCCGACGCTTGGCCCGCCTGTGCCAAAGCACGGTCGGCCAGCCAGTGCGGAAGGTTCTGCCCGGCAGCACGGGCAAGTTCCTCCGCCTTGGCCGACGCGGGGTGCATCTTCACCAGTTGCGCGATGGCGGCGCCGGCCGCCGACTGGCCGCCTTCGTTCAGCCACATCCCGGGAACCATGGCGCTGAAATACGGCCCCCAGACGCCCGGCACGAAAGTCGGCGCCTTCGTCGTGGTCATGGTGCAGGAGGAGGTGCCGAACACATAGCCCAAGCAGGCCGTCGCATCACCACCCGCGGCCACGGTCCCCACCCCGCCCGCATGCGCGTCGATCAGGCCGGCGGCCACGGCGATGCCGTGCGGCAGGCCCATCTCGACCGCCGCTTCGGCCGTCAGGCCTTGGCCCAAGGCGGTGCCGGGGTGGACCACGCTTTGGCCGATGCGGGCGAACCCGTCCTCGGCCAGATCCCCCAGACCGATGGCACGGAAGTAGTCGCCGTCCCACCGTTCTTCATGCGCCAGATAGGTCCATTTGCAGGTGACGGTGCAGGACGACCGGTCGGTGGCCCCTGACGCCTTCCAGGTCAGGAAGTCCGTCAGGTCGAAGAACTGCGCGGCCTTGGCATAAACCTCCGGCCGGTGTTCCTTCAGCCACAACAGCTTCGGCGTCTGCATCTCGGGCGAGATGCGGCCGCCGACATAGCGCAGCACCGCGTGATCGCCCGCGTTGATGCGCGCGGCCTGATCCAGGGCGCGATGGTCCATCCAGACGATGATGTCGCGTTCGGGATGGGCGGGGTCGCCCACGGGCAATCCCTCCACCACAAGCGAACAGGTGGCGTCGAAGCCGATGCCCTTCACCTGCGCCGGATCCAGTCCAGCCATCGCCCCGCGAACGGCGGCGCAGACGGCCCCCCAGACCTGCGCGCTGGACTGTTCGACATGCGCGCCGTCCACATGCATCTGCAGGTCGTGCCTGGCCGTCGCCAGAAGCGCGCCCGACGCGTCGAACACGCCCGCGCGGGCCGATCCGGTTCCGACATCAACGCCGATGAACATCTTACATCCGCGCGAAGTTGGTGGGCATGACGATCAGGTCGCGGACCGTCACCGTGCGCTTGCGCGTCAGCATGTATTCCACCGCGTCGGCCACTTCCTCGGGGTCCATGAGGCTGCCGGACTCTTTCGCCTTGCGCAGGTTCTCCTCGGGCCAGTCGGCCAGCAGGGCGGACACGACGGGGCCGGGCGACACCTGCGCCACGCGGACGCCATGCGGGATCATCTGACGGCGCATCCCCTGAACGAAGCTGGTCATCGCCCATTTGGAGGCGGAATAGACCGGCTCCCATTCCGCCGGGAAGTGGCCGGCGATAGAGCAGGTGACGATGATGTCGCCCGTCTTGCGTTCCATCATGTGGGGGATCGCGGCGTGGACGTTCTTCATCACCGCGTTGATGTTCAGGTTCAGCATCTTGTCGATGGCGGCGGGCGTCGTGTCCACCAGATCGCCGCCGATATAGCTGCCGGCGTTGCAATACAGGATGTCGATGTGGTCCACCTTCGACAGGATGTCCGGCACCATTGCGTTGCAGCTGTCGGCGTCCAGCAGGTTCGTCACTTGCGGGATGACCCGGTCTCCCAGCCGGGACACGATGGCTTCCAGCGCCTTTTTGTCCCAGTCGACCATGACGACCGTGGCGCCGCGTTCCAGCAAACGCTCCGTCGTGGCAAGGCCAATGCCCGAGGCGGCGCCGGTGATGACGGCGATCTTGCCGTTCAGGGATTCAGACATGTTCGTTTCTCCGGAAACTCAGCGCCACTCGCGCCCGATGTAGATGGCCAGAAGGATGATGAGGCCCTTGATCACGTCCTGCATGTACGGGTTGATGCCCATCAGGTTCAGGCCGTTGTTCAGGATGCCCAGAAGGATCGCGCCGATCAGCGTGCCAAGGATCAGGCCGCGCCCGCCGGCAATGGCGGTGCCGCCCAGAACCACTGCCGCGATGGCGTCCAGTTCGAACCCCACGCCGGCGTTGGGCTGGCCCGACATCAGGCGGCCCGTCAGGATCAGCGCCGCGATGGCGGCCGTCACGCCGGAAATGGCATAGACCGCCAGCTTCACGCGCTGCGTCTTCACGCCCGACAGCTTCGCTGCGAGTTCATTGCCGCCGATCGCATAGACGTGGCGGCCGAAGGCCGTGCGCTGCAGCAGGACCCAGGCCACCGCATAGACGATGACCATCGCGATGACCGGCACCGGCACGATCCCGATCCGCCCCACCCCGAACCACGAAATCCAGGACGGAATGCCCGAGATCGGATAGCCCCCGGAATAGATGAGGCCGAGGCCCCGGGCGATGCCCATGGTGGCCAGCGTCACGATGATCGCGGGCATGCGGCCCCAGGCGACCATGAAGCCGTTGAAGACCCCCAACACGACCCCGACGCCAAGCCCCGCCAGCAGCCCGACCCAGCCGGGCATGCCGAAGTTGACCATCAGGCCCGCCGCGATCGTTCCCGCCAGCGCCATGACCGCGCCGACCGACAGGTCGATCCCGCCGGTCAGGATGACGAAGGTCATCCCCACCGCAAGGATCGCCACGATCGACACCTGCCGCAGCACGTTGAAGATGTTGGAGACGGAGAAGAAGTTGTCGCTGGCGAAGCCCATCAGGACCGACACGACGATCAGCCCGATCAGCGGCAGGGCCAGTGGCGAATGCAGCAGGCGGCGGGCGTCGAACCGCCGTTCCACGGTGGCGTCAAGCGACATTCCGGGTCCTCCCCGTGGTGGCGTGTGTCATGATGTCCTCTGAATTGATGTGTTCGCCCTCGACCGTGGCGACGATCCCGCCCCCCTTGAACACGCAGACGCGGTCGGACATGCCGATCACCTCCGGCAGCTCGGACGAGATCATGATGATCGAATGGCCCTGCGCGGTGTACTGCCGCATCAGCGCATAGATCTCGGCCTTCGCGCCCACGTCGATGCCGCGCGTCGGTTCGTCGAAGATCAGCACCTTGGTCTGGTGGTTCAGCCAGCGCGCGATGACGACCTTCTGCTGGTTGCCGCCCGACAGGGTGTCGATCCGCGCGTCGGGCCCCTGGGCCTTCACGCGCACGTTCCGCATGGCGTCCACGGTCGCGGCGCGTTCGGCCTTCAGGTCGATGAACCAGTGGTTCCTGCGATACTTGCCGTAGTTGTTCAGCGAGATGTTCTGGAGGATCGAGAAGCTGGTGATCAGCCCCTGTTCCTTGCGGCTTTCGGGCAGAAGGCCGATGCCATGCGCGAGCCCCTCGGCCGGTTCGCGGAACCGCATCTCCTGCCCGTCGACACGGACCCGGCAGCGGGCGGCGGGAAACGCCCCCAGCATGGCCAGCGCGGTTTCCGTCCGGCCCGAGCCGACAAGGCCCGCAAAGCCCAGGATCTCCCCCTTGCGAAGCTGGAACGAGGATACGGGGCCGTTCTTGCGCAGCTGCACCTCCTCGCATTCCAGCACGATCTCGGCCGGGATGTGGGCGGGCTTCGGGGGGAAGCTGTTCTCGATCCGGCGGCCGACCATCATCTCCACCAGCCGGTCGGTGTCGGTTTCGGCCACGGCGCAGCTGGCGACGAACGATCCGTCTCGCAGGACGGTGATGCGGTCGCAGATCTCGAAGATCTCTTCCAGATGGTGCGAGATGAAGACGATGGCCACGCCCTGCCGGCGCAACTCGCGCATGACGGTGAACAGATGCTCCACCTCGCCGGGCGTCAGCGTGGCCGTGGGTTCGTCCAGCACGAGGATGCGGGCTTCAAGCGACAGGGCCTTCGCGATCTCCACGAACTGCTGTTCGGCCACCGACAGGCGGGCCACCGGCACGTCCAGCGGAATGCTCACTCCCAGACGGCCAAGGATCATGCGGGCCCGTTCGCGCATCGCGCGGCGGTCCAGAAGGCCCAGACGGGTGCGCTTCTCGCGCGCCAGGAACATGTTGTCGACGGCGTTCAGATAGGGGATCAGGCTAAATTCCTGAAACACGATGCCGATGCCGGCCTCGATCGCGGCGTCGTAGTCGGCAAAGGTGCGCTCCTGCCCGTCCACGCGGATGGTGCCCTCGCTCGGTTGCAGGATGCCGCTGACGATCTTCATCAGCGTGGATTTTCCAGCGCCGTTCTCGCCCAGCAGGGCGTGCACCTCTCCGGCGCGGACGTTCAGGTCCACGCCATGCAGCACCTGGACGGGGCCGAAGCTTTTCTTGATGCCGTTCAGTTCCAGCATGACTGCCTCCGTTGGGGTGGCACCGCCCGTGGGGGCGGTGCCGTTGGGCTTACCAGGCGAAATCGGCCGCGTTTTCCTTGTCAACCACGCGCACGTCGATCGGCACGGCCTTCGGCACGACACGGGCGCCCCACTTCTGGGCCAGCGCCATGGCCAGACCCACGCGGACCTGATCTCGCGGGAACTGGGCGGTCGTTTCGATGAACGGGCCGCCATCGGCCACGGCCTTCACCGCTTCCGGCGCGCCATCGACCGAGGTCAGCTTGATGTCGCGGCCCGACCCCTGGATCGCGGCCAGCGCGCCCATCGCGCCGCCATCGTTGACCGAGAAGATGCCAGCCAGATCGGCGTGCGACTGGATCATGTTCTCGACCACGCCAAGCGCGACCGAACGGTCCTGACGGCCGTTCTGCGTGTCGACCAGCGTGATGCCTTCATATTCGGCGAAGGCGGCCTTGCAGCCTTCCACACGCTCCAGGATCGGGATGACGGGGATGCCGTCCAGGATCGCGACCTCGCCCTCGCCGCCCAGCTCGTCGGCAAGGTACTTGCAGGACATGTAGCCGGCGTCGCGGTTCTTCGAACCCACGAAGGTGTCGACCGGGCCGTTGGCCTGCGCGTCCACGGCGACCACGATGACGTCCTGCGCCTTGGCCATCGTCACGGCCGATTCCACGCCCGCGCTGTCGGTCGGGTTGATCAGCAGGATGTCGATGCCCTGCTGCAGCATGTCCTCGATGTCCGAGATCTGCTTGGCCACGTCATGGGCGGCGTCCGTCACCACCACCTCGGCGCCGATGCTGTCGGCCGCCTCGTTCAGCGCCTCCTGCATAGACACGAAGTAGGGGTTGTTCATTTCCTGGAACGACATGCCGATCTTCAGGCTGTCCTGCGCCATCACGGGGGCCGCCGCCAGTGCCAGCACCATGGCCGATACGGTGCAAAGTGTCTTCTTCATCCGAAAGTTCCTCCCTCTTGGACCGTGACGGGCCTCCGCCCGCCGTTGGACGACATCGTCCGAACATGTGAATCCTGATCGCCCACCGGATCGCCGTTCGCCGCGAAGGTGGTGCGGAACTGCGATGGGGACATGCCCTTCAGCTTCAGGAAATGGCGATTGAAATTGGACAGGTTGCCGAACCCCACCTCGAAGCAGATCTCCGAGACCTTAACATTCGGGCGGGTCAGCAGCATCTGGCAGGCCAGATCCACCCGCAGCTGGTTCTTGTACCGGACGAGCGTGGATCCCGTGTGCCGCTTGAAGGCGCGGGAAAACGCGCTTGGACTGTGGCCGACCAGATCGGCCAGTTCCTTTTCGTCCACGTCTTCCGTCAGGTTTTCACGCAGATGGGCAATGGCGCGATTGACGCCGCCCTGGGTCAGCTTGCCCAGATCCAGCTCATAGCTCAGGCTGGCCAGAACCTCGGGATGGGGGGCGTTCGACAGGTGATCCAGGATCTCCCAGAACAGGGCCATGCGTTTCAGCCCGCGCGCCTCGACCAGTTGCACCATCAGGGGGCGGACGGCGTCGCTGGTGGCCGGATCGAACAGCAGGCCGCGATGGCTGCGGTCCAGCAGCGGGCGGATCGCTTCCGCCTCCGGGACGGTGGCACAGGCGTTGTCGATGAAGCTTTCGGGAAACTGGATGACAAAGGACCGGGCGGTCACCACCTCCCCCGGCGCGATGTCGGAGATCCAGTTCTGCGGCAGGTTCGGGCCGGTCATGATCAGCTGGCCGGGGCCGAACCGTCCCGCGAAATCGCCCACGTAGAACTTGCCTGACGTCGCGACGACCAGATGGATTTCATATTCAGGATGATAATGCCACCGCACCGTCCGGAACGGGTAGCCGTGCATCCACGCGGCGAAACTCTCGCCCTTGCGGATATGGACCAGTTCCAGGTCGGGTTGCATCATGTCTCCTCCACTCCTGCCAGCAGCATCCCCTCCGATGCCATTGTCAGTGAGGGAGATCTTAACGATCTTGTGACGCCCGCTCTACGTCACTGCGAAGAGAGTGATGATACTTTTTTGCGTAAAAAGTGTTGGCAAAAGATCGGTCGCGGGCGGCATCTTGTTGATACCGCCCGCAGAACCTTACTGGGGCAGGACGATCTGCAACTTCACGTCCGTTTCGCGCGCCTCGACCGCGCGGTCGAAACCGGCCACGCTTTCGGCAAACGGGATGGAGGCGGAGATCAGTGGCTTCAGGTCCACCTTCCCCGACGCCATGAGCGAGATCGCCCGGTCGTAGACGTTGGCGTAGCGGAACACCGTTTCCAGCCGCAGCTCCTTCGCCTGAAGGCCGACGATGTCCACCGGAACCGGATCGACCGGCATGCCGACCAGGACGATGGCCCCGCCCGGACGGGCCAGCTTCGCCATGCCCAGAATGGCCGGCGCCGCGCCCGAACATTCGAACACGATGTCCGCGCCCCAACCGTCCGTCGCCGCCGCCACCGCGTTGGGAAGCGAGGTGTTGCGGATGTTCACCGTCTCGATCCCGTCATAGGCGGCGATGATGTCCAGCTTCGGCTGGGCCAGATCCGCCACGATGACCTTCGCGCAACCGCCCGCAAGCGCCGCCAGCGCCACCATCATGCCGATGGGGCCTGCGCCCGTGACCACGGCCGTGTCGCCCGGCTGGATGCGCGCGCGCAGGGCCGCCTGCATGCCGATGGCAAAGGGTTCGACCATCGCGCCCTCGGCAAAGCTGACGTTGTCCGGCAGCTTGTAGGTGAAGGCGGCGGGGTGGATCACCTCCGGCATCAGGCAGCCATGGATCGGCGGCGTGGCCCAGAACCGGACCGAGGGGTCGACATTGTACATCCCAAGTTTCGACGCACGCGAGGTGGGATCGGGAATCCCCGGCTCCATGCAGACTCGGTCGCCGGGCTTCAGATGGGTGACATCCGCCCCGCATTCGACCACGGTGCCCGACGCCTCATGCCCCAGGACCATCGGTTCGTTCACGACGAAGTGGCCGATCTTCCCGTGGGTGTAATAATGAACGTCGGACCCGCAGATCCCGACGGTGTGGACCTTGATGCGGACATCCTTGGAACCAAGACTGTCAGGGCTTTCGAACTCCCGCAGTGCAAGCTTGCCCTTTTCCTCCAGAACCAGCGCTTTCATCTGACTCTCCTTTCGTGCTGCCTCATGTGCTGGCGCGGGGGCGAAAGGAAGTAAACGTCTTTCGTGACGGACTGATGCAAATTCGTGGTGATCGGTAAAAAAGTATCGGCCGGGCGCCTGTTCCTGCACAGGCGCCTAGGCATGCCCGAACAGCCCCGCCCCCAGTGTTTCCACCTGACCCGAGGCGGCAAGCGCTGCCAGCAGGATCCGCGCCTGCCCGGGCCGCAACCGCGCCGCGTGAAGAGCACCGGCCTGCTGAAGATCATGACCACCCCCGCCGCCGCCATAGCTGGGCGTCAGCCGCCCCCGCGGAACGCGGCTGGAGGTGACGACGGGCACCCCTGCGGCCACACAGTCCCGCACCGCCGCCACCACCGCCGGCGTGGCGTTGCCGGATCCAAGCGCGACAAGGACGATGCCCTGCGCCCCTGCGCCCAGGCTGGCCCGGATGTGCAGGTCGTCCCCGCCCGGTGAAATGGCCACGAGGTCGACGCGCAGACCGGCCACCGACGCGGGCAGATGCACCCCCTGCGGCCCAAGCGCGTCGGGCCCGCAAGGGCGGAAGGCGTCCGGTTCGTCCGCGCTGTGCTTGCAGATTCCCCAGACGGGCATGTCGCGGCCACCAAAGACCAGATGCACCCCCGCCGCGCCCGACAGCGCCTTGTGGATCGCGGCGGTCATGTTGGCCGGGCCGTCCGCATGCGGATGATCGTCGGTGAACTGCGCCCCCGTGAACACGACCGGACACCGCGCCCGATGCTGGAGGGACACGAGAAGCGACGTTTCCTCCATCGAATCCGTGCCGTGCAGGATCACGATGCCCGCAACCTCGGGATCGGCAAGCTGCCGGCCCACCGCGTCGCTGACGGCCTGCATCTCCCCCAGCCCCAGGGTGGAGGAGTCGCGCGCGAACAGGTCGACCGGCCGCAGGCGCAAGGGCGGAAGCCCTTCCAGCCGCGCAAGAAGCGCCTGCCCGTCCAGATCCGGCGTGCTGGAGCCATCGGCGTCCCGGCGGCTGGCGATGGTGCCGCCGGTGGCGATGACGGCGATCAGGGGAAGGGCGCCGGCCATCAGCTCAGATCCAGATGGTCGCGGTCGCGGCCCTGTTCGGCGGCAATGCGCGCGATGCGTCCGCGCATCACGAACCAGCCCGCAACCAAGGCCGGGATGATGACCACCAGCGACGCCACGGTGTAGGTGCCGATGGGATAGTCGAAGGCCATCAGCACGACCACGGCCGCAAGAAAGCCCAGCGTCAGGACGCCCGTCGCGGGCGCGCCGAACATCCGAAACTCCGGCCGCGCGATCGCGCCCTTGCGGGACAGGTGCCACAGCTTCAGCTGGCACAGCACGATCGTGCCCCAGGCCGTGATGATGCCAAGGGCAGCGACGTTCAGCGCGATCTCGAACGCGGCGGCGGGGACGACGGCGTTCAGCGCCACCCCCAACACGGTGACGGCGGCCGTGACCGCGATCCCGCCATAAGGCACGCCCGCGCGGTTCATCCGCGCAAGCGCTGCAGGCGCCGATCCCGACACCGCCATGGAATGCAGGATGCGCCCTGTCGAATACAGCCCCGCGTTCAGCGAGGAGATCACCGCCGTCAGCACCACCAGGTTCATGATGACGTCCGCGCCCTGCACGCCGATCCGGCCGAAGAAGGTCACGAACGGGCTTTGACCCGACACATAGGCCGTGTGCGGCAGCAGCAGCGACAGAAGCAGGACGGATCCGACATAGAACACGATCAGCCGCAGGACGACCGTGCGGATGGCGCGCGGCATGACCTTGCGCGGGTCCTCCGTCTCGCCCGCCGTGGTGCCGATCAGCTCGATCGAGGCATAGGCGAAGACGACGCCCTGCATCACGATCAGCGCGGGCAGGACTCCGTTGGGGAAAAAGCCGCCAAATTCGGTAATCGTGGCGAAGCCTGGAACATGGCCGTCGATGGGCGTGCCGGTCACGACGAACCAGATGCCCACGGCAAGAAAGGTGACCAGCGCCAGCACCTTGACGACGCTGAACCAGAACTCCATCTCTCCGAACACCTTCACGGAAAGCATGTTCATCGCCAGCACGAGGATCAGTGCACCAAGGGCGAACATCCATTGGTCGATTCCGGCCAGCCAAGGCACGTAGGCCTTGAAGAAGTTCATGTAAAGCGCGACGGCCGTCACATCCGCGACCGAGGTCATGGCCCAGTTCAGCCAGTACATCCAGCCCGCCGCGAAAGCCATCTTCTCGCCGTAGAACTCGCGCGCATAGGACACGAACGACCCCGAGGTGGGCCGGTGCATGATCAGTTCGCCCAGGGCCCGCAGCACGAGGAAGGCGAAGAACCCGCACAGTGCGTAAACCAGCACCAGCGACGGCCCGGCCGTGTTCAGCCGCCCGCCGGCGCCAAGGAACAGCCCCGTCCCGATGGCGCCCCCGATGGCGATCATCTGGATCTGCCGGGGTTTCAGCCCCTTGTGGTAACCCGCATCCTCGTTGGCAAGCACGGTGCCCACCCCGCTGTCCTGTTGTCGCATCCTGTCCCCTTGATCCGCCGCGCGCTTGTTCCTGCAAAGCTGCATGACAGGTTTGCTGTAAAAGACGGGAGGGTTTGGCGTCAAGGCCATAGGCGTCAGCCGTCGCGCAAAGCCCCCGACCCAAGACGCGCCACCACCTGCCCCACCTTGTCCAAATGGTCGCGCATGGCCGCTTCGGCCGCATCCCGCCGTCCTGCTCGGATCGCTTCCACGATGACGCGGTGTTCGATGTTGGACGCGTCGCGCCGCGTGTCCATCACGTTCAGGAGGCTGGATTGCCGCATCAGGGATTCCCGCGCATCCGCCACGACCCCCGCAAACACGGCGTTCTGCGAACTCTCGGCGATCAGCGCGTGGAAATCGGAATCAAGGCGCACCCAAAGGTCGTGATCCTCCTCCCGCTCCATCCGGCCGCACAGGGCCAGAAGGCGGGACAGCTGGTCCGCATTGCGGCGCAAGGCGGCAAGGCCGGCCGCAGGAACCTCCACGCAGGGGCGGGCTTCGGCCAGATCGCGCGCCGAATAGCGGCCATAGCTGCGATCCGGCGGCGGCGGTTCCAGCACATAGGTGCCGCTGCCGGTCCGGGTCTGGGTAAGGCCCAGCACCTGCAGCGACCGCAACGCTTCGCGCACGATGGGGCGGCTGACGCGGTATTTCAGCGCCAGCTGCGTTTCGGACGGGAGGCGGCCGCCTACGGGGAACTGCCCGGCAAGGATCGCGCCGCGCAACTCCTCAAACACAAGCTCGGCAGCGCTTTTGCGGTGGAAGGGGGCCGGTTGCGCCAGCCAGTGATCGATGTCGTTCATGTGGGCAGGATCGTCCCGCGTCCCGGCCAAGTCAATCCACCGCCCCCTCAGTGTCAGACGATTCGCGCGATGGGCGCCTCGAACGTCAGAAGGTCACCCTGCGCCGCGATGCGCTCCACGCGACCGGCCTTTGGCGCTTCGATCCGGGTTTCCATCTTCATCGCCTCCATCACCGCGATGACGTCGCCCGCGACCACGTCGGCCCCATCCTCCACCTGCCACAGGCTCAGCGTGCCGGAGACGGGTGCCGTGACGGTGCCTTCGGCCAAAGCGGGCGCCGCTTCGGGCGCGGTGCCGCCTGTGGGAAGGGCTGAAAGCAGGCCTTGGGGAAGCCCCAGTTCATGCCGCCGGCCGTCGATCTCGATCGCGACGCGCAGCAGGGCTGGCCCTTGCGACGGCGTGACGCGCGGATGCGCCGCCATCTCGGCCGCCAGCGTGTTGGCGAAGTCCGTCTCGATCCAGCGGGTGTGGACGCGGAAGGCCCCATCCTCGGCGCGGAAGTCCGGCTGGCGCAGCACGGCGCGGTGGAACGGGATGACGGTGGCCACCCCTTCCACACGGAACTCGGCCAGCGCGCGGGCGGCGCGGGCCAACGCCTCGTCGCGGGTGGCGCCGGTCACGATCAGCTTGGCCATCATGGAATCGAAACTGGCCGCCACGCTTCCGCCCGTGGTCACGCCGCTGTCCATCCGGACGCCGGGGCCCGAAGGCGCGTCCCACAGATCGACCGGGCCGGGCGTGGGCAGGAAGCCGCGCGCCGGATCCTCGGCGTTGATGCGGAACTCAATGGAATGGCCGCGCGGGGCGGGTGTCGTGTCATCCGCCAGCCGCGCGCCCGCGGCCACGCGGATCATCGCGCGGACAAGGTCGATGCCGGTTGTCTCCTCCGTCACCGGATGTTCGACCTGAAGGCGGGTGTTGACCTCCAGGAAGGACAGGGTGCCGTTTTCCGACAGCAGGAATTCGACGGTTCCAGCTCCGCTGTAGCCCGCCTTGGCGCAGACGTCGCGGGCGGAGTCCAGAATGCGCTGCGTCATCGACGGATCAAGGAAAGGCGCAGGCGCTTCCTCCACCAGCTTCTGGTTGCGCCGCTGAAGCGAACAGTCCCGCGTGCCCAGCACTTTCACGGTGCCGTGGCGGTCGGCCAGAACCTGCGCCTCGATGTGGCGGGGGCGGTTCAGGAACTGTTCGACGAAACATGCGCCGCGGCCAAAGGCGGTGACAGCCTCGCGCGTGGCGCTTTCGAACAGCTCCTCCACCTCCTCCAGCCGCCAGGCGACCTTCATGCCACGCCCGCCGCCGCCATGCGCGGCCTTGATGGCCAAAGGCAGGCCATGATCGCGCGCGAAGGCCAGCGCCTCGGCCGCCGTGACCGGACCGGAAGAGCCTGCGACGAGGGGCGCGCCTACGCTTTCCGCGATGCGGCGCGCCTCGATCTTGTCGCCAAGGGCCTCGATCACCTGCGGGTCGGGGCCGATCCAGATCAGGCCCGCATCCAGCACCGCCTGCGCGAAATCGGCGCGTTCGGACAGGAAGCCATAGCCGGGATGGACAGCATCCGCGCCGGACTTCGCCGCGATGGCAAGGATCTTTGCGGCGTTCAGATAGGTGTCGGCGGGGGTGTCGCCGTTCAGGGCATAAGCCTCATCCGCCGCGCGCACGAACATCGCGTCCCGGTCGGCGTCGGCATAGATCGCGACCGAGGCGATGCCTTCGTCCCGGCAGGCGCGGATGACCCGCAGCGCGATTTCCCCGCGGTTGGCGATCAGGATGCGGCGGATCGGACGCGGATCAGGGGTGTCGATGAAAAGGGTCATGGCGCGGCCTCAGGCTCGATGGGGGCGAAGGGGTGGCGTGCGACAAAGCGGATGCGCGCCCCCGGCGGGATTTGTGCGGCAAGGTCCAGCGCGTCCGGGTGAACCGTCGCGATGACCGGATAGCCGCCGGTCAGGGGATGGTCGGCCAGAAAGAACACGGGTTGGCCCGAATGCGGGATCTGGATCGCACCCGTTTCCGTCCCTTCGGAAGGCAGTTCGCGCGGACCGCGCGTCAGGGGCTCCGCCCCCTCCAGTCGCATGCCGACGCGGGACGACAGGGGGGACACGGTCCAGTCCTGCGTCAGGAACCGCTCCACCTGATCCGTGTCGAACCAGTCGGTGCGGGGGCCGAGGGTCACAGGGATCTCCACCACCTCCCCCGCTGCCGGAAGGGCTGTGCGGGAGGAAGGCGCGGCATCGACAGCGCCCGCCGACGCGTGGCCCAAAGGCACCACGCTGCCGGTCACCAGCGGCTCCGGCCCGATATGGGCCAGCGTATCGCGCGAGGCGGAGCCCATGACCGCCGCCACCCCGAAGCCGCCGCGCACAGCCAGATAGCTGCGCATCCCGCGCGCGGGCGGGAGCAGAACCAACGTCTCACCCGCGTCCAGCGCGAAGGGGCGCGTCAGGTCGACGGGGACGCGCAGGTCACCCGCCTCAATCTCCGCCCGGTCGGCGGCGCCTTCCAGCGCCAGCGTCACGGGCTCGTCCACGGTCAGGCGGACGGGGCCCAGCGTGATCTCCAGCACTGCCGCGCCCGAGGGGTTGCCGACGCGGCGGTTGGCGCGGCGCAGGCTGCCCACGTCTAAAGCGCCGGAGGCCGAAACCCCCTGACCGCCCTGCCCCGGACGCCCTTCGTCCTGAAGTGTGATGGGGAAAGCGGTGGCCGTGACGCGCAGACCATCGGTCACGGCGGCAGGCTGCGGTGCGGGCGCGCGGGTCGTCGCCGCCCGCTCCACAAAGCGGACCCGCTGGCCGGGGGCCAGCAGCGCCGGCGGATCGCGGGACAAGTCGAACATCGGCACGTCGGTGCGTCCGATCAACTGCCAGCCGCCCGGCGCTTCCAGCGGATAGATGCCCGAGAAGCGCCCCCCGAGCGCCACCGACCCCGGCGGGATCTTCGTGCGCGGCGAGGACCGGCGCGGCACATCGAAGCGCGGATCGTCGCAGGTCATGTAGGCGAAACCGGGCGCAAAGCCGCAGAAGGCCACCTGCCAGACCAGCGCCTGATGCGCGGCGATCACCTCGTCCACCGGCAGGTTCATCAGGCGGGAGACTTCGGCCAGATCCTCGCCATCATAGGTGACGGGCAGTTCGATCACGGGTGCGGTGTTTTCGGGCGGCGCGGTTCCGGGCGGCGGGCGGCGGGACAGGATGGCCGCGGCCAGCGCGCCGTCCGCGGCGTAGCCGACCTTCGTGCGCACCATCAGCGTGCAGGCGGCGGGCACGATCTCGGCCACGCCCTCCACCGGGTTGGCGTTCAGAGCGTCGAACAGAACCAGCGTTTCGTCCAGATCGGCAAGCTCGACCAGTAGCGTGCCGGGGCCGACGGGCAGGAAGGTCACGCTCATACATGCCACCGCGTGTCGGGGATGTCGGTGACGAACATGTGGCCGGGCGCGTGCGTGATGGCAAAGGGCACGCCCGAGGCCATGACCGCCGCCTGCGGTGTCACGCCACAGGCCCAGAAGACCGGGATCTCGCCTTCCCGCACCTCCACCGCGTCGCCGAAATCAGGATGGAACAGGTCCGCGATGCCAAGCGCCGCCGGATCGCCGATGTGCACCGGCGCGCCATGCACGGCGGGGGTGCGGGCCGTGATGGTCACCGCGTCCGCCACGCGATCCGCCGGGATGGGGCGCATCGACACGACCATCGGGCCCTGCATCCGGCCTGCGGAGCGGCAGGCGCGATTGGTGGAATACATCGGCACGTTGCAGCCTTGGGCGATGTGCCGCACCTCGATACCCGCCTGTTGCAGCGGGGTTTCGAACGTGAAGGAACAGCCGATCAGGAAGGTCACGAGGTCCGGATGCTCGGCCCAGGCCGCCGTCGCGTCCGCCACCTCCTCGGCCAGCCGCCCGTCTCGCCAGATGCGGTACAAGGGAAGGTCGCGGCGCAGGTCGGCGCCTTCGGCCAGAACCGTGTCGAAACGGCCGGCTTCGGTCACGTCCAGCACAGGGCACGGCTTCGGGTTGCGTTGCGCATAGAGCAGGAAGTCCCATGCCCAATCCTTGGGGAGGGAGATCATGTTGCACTGCGTGAAACCGGGGGCCATTCCGGCGGTCGGGGCCACCAGCCCCTCACGGCAGGCAAGGCGGGCATCAAGAGGGGTCATACTGCGAAGCTCCGGATCTCTACCCCGCCCTGCACCAGCACGTCGCGCACGCGTTGCGCCATGGCCACCGCCCCGGGGCTGTCGCCATGGATGCAGATGCTGTCGGCCTGAAGTTCAAGGGTGGAGCCGTCGATCGCCTCGATCACGCCCTCGGTCGCAAGGCGCAGCATGCGGGCGGCGACGGTGTCCGGATCGTGCAGGACGGCCCCCGCCTCGCGCCGCGAGACAAGCGTGCCTTCCGGCGTGTAGGCGCGGTCGGCGAACGCCTCTGCCACCACCGGCAGACCGGCGGCGCGGGCGCGGTCCAGGATCGGCGCACCGGCCAATCCCATCATCACCAGCGACGGATCGACCGCCAGCATCCCCGCGATCACCGCATCCGCCTGCCGCGCGTCGCCCGCGATGGTGTTGTAAAGGGCGCCGTGCGGCTTGACGTAGCGGACGCGCGTGCCCGCCGCCTGCGCCAGCCCCTGAAGCGCACCGATCTGGTAGATCACGTCGGCGCTCAGCTCCGCCGACGTCACGTCCATGTTGCGGCGCCCGAAGCCCACCCGGTCGGGATAGGAGACGTGTGCCCCCACCACGACACCGCGTTCCACCGCCTGTTTCAGCGTCTGCAGGATCCCGGACGGATCGCCGGCGTGAAAACCGCAGGCCACGTTGGCCGAACTGACGACGCCCAGCATCGTGGCGTCGTCGCCCATGGTCCAGGCGCCGTAGCCTTCGCCCAGATCGCTGTTCAGGTCGATATGCGGTGCCATGAAGGTCCTCCTTACAGGCCGATGAAGGCGAAGATGTTGCCGACGGATTTGTAGCCCATGTACCAGGTCAGGGCACAAACCAGCGCGCTGGCGACCAACAGCGGACGGTTGTACCGGTGTCCGCCCATCAGGTCCGACCGGGCAAAGCCGATCCAGGTGAAGATCGTCAGGCCGATGGGCAGGATCAACCCGTTGAAGCCGCCGACGAAGACGAGGATCGCGGCCGGGGGCGTTGTCATGACCAGATACACGGCCAGCGACACGGCGATGAAGATGACGGTCGCGATGTTGCGCGCGCGGTCGGTCATCGGCGTGAACACCGGCAGGAAGCTGACCGAGGTGTAGGCCGCCCCGATCACCGAGGTGATGGCCGCCGCCCAGAACACGAGGCCGAAGATGCGAAGCCCGACCTCTCCGGCCGCGTGGCTGAAGGCCTGGGCGGCAGGGTTGGCGGTCTGGCTGGACAGGTCCAGCGTCACGCCGCTGGCGACGACGCCGAGGATCGCGAGGAACAGCACGAAGCGCATCACGCCGGTCACGGCGATGCCGGTCAGGGCGGCCCGGGTGACGGCGGGCAGATGCTCCGGGCCCGTCAGGCCCTTGTCGATCAAGCGATGCGCGCCGGAATAGGTGATGTAGCCGCCCACCGTGCCGCCCACGATGGTGGTGATCGTCGCGAAGTCGATGGTGTCGGGCAGGATCGTCTGGCGCAGCGCCTCACCCACCGGGGGGCCTGACACGAAGGCGACGAACACGGTCAGCGCGATCATTACGATGCCGAGGACGATGATGATGCGATCCAGCAGCACGCCCGCGCGGGCCGACAGGAATATCCCGATGGCCAGCAGCGCCGACAGCGCGCCGCCGATCTTTGGCGGCAAGCCCAGCAGCGCGTTCAGGCCAAGACCCGCCCCCGCGATGTTGCCGACGTTGAAGGCCAGCCCGCCAATGATGACCAGGATCGCCAGAAGATATCCCGCCCCCGGCAGGGCGATGTTGGCCGTTTCGGCCGCGCGGCGACGTGTCAGGGCTGTGATGCGCCAGATGTTCAGCTGCACCACAAAGTCGATCACGATGGAGGCGAGGATCGCGAAGGCGAAGGCCGCACCCAGCTTGGCCGTGAACGTGGCCGTCTGGGTGATGAAGCCCGGCCCGATCGCCGAGGTCGCCATGAGGAAAATGGCCGCCATGAACGAGCCGCGAAGCGTCGCGGTGCTGGCGGAAGGTGTGGTCGCGTCGCCGCTCATCGAAATCTCTCCCTGTTTGAAGACACGCAATGCGGACCACAAAGATCCCCCTCCCGTGGAACCGCAACCTGACACTACACGCGGGACAACATTGTTCAACGATTTTTGCAGCTATTGACCGAAACCGTGCCGAAGCGATGAAAAAGCGGGCAAAGGAAAATAACTCGCCTCTTGGTTCCTGTTGTCGATCCGCGCTATCTGCCAGAACGTTGCACCCGAAGGATGACCATGACCGCGCACGACCTCATTTCCGGCCTTGCCGAACAGGTGGCCCTTTCCCTGCGCGACCGCATCATCGGGGGGGAGTTGACGCCCGGCCTGCGCCTGTCCGAAACGCGGCTGGCGGCGGAGCTTGGGATTTCGCGCAACACGCTGCGCGAGGTGTTCCGCCTTCTGACGCGCGACGGATTGCTGCGGCATGAACCCAACCGCGGGGTGTTCGTGGCCACGCCGTCCATGGCCGCCATCCTCGACATCTATCGCGTGCGCCGATTGATCGAGATTCCGGCGCTGGCCCAAGGTTGGCCGCGCCACGCCGCCGTGGTGAAGATGCACGCGGCCGTGGACAAGGCGGAAGGACTGAAGGCGCAGGGCGACTGGCGTGGCGTGGGCAGCGCCAACATGGAGTTCCACACGGCGATCGTGGCACTGGCCGACAGCCCGCGGCTGGACCGTTTCTTCGCGCAGGTGGTGGCGGAGATGCGGCTGGCCTTTGGCCTTCTTGGCAGCCCCGAGGAGTTGCACGCCCCCTACATCCAGCGCAATCGCGACATCCTGCAGCGGCTGGAGGCAGGGGACGGCCCCGCCGCCGCCGGCGAACTGGAACGTTATCTGGGAGTGTCGGAACGCAACCTGATGGCGGCCTTTGCGCGCCTGACAGGGGAATGACCGTTCAACGGGGCAGGATGACCGACGGTTCGGGCACGCCCCGCACGGGCTGATCGTTCAGGCGGGCAGCGCGGCGGAAGGTCTTGCCGCCATGCGGTTCGTTGGCCCGCATTTCGTCGTCCATTCCTTCAAGGGCAGAGGTTGCGAAAAGCTCCGTCATGTCCACACCTCCAAAGGCTGGACAGGAAATCTGGGTGGCAGGGAAGCGTTCCTCGCCCAGGTATCCGGCATCCGGACCATAGCAGGCCACGCGGCCCGCACCCCACTGGGCCAGCCACAGCCGGCCTTCAGCGTCCAAGGTCGCGCCATCGGGGAAAAGGCCCTGATCCGTCAGGTCCAGAAACACCTCGGCCGGGGCCAAGGGCCAGCCGGTCGCGGGATCCAGCGGCTGGCGGAACACCGTTTGCGCCTTTGTGTCCGCGAAATAGGCCAGATGCGCGCCGGCGTTGAAGCAGATCGCGTTGGGGATCGTGATGTCGGGGTGCAGCTTGCGCAGCTCGCCCCCGTGCCAGCGATAGATGGCGCCCTGCCCCTCTTCGGCCTTGCGGCCCATGGTGCCGATCCAGAAGCCGCCCCAGGGGTCGGCCTTGCCGTCATTGCTGCGGGTGTCCGGCCGGTCCGCTTCCAGATCCTGCACCCGGTGCCGGTGCCCCGTGGTCAGGTGCAACACCCAAAGGGCGCTGGCCGACGCAACCAGAAGACGGTCCACATCGATCCAGCCCGCGGCCGAGACCGGCTCGTCCCAGTCCCAGTGCCGCCCCTCGCCATAGAGCCGGTGCGAGAGGATGTCGAACCAGAAGAACTCGGCGCGCTTGGGGTGCCAGAAGGCTCCCTCCCCCAGTTCGCAACGTGTGTGGTTGTGGATCATCGACATCCTCCTTTTTGTTCAGTGGCTGTCCTTGCCGACCGCCGACCCGCGGCATCCGCGCAGGAAGTCAAAGTCGGCCCCCGTGTCGGCGCCCTGCACGTGGGCGTGGAAAATATGGGCATATCCTCCGGTCGGCGGCTCCACCACCGGCTGCCATGCGGCCAGACGCGCGGCCAGTTCCTCGTCGGAAATGTCCAGGTGCAGACGGCGCGCCTCCACGTCCAGCTCGATCATGTCGCCGTTGCGAACCACGGCCAGCGGGCCACCCACCGCCGCCTCGGGCGAGGTGTGGAGGACCACGGTGCCGTAGGCCGTGCCCGACATCCGCGCGTCCGAAATCCGCACCATGTCCGTGATGCCCTTGCGCAGCACCTTGGGCGGAAGGCCCATGTTGCCCACCTCGGCCATGCCGGGATAGCCCTTGGGACCGCAGTTCTTCAGGACCATCACGCAGGTTTCGTCAATGTCCAGCGCCTCGTCGTTGATCTTGGCCTTGTAGTCGTCGATGTCCTCGAACACGACGGCGCGGCCGCGATGTTTCATCAGGTGCGCGCTGGCGGCGGACGGCTTCAGGACCGCACCCTTTGGCGCGAGGTTGCCCTTCAGCACCGCGATGCCGCCATGCGGAGCCAAAGGCTGGGTCACCGGCAGGATAACGTCGCCGTCATAGCCGATCACGTGCTGCACCTCGTCCCAGATGGACTGGCCGGACACGGTCAGCGCGTCCTTGTGCAGCAACTCCGCCTCACCCAGCCGCTTGATGACGACCGGCAGACCGCCGGCATAGAAGAACTCCTCCATCAGGTATTTCCCCGAGGGCATGAGGTTCACGATGGTCGGCACGTCGCGGCCCAGCCGGTCCCAGTCGTCCAGGCTGATGTCGATGCCCACGCGGCCGGCCATGGCCAGAAGGTGGATGACCGCATTGGTCGATCCGCCGATGGCGCCGTTGGTGCGGATCGCGTTCTCGAACGCCTGACGCGTCATGATGTCGGACGGCTTCAGGTCGTCCTTCACCATCTGCACGATGCGGCGGCCGGACATCTGCGCCATCACGCGGCGGCGGCTGTCCACGGCGGGGATCGCGGCGTTGCCCGACAGGGCCATACCCAACGCTTCGGCCATCGACGCCATCGTGCTGGCGGTGCCCATCGTGTTGCACGTCCCCGAGGACCGGGACATGGACGCCTCGGCTTCCAGGAACTCGGCCTGCGTCATCTCTCCGGCCTTCACCATTTCGGAGAACTTCCACAGGTGGGTGCCGGAGCCGACGCGTTCGCCGCGGAAATAGCCGTTCAGCATCGGCCCGCCCGTCACCACGATGGACGGCAGATCGACCGAGGCCGCGCCCATGATCAGGCTGGGCGTGGTCTTGTCACAGCCGACCAGCAGCACGCAGCCGTCCATCGGCTGGCCGCGGATCGCCTCCTCCACCGCCATGGCGGCCAGGTTGCGATACATCATCGCCGTCGGGCGATAGGTGTTTTCCGACGCGGAAAAGACCGGAACCTCCACCGGGAAGCCGCCGGCCTCCCAGATGCCGGCCTTCACCTTTTCGGACAGTTCCCGAAGGTGGCCGTTGCACGGCGTCAGGTCCGACCAGGTGTTCAGGACGCCGATTACGGGGCGCCCGTCGAACAGGTCGTGCGGGTAGCCCTGGTTCTTCATCCAGCCCCGGTGATAGATCGTATCGCGCGAGGTGCCGCCGTACCAATGCTGCGAACGCAGCTGCCGGGGCCAGGGTTTGGGTGTAAAGCCGGTCATGTCCAGCCTCCGTCTACTATGTAATTCTGCGCCGAGCACATGCGCGACGCGTCGGAACCGAGGAACAGCGCCATCTGGGCGATGTCCTCGGGAAGAAGTTCATCGGGAAGCGCCTGGCTGCGGGCAATGCGGGCGCGCCCGGCATCGTCCACCCACAACCGGCGCTGGCGATCGGTCATCACCCAGCCGGGGCTGATTGTGTTGACCCGGATGCGGTCCCGGCCCAGCTCGCGGGCCAGTGCCCGGGTCAGCCCGTGCACCCCGGCCTTGGCTGCGGCATAGACCGGATATTCAGCGCCGCCAATCATCCACGAAATGGAGGCGAAGTTTACGATCGACCCGCCCCCCGCTTCCCGCATCATCGGGGCCACGCTTTGCGCCGCGAAGATCTGGTGCCGCAGGTTGACGGCCATCAGCGCGTCGAAGCCTTCGGGCGTCAGGTCGGTCAGCGTGTGGCGACGGTCGTTGCCGGCGTTGTTGATCAGGATCGCGATCGACCCGTGATCCTGCGCCAGCGACAGGATCGCCGATTGCAGATCCCGCGTCCGCGTCAGGTCGCAGCGCACGAAGGGCGCCTGATACCCTTCCCTCGCCAACCGGGCGGACAGGGCCCGCCCCTCCGTTTCGGCGATGTCGACAAAGCAGGCGATGGCGTCCTGCCGGGCGAACGCCTCCACCATGGCGGCGCCGATGCCGGTCGCGCCGCCGGTGATCAGCGCCACGCGCCCGGCAAGATCGGGGTAGTGGGCCGTCACAGCACCGACACGGCGACGGGCCGCGTCGCGTCCTCCCTTCCCGCTGCAAGGGGGTTCGACAGGGGCAGCCCGAATTCCGGGGCCGAGATTTCGAACACGTCGCCCGGTTCAGTCTGGACACCCTGCGCGAAGGACAGTGTCGCCGTGCCGAACATGTGGACGTGCAGATCGCCCGGCTGGCAGAAGGTGGCGTATTTGAAGTGGTGGTGTTCGAGGTTGGCGATCGAATGGCTCATGTTTGCCTCACCCGAAAGAAACTCCGCCTGGAAGATCGGGGCGCCGTTGCGCAGGATGCGTGAAGTGCCGCGAATGTCCGGCGGAAGATCCCCCACCAGCAGCTCCGGCCCGAAGGACGCGGGGCGCAGCTTTGAATGGGCCAGGAACAGGTAGTTGATCCGTTCCGTCACGTGGTCCGAGAATTCGTTGGCAAGGCTGAAGCCCACGCGATGCGGCACGCCGCCCGGCCCGATGATGTAGAAGCCCGCGATCTCCGGCTCCTCCCCCCCGTCCAGCGCGAAGGCGGGGGAGGTCAGGGGATCGCCGGGGGCCACGGCCTGCACACCCGTGCCCTTGTAGAACCATTCCGGCTGCACGCCGACGCCTTGGGCGGGCTTGCCGCCTTCCAGACCCATGCGGAACATCTTCATGCTGTCCGACAGGCCTTCAGTCGCGTGCATCGCGTCGCGGGCGCTGGCCGACCCGGTATGGGTCAGGCCAGTCCCGGTCAGGAACATGCGGGCGGGTTCGGGATGGCGCAGCGGCACGTCCAGCTTGCCTTGCGCGGCCAGGGCGGGAAGATCCACCTCCTCCCCCCCCTTGGGGATGACCGAAAGCAACGAGCGTTGCGCGCGGATGGCCTCGCTGGCCAGATCGAAGATCGTCACGCCGGGGATCAGCCGGGTGGTGGTGTCGACGCGGACGACGACACCGCCGGACTTCAGTTGGCTCAGATGCATGGCCTTACCCCTGCCGGTTCTTGTTGTAGACGTCGAAGATCACGGCCGCCAGCAGCACCAGGCCCTTGATGACCTGCTGATAGTCGATGCCGATGCCCATGATCGACATGCCGTTGTTCATCACGCCCATGATGAAGGCGCCGATCACCGCGCCGACAATCTTGCCCGCACCACCCGACATCGACGCGCCGCCGATGAAGACCGCCGCGACCACGTCCAGCTCGAACCCGACGCCGGCTTTCGGCGTGGCGGTGTTCAGGCGTGCCGCGAAGACCAGTCCCGCCAGCGCCGCCAGCATGCCCATGTTGGCAAAGGTCAGGAAGGTCAGGCGTTCAGTGTTGATGCCCGACAGCTTGGCCGCCTTTTCGTTGCCGCCGATGGCATAGATGCGGCGTCCCAGCGTCGTGGACTGCGTCAGGAAGGTGTAGGCCGAGATCAGCACCGCCATCGTGATCAGCACGTTTGGCAAGCCGCGGTAGGTGGCCAGCAGGTACGAGATGAAGACCAGCGCCAGGGCAATCATCGCGTTCTTTGCGGCAAAGATGACGAAAGGCTCATCCTCGATCCCGTATTTCTTCTGGCGGTTGCGGGCGCGGACCGACAGGAACACCAGCGTCGCGGCCGCAAGGCAGCCCAGCACCAGCGCGGTGACGTTCGGTTTGCCTTCGCCGAACAGGTCCGGCACGAAGCCCGTGGACAGCGCCTGGAAGCTGCGCGGGAACGGACCGACCGACGCGCCTTCCAGCCACCACAGGGCCAGACCGCGGAAGACCAGCATCCCGGCCAGCGTCACGATGAAGGAGGGGATCTTCCAGTAGGCAACCCAATAGCCCTGCGCTGCCCCGATCGCCGCACCGGCCATCAGGCAGACTGGGATCACAAGGGCCACGGGCCAGTGCCAGTGCACCAGCATCACGGCCGCAAGCCCTCCCACGAAGCCCGCGACGGAGCCGACCGACAGGTCGATATGCCCCGACACGATCACCAGCAGCATGCCAAGCGCCATGATGATGATGTAGCTGTTCTGCAGGAACAGGTTGGTCAGGTTGACGGGGCGCATCAGCACGCCGCCGGTGGCGAACTGGAAATACCCCATGATCACGACCAGCGCGACGAGAATTCCGTATTCGCGCAGGTTGTTGCGGAAATAGCTGCCCAGCCCGGGCGCTTCAGGCGACGCGGCCATGATGTTCTTCCTTCCCCTTGACGATCATCGACATGATGCGTTCCTGCGACGCGTCCTCGCGTGCAAGTTCGCCGACGAACGCCCCTTCGTTCATGACATAAATGCGGTCGCACAGGCCCAGAAGCTCCGGCATCTCGGAGGAGATGACGACGACGCCCCGGCCTTGCGCGGCCAAATCGTTGATAATGGTGTAGATCTCGAACTTCGCGCCGACATCGATACCGCGCGTGGGTTCATCAAGGATCAGCACCTTCGGATCGGTGAACAGCCACTTGGACAGAACCACCTTCTGCTGGTTTCCGCCCGACAGGTTCATCACCTTCTGGAACACGCCCGGCGTGCGGATGGCCATGGCCTTGCGGTAATCCTCGGCGACCTGACGTTCGGCCCCCGTGTCCAGAACTCCGTTCCTTGACACCTTGGGAAGCGCCGACAGGGTGGTGTTGCGGATGATCGGATCGTCCAGGATCAACCCCAGGCCCTTCCGGTCCTCCGTCACGTAGGCAAGGCCTGCGGCCACGGCGCGGCGAACGTTCGACGTATCAACCTCGACCCCGTCCATCTTCACTGTGCCTGCAGTCTTGATGCCGTAGCTCTGGCCGAACACGCTCATCGCGACTTCCGTGCGGCCGGCGCCCATCAGGCCGGCGATTCCCACGATCTCGCCCGCGTGGACCCTGAAGGACACGTCCCGCACGACCATGCGTTCGGCATGTTCGGGATGGCGGATGGACCAGTTGTCCACTTCCATCAGCAGCTTACCGATGTTCGGCACGCGGTCGGGGAAGCGGCTGTTCATGTCACGGCCGACCATCTGGCGGATGATCTGCTCCTCGCTGAACGGCGCGCTCATTGTCGACACGGTGCGGCCGTCCCGCACGACCGTCACGGTGTCGGCCACCCGCCGGATCTCGTTCAGCTTATGCGAAATGATGATGGAGGTGATGCCCTGGGCCTTGAATTCCAGCATCAGGTTCAGCAGCGTTTCGCTGTCGTTTTCCTGAAGGCTGGCGGTCGGCTCGTCCAGGATCAGCAGCTTCACACGCTTGGACAGGGCCTTCGCGATCTCCACCAGCTGCTGCTTGCCCACGCCCAGCTTGCCCACCGGGATGTTGGCAGGCTCCCTCAGGCCCACCTTGGCCAGCACGTCGGCCGTCCGCTTGTAGGTTTCGGGCCAGTCGATGTGACCGTTCTTCGCCACCTCGTTGCCGAGGAAGATGTTTTCCGCGATCGACAGGAACGGGACAAGCGCCAGCTCCTGGTGGATGATGATGATGCCCTTGTCTTCACTGTCCTGAATGCCGCGAAACGCCATGGGCTGACCCTCGAACAGGATCTCGCCGTCATAGCTTCCGTGGGGATAGACCCCGCTCAGCACCTTCATCAGGGTGGATTTGCCCGCACCGTTCTCGCCGCAGATCGCGTGGATCTCTCCCGGCTGAACGACGAGGTTCACGTCGTCAAGCGCCTTCACGCCGGGGAACGTCTTGGTGATCCCCCGCATTTCCATGATGGCTGTCATAGCTGTCTCCCGAAGGGTGCCCCGCCCGCCAGGGGCGGGGCCGCCGGCATCACTTGATCTGGTCTTCGGTGTAGTAACCGGACTCGATCAGGACGCTCTCGATGTTGGACTTGTCCACGGCGACCGGCTCCAGCAGATAGGAGGGGACGACCTTCACGCCGTTGTTGTAGGTTTCGGTGTCGTTGATCTCCGGCTCCGAACCCGACAGGACGGCGTCGACCATGCCCACGGTCACGCGGGCCAGTTCACGGGTGTCCTTGAAGATCGAGGAGTACTGCTCGCCGGCCAGAATGGACTTGGTGGACTGCACTTCGGCGTCCTGACCCGTCACGATCGGCATCTTCATGTCGCCCGAACCGTAGCCCACGCCTTTCAGCGACGACAGGATCCCGATCGACAGCCCGTCATAAGGCGACAGCACCCCATGGACCTGCTTGTCCGAATAGGCGGCCGACAGGATGTTGTCCATGCGCGACTGCGCGACCGCCGGATCCCAGCGGAGCGTGCCGACGGTTTCCATGCCCATCTGGCCCGAACCGACCACGATCGAACCGTCGTCGATCAGCGGCTGCAGGATCGACATCGCGCCGTTGTAGAAGAAGAAGGCGTTGTTGTCGTCCGGGCTGCCGCCGAACAATTCGATGTTCCACGGCTTCACGTCCGGGAAACGCTCTTTCAGGCCGTTCACGAGGCTGGTGGCCTGCAGGACGCCCACTTGGAAGTTGTCGAAGGTGGCGTAATAGCTGACGTTTTCCGTGCCGTTGATCAGGCGGTCATAGGCGATGACCGGGATTTCGGCGGCGGCGGCGTTTTCCAGCGCGTTCGACAGCGTCGTGCCATCGATCGAGGCGATGACGAGAACGTCAGCGCCCTTCACGATCATGTTCTCGATCTGGGACAGCTGGTTGGGGATGTCATCTTCAGCGTATTGCAGGTCCGTCTCGTAGCCGGCTTCTTGCAACGCCTTGACCATGTTGTTGCCATCGTCGATCCAGCGGGCCGAGGATTTCGTGGGCATGGCGATGCCGACAAGGCCCTTGTCCTGAGCCGCGGCTTCCAGCGCGAACAGCGAGACGCTCATCGCGGCAACGGCCGCGAACAACTTCCGTTTCATGAATAACCTCCAAACACCCGATCCTCCACAACCGGGTTTATGCGTGCACACTGTCCAAATCGCGCATAGCAATCAAATTACATTGACGGCGATCTGCATATCGATTTTGGTATGCAAATGAAGCCGAACATTTTCAACCTGACATTGAAGCAGCTGCGACTGGCCGCCGCCATTGCCGAGCATGGTCAACTGCAACGCGCGGCCTCCATCCTGGCGCTGACGCAGCCCGCGGCCTCGCGCATGTTGTCGGAGATCGAGAAGATCGTGGGCGCGCCCCTGTTCGAGCGGACCTCCAAGGGCATGACCTTGACGCCAATGGGCCGCATCTTGGCCCGGCATGCCCATGCAATGACGGTGGAGATGCACGACCTATCCTCCGAGGTGGAGCAGTTGCATCTGGGGCGCAGCGGCAACGTGCGCGTGGGATCCGTCACCGGGCCGGCGGTGGGGTATCTCGTGCCCGCCATCTGGCAGCTGCGGGGCCTCGCTCCCGACGCCAAGATCGCGGTGGAGGTGGCGCCTTCCGCCGCCCTGATGCGCGGGCTGATGAGCGGGGATTTCGATTTCGTGATCGCGCGCCTGCCGACCGACCTGCCCCGCCGCGACTTCGTCCTTCATCCGGCAGGGACCGAGACGGTAAGCTTCCTGACCCGCCGGGATCATCCGCTCGCAACCCTGCGTGACATTCCCCTTACCTCGCTGACGCGGCACGAATGGATCATCCAGGAACATCCGGCCCCCATTCGCCAGGCGGTGGAAGAGGCGATGGCCCTGCGCGGGGCCCTGCCGCCCGCCAACATCATCACCACCAGTTCCGTGCTGCTGATGATGGCGCTGCTGGCGGAGTCCAACGCCATCGCGCCACTGGCGCAAGAGGTGGTGACCCTGTTCGCCGCGCCGCAGGGGGCGGGCTTCGCCAGCCTCGACCTGGCCGAGCCCGTGATCGTGCCGCCCTATTACCTGATCGAGATGCGGAACCGGACGCTGTCCTCGTTGGCCGTTCGGCTGAAGGCGTTGCTTCTATCCGAGTTGAAGGGATGATCCCGCAGGCTGTTGACGTCCGGATGGCGGCGCGTCCCTCGGCGTTCGTCCGTGTCATTCGTCTCGGGAAAAGCTGCGACCGCGCGGCGCATGGAACCGTCCGCGCGCCCGTGCTTTGTGAAGAAACAGCCCAAGCAAAGATCGTGCCATGACTCGCTATGCCATATACTACATGCCCCCGCCGGGTCCCCTGGCCCGCTTCGGCGCGGAATGGCTGGGTTGGGATCCGGAGGCGGGTGTCCGCCTGTCCCACCCGCTTTCCGTTGATGCCCTTGTGGCAGAGCCGCGGAAATATGGCCTGCACGCGACCCTGAAGGCGCCTTTCCATCTGCTGGGCCCGGAAAAGGATCTGGACGTGGCGGTGGCCGATCTGGCCCGCCGGCTTCGCCCCGTCTGGCCGGGCAGCCTGAAGCTGGAACGCCTCGGATCCTTCCTTGCGCTGGTGCCGCAAGGCGACCAGACGGCCCTGAACGACATGGCGTCCCTGATCGTCAGCTTTCTGGAGCCGTTCCGCAGGCCGCTGACCGAGGCCGACATTGCCCGCCGCAAACCCGATCGCCTGACCCCGAACCAGCGCGCGCTGCTGGACCGCTGGGGCTATCCCTTCGTGATGGAGGAATTTCGTTTCCACATGACGTTGACCGGTTCCTGCGATCTGGCCCCCGAAGCGGTGGAGCCCATGGTTCAGCCGGTGCTTCCGTCGGAATTCGGGATCGACTCCATCTGCCTTGTGAAAGAGGATCAGGACGGCATGTTCCATCTGCTGCGCCGTTATCCGATCTGACGGGGGATCAACTGTAGCTTGCAGAGGAAGCTTCTTCTTCATACAGTTTTAATCACGACTTCACACAATTCTTTCCCTTCACATCAGGTTCACAAGATGAGGCGCACCGTCCTCTGGCCCCACAGCGACACCAAGGCGTCGGAACACCAACGCCCGACCCTTCATGTCCTGTCGGTTGAGAAGCGGTCCGACACCGTGGCCGGTTCGGCCTCGGACCGTCTGCTGCTGTATCCGTTGGACAAGCGGCCGGACATGACGGTGCTGTCGATCGACACGCGTCCGGCGAGCCCGGCCGAGGCGAGCGCCCTGGGCCTGCGGCCCCAGACCGCCGTGCATGTGATCGACGGGCTAAACGTGATGAAAGGGGTGCCGGTGGCCCTGTGCCAGTCCGTATGCCCCGCCGACCTGTTTCCCGACCTGCCCGCCCTGATGGCGGAAGGTGTTCCTCTGGACAAGGCGCTGCGTCACCACGGGATCGAGCGCTTCCGCGGGGAAACGCGTGTCACGGCGGTGCGGGCCACCGCCGTCCATGTTCTTCATCTTGGTGTCGAAGAAGGCGGGCCGGTTCTTTGTTCCGCCTTCACCAATATCGACATCGGCGGGCTGGCCATCGAATATGGCCAGATCTGGTTTGCCGGGGACCGCGCCGCCGTGGTGGCCACGCCTGAATAGGCGCGGCCCGCCGAAAGGTCAGTCCAGATCCGCGGCCGAATGCCGTTCGGGCACCTGTTCCGCCTCATCGCCCCAGAACTTGTTCACGCGGCGGCCGCGTTGCACAGCCGGACGGGCCGCAATGTCATCCGACCAGCGGCGAACATGGGAATATTCCTGCACCGACAGGAACTCGGCGGCCGAACCGTACAGGTCGCCCCGCATCAGCGCGCCATACCACGGCCAGATCGCCATGTCGGCGATGGAATATTCCTGACCGGCCACAAAGGGACGATCCGCCAATTGGCGGTTCAGGACGTCCAGCTGACGACGGGTTTCCATCGCGTAACGGTTGATCGGATATTCCAGCTTCTCGGGCGCGTAGGCGTAGAAGTGCCCGAACCCGCCGCCCAGGAAGGGCGCGGAACCCATCTGCCAGAACAGCCAGTTCAACGTCTCGGTCCGCTGCGCCGCCGGAAGGAAGGCGCCGAACTTCTCGGCCAGATACAACAGGATGGACCCGGATTCGAACAACCTGACCGGTTCGGTGCCGCTGCGGTCCAGCAGGGCCGGGATCTTCGAATTGGGATTGATGCCCACGAAGCCGGAGCCGAACTGCTCCCCTTCCCCGATGCGGATCGGCCACGCGTCGTATTCCGCGCCCGAATGTCCGGCGGCCAGCAGCTCCTCCAGCAGGATCGTCACCTTCACCCCGTTGGGCGTGGCCATGGAATACAGCTGAAGCGGGTGCTGACCAATGGGCAGTTCCACCTCGGTGCGGGGGCCGGCGGTGTCGCGGTTCAGGCCGGGGGAATTGGCGGGTGGGGTCCAGATGCGGGGGGGCTGGTAGGCATCGCTCATGTTCATCACCTTTCTCGCTGTGAGGGAGAGACTTGCCTATCCGGACGCCCCTCCGCAACCCCGCCGACAATACCTACATTGTGGGTCATACACCTGCATATTGACACATCGGGTTCCTTGGCTATCCTGATGCACATGAAGGCGGGAACAGACATATCCTCCGGCGTGCAGACGCTGGAACGCGGGCTGCGTGTGATCGAGGCTGTGGCCGAGGGCGCGACCGACCTTGGCGCCATCGGCCAACGCACTGGCCTGACCCGCAGCACGACCCAAAGGCTGACGGCGGCGCTGGTGCGTGAAGGCTTCCTGCGCCATGACGCCGACAGCTACCGGCTTGGACCACGGCTGATCCAGCTGGGATTTCAGGCGCGGGAGCAGATATCCCTCGTCTCCGCTGCGCGGGAGGTGCTGGAGCGGCTGGCCGCCGAGGTTCGGGACACCGTCCATCTGGTCCAGCCCGAGGGGGACGAGGTCCTCTACCTCGACAAGATCAGCGGGCAGCGCGGATACGAATTGCGGTCGCGGGTCGGCGCGCGGATGCCCATGGCACTGACCGGGGTGGGCAAGGCCTTGTTGCTGGACATGGAGGAGAGCGAGTGGCGGCGATTGTTCGATCTGGCCCGCTCCTCCCCCACGGCCGGTGGGGCGCCCTTGCCGTGGGAGGCGTGGCACGCGGCCATGCGGACCGCGCGGCAGGCGGGCGTCGCCTTTGATCTGGCCGAGAACGAACTGGCCGTCCATTGCGTCGCCGCCCCCATACGGGACGCCTCCGGCGGCATTGTCGGCGCCCTCAGCGTCGCCGCGGCCGAACCCTGGATGGACAGGGAGCGCATGACCGCCCTCGCCCCGCGCCTGCGTCGCGCGGCGGCCGATATCTCGTACCGCATCGGTTGGAAGGACCCCGCATGACCGCCACGCTGATCGCCCTCGACTGGGGCACGAGTTCGCTGCGCGCCTGGTGCCTGGACGCACGGGGACAGGTGCTGGACCAGCGCGAAAGTCCCGAAGGCATCATGCATGTGAAGGACGGTTTCGCCGCCGCCTTCCAGCGCATCATCGGACCGTGGCGCGCGGACCATCCGGATCTGCCCGCGCTGGCCTGCGGCATGATCGGGTCCGCGCAAGGGTGGAAGGAAGCGCCCTACCTGTCCTGCCCCGCCGGGCCCGAGGAGCTGGCGGGTGCCATGGTCGCCCTGCCCGAACACGGGCTGCACATCGTGCCCGGCGTGTCGCAGCGCCACCCCGCCGACGTCATGCGGGGGGAGGAAACCCAGATCGCGGGGGCCCTTGCCCTGCACCCAACCCTGCGGCCCGGCGCGCATCTGGTGATGCCCGGAACCCATTCGAAATGGGTCACCATCCGCGATGGTCGGATTCAGGGTTTCACCACCTTCATGACCGGAGAGCTGTTCGCCGTGCTGAAGGAGCATTCCATCCTCGGGCGGCTGGCAAAGACGCCGGGTGAGGATGACGCCGCCTTCGCCCAAGGGCTGGACGCCGCGAGGGAAGGCGATCTGCCGTCGCGCCTGTTCTCCGCCCGCTCCGGCGTTCTGCTGGGGGACCGGCCGGCGTCCAGCAGCCTCGACTACCTGTCCGGCCTGATCATTGGCGCGGAGATTGCCTCGGCCCAAGGCCTGCTGCAGCCGAAGGACACGCCCGTCCTGATCGGTGCGCCGGCCCTTGTCGGCCGTTACCGGCAGGCACTGGCGGCCTTTGGCCTGCCCGACGCCCGCACCATCGAACACACCGCCATCGCGGGGCTGTGGCAGATCGCCCGCGCCGCCCGCCTGATCGAAGGAGACGCCCATGACGCTGTCCACCTGGCTTGACCGCCTGCCGCTGATCGCCATCCTGCGCGGCGTCGCCCCCGACGAAATCCTGCCCATCGCGCAGGCCTTGGCGGACGAAGGCTTCGCCATCGTCGAGGTGCCCCTGAACTCCCCCAACCCGTTCGAAAGCCTGCGCCGCCTGGCGCTGGAGTTCGGGGATCGGCTGCTGTGCGGCGCGGGCACCGTGCTGACGCCCGAAGACGCCAACCGGGTGGCGGAAGCGGGGGGAAAGATCGTCGTCATGCCCCATGCCGACACGGCGGTGATCGCGGCCGCCAAGGCGGCGGGCCTGTATTGCACCCCCGGCATCGCCACCCCGACGGAAGGCTTTGCCGCGCTGGCCGCAGGCGCTGACGGGCTGAAGCTGTTCCCGGCCGAGGCGCAGTCGCCTTCCGTCCTGAAGGCCATGCGCGCCGTGTTCCCCAAGGACGTGCCTTTCCTGCCCGTCGGCGGCATCGCGCCCGACAACATGGGTCCGTGGCGCGCGGCAGGCGCGGCAGGCTTCGGCCTCGGATCCGCGCTCTACAAACCCGGAATGGGGGCGCAGGAGGTGCGCGCCAACGCCCGCGCTTTTGTATCCGCCTGGCGCAACGGCTGAACAAGGGAAATTCCTTCCCTTGCACGCCCGCACCGTATCATGTTTATCCAACGCTTCGACGCGAACAGGAGGGCGGGATGACGGCAACGGGTGCGGCGATCACCTTTGATCAGGTGGGCAAGGCCTTCCCGAAGCGTGGTGGTCTGGTCACCGCGCTGGAAGGGGTGTCCCTGGACGTGCCCGCAGGCTCCGTCACCGGGATCATCGGGCGGTCGGGCGCGGGCAAGTCCACGCTGCTGCGCATGGTCAACGGGCTGGAACAGCCGACCTCTGGCACCGTCACCGTGGGCGGGCAGGATGTCGGCCGCGCGCGGGGGGGCGACCTGCGCCGCATCCGGCGCGAGGTCGGGATGATCTTCCAGCACTTCAACCTTTTATCCTCGCGCACGGTGTTCGACAACGTGGCCTTGCCGCTGGAAATCGCGGGCACCCCGCGCGACGCTCTGCGCGCCCGCGTCAACGACCTGATCGAGCGGGTGGAGCTTGGTCCGCTGGCCGACCGCTATCCGGCGGAACTGTCCGGCGGGCAGAAGCAGCGCGTGGGCATCGCCCGGGCGCTGGCCACACAGCCCAAGGTGCTGCTGTCGGACGAGGCGACCTCCGCGCTCGATCCCGAAACCACCCAAACGGTGCTGCGCCTTCTGGCCGACATCAACCGCGACCTTGGCCTGACCATCCTGCTGATCACGCATGAAATGGCCGTGGTGCGCGACATCGCCAGCCACGTCGCCGTCATTGAAGGCGGCCGTATCGTGGAGGCAGGGGAAACCTACGACATCTTCGCGCGTCCGCAGCACCCGACCACGCGCAGCTTCCTGTCGGGCGTGACCGGCGTCACCCTCCCCGCCTTCATCGCCGGACGCCTGCTGCCGAGCGCTCAGGATGCCACGCAGGAGGTGATCCGCATCACCTTCGCCGGCGCCCACGCGACCGACCCGATGCTGGCCCGCCTGACCTCCGACCTCGGCATCCCCGTCAACATCCTCGCCGGCGCGGTGGAGGAGATCGGCACACGGCCCTTCGGAAACCTTCTGGTGTCCCTGCCCATGGATCGCGCGGCCGAAGCGCGCGCCTATCTGGAACGCCACCACCTGCTGACGGAGGTTCTGGGCCATGTCCTCTAACCTGATCCACCTGTTGACCGAAGCCACGCTGCAAACGCTCTACATGGTCGCGATCTCGGGCCTTCTGGGCGCGCTGTTCGGCCTGCCGCTCGGCGTCTACCTCGCCACCTCGCGTCGGGGCGAACTTCTGGCCTCGCCCCTGATCAACCGGGTGCTGGGGCTGGTGGTCAACGCCACACGGTCGATCCCGTTCATCATCCTCGTGGTCGCCATCATCCCCTTCACGCGGATGATCGCGGGCACCTCCATCGGAACCACCGCCGCCATCGTGCCGCTGACGCTGGCCGCCATCCCCTTCATCGCGCGCCTTGTGGAAAACGCGATCCGCGAGGTGGACGCGGGTCTGATCGAGGCCGCGCGCGCCATGGGCGCCACACCCTTCCAGATCATCCGCAAGGTGCTGGTCCCCGAGGCGCTGCCCGCGATCACGCTGGGCATGACCCTTGCCGCCGTCAGCCTGATCGGCTTTTCGGCCATGGTCGGCGCGGTGGGCGGCGAAGGCCTCGGCGATCTCGGCATCCGCTACGGCTATCAGCGCTTCATGCCCGAGGTGATGCTGGCCGTTGTCGTCATCCTGATCGTTCTAGTGCAACTGGTGCAATCGCTGGGCGAATGGCTGGCCCGCCGCGTGGACCGCCGCGCCCCCCGCAATCGCGGTCACTGACTTTCAACCCGGAGGAAACCCATGCGTCTGTTCCCCATCACCCTCGCGTTCGGCCTGCTGGCCAGCGCCGCCTTTGCCGAAGACATCAAGGTCGGCGTCTCGCCCGGCGAACATGGCGAAATCATGGAGCAGGTGGCCAAGGTCGCCGAGCCCATGGGCCTGAACATCGACATCGTCGAATTCTCGGACTACGTCATCCCGAACCAGGCGCTGGCGGATGGCGACATCCAGGCCAACTCGTTCCAGCACCAGCCCTATCTGGACAACCAGATCAAGGATCGCGGCTTTGATCTGGTGACGCTGGCCACCACGATCACCACGCCGATGGGCCTGTATTCCGACACGCTGAAATCGGTGGAGGATCTGGAGGACGGCGCCACGATCGGCATCCCGAACGATCCGACGAACGGCGGCCGCGCGCTTCTTGTGCTGCAGCAGCTGGGTCTGGTCACGGTGGACCCGGAGGCGGGCCTGACGCCGACGCCGCTGGACATCACGGCAAACCCGCGCGACTTCCGCTTCCAGGAACTGGACGCGGCGCAGCTTCCCCGCTCGCTCGCCGATCTGGACGCGGCGCTGATCAACACGAACTACGCCTCCGCCTCGGGCCTGAACCCGAAGGAAGACGCGATCGCGATGGAAAGCGCCGAAGGTCCCTATGTCAACATCATCGTCGTGCGCGACGGCGATCAGGACAAGCCTTGGGCCAAGCAGCTGGTCGAGGCGTATCACAGCCCCGAAGTGAAGGCCTTCATCGAGAAGGAATACCAAGGCACGGTCCTTACCTCCTGGTAAGACCGACACCTCCCGCTAGATCCTCTGGCGGGAGGACGCATCATGACCTTGGAACGATTTGTCGAAGCGCAGGACCGCATCTGGCCCGAACCGGTGCAGGAACTGCGCGCGGGGCGCAAGCGGTCGCACTGGATGTGGTTCGTGTTTCCGCAACTGCGCGGCCTTGGCCGGTCCGACATGGCACAGTTCTACGGTCTGGACGGGCTGAAGGAGGCGCAGGCCTATCTGGCGCACCCGATCCTTCTCCCGCGTCTGGAAGAGGCGACGGCGGCCATGCTGATGCAGGCCAAGGCGAGGCCCGAGGACGTGCTGGGCGCCATCGATGCGCTGAAGCTGCGATCCTCGGCCACGATCTTTGCACAGGCAGGCTTCACGCCGGCCGATGACATTCTTCGTGCATTCTACAAGGGTCCCGATCCGGAAACCCTGCGTCTGGTCGGCCTCGCGTCCTGAGGCCAGAAGCCTCAGGCGGCGTTGGCGGTCCGACGGGCCACGGCGCGGATTTCGGAGCGGGAGATGCCGATATCGGCCAGTTCACGACCCGACAGTGCGGTCAGTTCGTTCACGGTGCGGGTGTAGACGGCGCGGCGCTGACGAAGGGCGCGCAGGCTGGCCAGAAGAGTGGTGGCGAAGCCCTGACCTTGGGCGGAGGCGTGGAAGCCGGAGAGTTGTGCGATCTGCATGATGATTGTGTCCTGTCTGTTTGTCGGCGCCATGATAGCGCTAACGTCACAGACAGGAATATCGGGTCCGGGCTCCATTCTACAACGCACAATGGCGAAGCCCTGCCATGCATTGACGTCAAGCCTCAGACCTTGCCGGCAGACGCCTCGCGCAGCGTGTCGTTATGGGCGGGGCTGGCGGCGGGCACGACCTGGGGCGGCGTCTCATCGATCAGGCGGGCGCCGAGCTGCCGTGTCATGTAGCTCCACAGCCACTGGATCGTGACGAGGATGCGCTTCTGCGGGTTCACCAGCAGGTAGACGTGAACCAGCGCCCATAGATACCACGCCACCCGGCCGCGCAACTTGCGTTTGCCGAAATGGAAGATGGCGGCATTGCGGCCGACCACGGCCGTGTTCCCCCGGTTGTGGAAGACGAAGGCCGGCAGGGGGGTCCCCTTCTCGATCTTCGCGCGCAGGGCCTTGCCCAGATGCTGCCCCTGCTGCTTGGCCACCTGCGCCAAGGCGGGCAAGGGCATGCCGTCTTCGCCCATGGCCGCGGCGGTGTCGCCCAGGGCATAGACGTCCGGCCGCCCTTCCACCGACAGGTCGGGGCGCACCAGCAGCCGGTTGCCTTTCGCCGCAGGCGCGTCCAGCCATTGCGCGGCTTCCGACCCGCGCACGCCCGCGCCCCAGACGATGCAGCCGGTCGGGATCACGCCCTCGGCGGTGGTGACGGATTCGGCGTCCATGTCCTTCACCGCGCAGTTCAGGCGCACCTCCACCCCGTGCTTCTCCAGATAGGTCTGGGCATATCGTGCCAGATCCTCGGGGAAGGCCATAAGCAGGCGCGGCGCGGCTTCGACAAGGATCACGCGCAGATCCTCGGGGCGGATGCGGCGGAAGTCGCGGCTGATCATCTCGCGCCCCAGTTCCACCATGGAGCCCGCCATCTCCACCCCCGTGGGGCCGCCGCCGATGACGACGTGGGTCAGAAGGGCGCGGCGGCGTTCGGGATCCCCCGTCGCCTCGGCCTGTTCATAGGACAAGAGCAGGCGCTGGCGGATCACCCGTGCCTCGTTCACCGTCTTCAGGCCCGGGGCATGGGTGCGCCAGTCATCGTTGCCGAAATAGTTGTAATCCGATCCGGTGGCGAGGATGAGGTGGTCGTAGGGCACATCCTCTCCCTCGCGCAGATGGACGGTCTTGGCCACGGCATCGACGCCCGTCACCTCGGCCAAAGCCACGCGGATGTTGCGGTGGCGGCCAAGCGCCTTGCGGATGGGTTCGGCGATGTCCGACGGGGACAGTGCGGCGGTCGCTACCTGGTACAGCAGCGGAGTGAACAGGCTATGATTGCGGCGATCCAGCACCAGCACGTCCACCTCGGCCCCGCCAAGGGCGGCGGCGCAGGCCAATCCGCCGAAACCCCCGCCGACGATGACAATGCGGGGTCTTTGGGGTCCGGTCATGACGCTCTCCTTCAGGCTGCGGTTCTTGCTTAGATAGCCGAACCGCGCCCGACGGCCAGAGCGGATGTCACACCGTGGCCGCGTGCCGCCGGAGGATGACCTGCCGCCGCACCACCGCCGTCAGGAAGATGGCCGTCAGGATCAGCACGATCGTGGGGGCCGGCGCGCTGTCCAGCCAGAAACTGGCATAGATCCCCGCCACCATCGACGCCATGCACACCGCCACCGCCACCGCCAGCATCCGGCCGAAGCTGCGGGCGAACAGGAAGGCGATGGCCCCCGGCGCAATCAGCAGGCTGACGGCCAGGATCAGGCCGGTCGCCGTCAGCGTCGCCACGATGGTCAGCGACAGGATCGCCAGCAACCCGTAATGGAGCCAACCCACCGCCAGCCCCGACGCCCGCGCCTGCGCCGGATCAAAGGCGTGCAGCATCAGGTCCTTCCACTTCAGCAGGATCGCCGCGGCCACCACGGCGGAAATGACGCCCGCCGTCCAAAGATCCTGCACCCCCACGCCCAGGATGTTGCCGAACAGGATGTGATCCAGATGCACGTCCGACGTGATGGAGGTGTAGAGGACGATCCCCGCCGCGAACATGCCCGAAAACACGACGCCCATCACCGTGTCCTGCTTCACCCGGCTGTTGCCCGACAGAAAGCCGGTGGCCGTGGCCGTCAGCATTCCGGCCGCGAAGGCGCCCAGTATCAGCGGTAGGCCCAGGATGTAGGCCAGCACGATCCCCGGCAGCACGGCGTGGCTGACCGCGTCCCCCATCAGCGCCCAACCCTTCAGCACCAGAAAGCAGGACAGCAGCGCCGTCGGCACCGACACGATCATCGCGATCCAGAAGGCGTTCTGCATGAAGGGGAACTGGAAGGGCAGCAGAAGCGTGTCGGTCATGCCCCCTCCTCCAGCGCGGCCGCCGCGCGGCGGCGGGCGGCCAGCATCCCGTGCTTGGGGGCAAAGGTGAAGGCCAGCAGGAAGATCAGCGTCTGCAGGCAGACGATGATCCCGCCCGTCGCCCCGTTCAGGAAGAAGCTGGCATAGGCCCCGACGAAGCTGGTGATCGTCCCGATCGCCACCGACACCATGATCAGCCGCGGAAAACGATCGCACAACAGATAGGCCGTGGCCCCCGGGGTCACGACCATGGCCACGACCAGAAACGCCCCCACCGTCTGCATCGCCGCCACGACCGAGGCCGACAGGAGCACGAAGAACATCGCCTTCAGCCGCCCCGGCCGCAGCCCGACCGACCGCGCGTGGTTCTCGTCGAAGAAGACGACCATCAGGTCCTTCCACTTCAGCAGCAGCACCGCCAGCGACACGAAGCCTATGATCGCCAGTTGCAGGATATCCCCCGGCGCGATGGCAAGGATGTTGCCCATGGTGATCGTCTGGACAGAGATCGCCATCGGGTTCAGCGACACCATGAACAGCCCCAGCCCGAAGAACGAGGTGAAGATCAGCCCGATCACCACATCCACCTTCAGCCCCGACCGGTCCGACAGGAACAGCATCGCCGCCGCTGCCAGCCCGCCCGATAGAAAGGCCCCAAGCGCGAAGGGCAGGCCCAGCATGTAGGCCCCCGCCACCCCCGGCACGACCGAATGGCTGAGCGCGTCGCCGATCAGCGACCAGCCCTTCAGCATCAGATAGGCCGACAGGAAGGCGCAGACCCCCCCCACCAGCGCCGACACCCAGATCGCGTTGAACATGTAGCCGTATTCGAAGGGCAGCAGCGCGGTCATTCCGACTTCTCCCGAACCTGCGTGCGGCCGTCATATTGCACGAAGGGCCGTTCATCGTCCGTCAGGATGGAGATCTGTCGCGGATCGTCGTCGGAATGCAGCAAGCCCCCGCCCAGCGTGATGTGGCGCAGCACGCCGCCGAACGCGGCCTCGAGATTGTCGCGGGTGAAGGTCGTCTCGGTCGGGCCATGGGCCAGCACCGTTCCCTTGACCAGCACCACGCGGTCGCAGAACTCTGGCACGGATCCAAGGTTGTGGGTGGACACCAGCATCACCCGCCCCTCGGCCCGCAACTCGCCCAGAAGCGTCACGATCTGCTCCTCGGTCTTGACGTCCACGCCGGTGAAGGGTTCGTCCAGCAGGATCACCTGCCCGTCCTGCGCCAGCGCGCGCGCCAGGAAGACGCGCTTCTTCTGCCCGCCCGACAGCTCGCCGATCTGGCGCTGGCGGAAGTCCTGCATGTTCACCCGCGCCAGCGCCGCGTCCACCGCCGCGTAGTCGGCCTTTGACGGGCGGCGCAAAAAGCCCATATGCCCGAACCGCCCCATCATCACCACGTCCTGCACCAGAACGGGGAAGGACCAGTCCACCTCTTCGGATTGCGGAACATAGGCGACGAGGTTCTTCTTCAGCGCCTCCCTCACCGTCAGGCCCAGAAGGCGGATGTCGCCGGCCGCCACGGGAACGAAGCCCATGATCGCCTTGAACAACGTGGACTTGCCCGCTCCGTTCACGCCCACCAGCGCCGTGACCGTGCCGCGGGGAATGCTGAAGCTGGCCTTGCGCAGGGCCGTGTGCCCGTTGCGGTAGGTGACGGTGACGTCGCGCGCGGCAATGCCGAACTCTGACATGAAGGGAAGTCCTTTCGGGTTATTCGGCCGCGGTCAGCCCTTGGGCGACCGTTTCGGACGTGACCTTCAGCAGGTCGAGATAGGTGGGCACCGGACCGTCGGCTTTTGACAGGCTGTCCACATAAAGAACGCCGCCATAGCGCGCGCCGGTTTCCCGCGCGATCTGCTTGGCCGGCGCGGTGTTGACCGTGCTTTCGCAGAAGACGGCCGGGATATGATGCGCCTTCACCCCGTCGATCACGGCGCGCACCTGCTGGGGCGTGCCCATCTGGTCGGCGTTGATGGGCCACAGATACAACTCCCTCAGCCCGAAATCGCGGGCGAGGTAGCTGAACGCCCCTTCGCAGGTCACAAGCCAGCGCTTGTCCTCGGGCAGTTCGGCGATCTGCGTGCGCAACGGTTCGATCGCGTCGCGAAGCCGCTGCTTGTAGGTGTCAGCGTTCGCGGCATAAAGCGCGGCATGGGCCGGATCGTGCTGCGACAGCGCCGCCTCGATGTTGTCGACATAGATCAGCGCGTTGGACAGGCCCATCCAGGCGTGGGGGTTCGGCTTTCCTTCATACGCGCCAGAGCCGATGGGGATCGGCACGACCCCATCCGACACCGTGACCGACGGCACGTCGCGCAGGTTGCTCAGGAACTGCTCGAACCACAGCTCAAGGTTCAGGCCGTTCCACAGGATCAGATCGGCGCCCTGCGCGCCGACGATGTCGCGTGGGGTGGGTTCGTAACCGTGGATCTCCGCCCCCGGGCGGGTGATCGACACGACGTCGGCCGCGTCGCCCGCCACGTGGCGGGCCATGTCGGCCAGAACCGTGAAGGTGGTGACGACCTTCATCTTCCCGTCCTGCGCCTGCGCGGCACCGGCCAGCAGCAGACACGCCGCCGCGGCGATGGGAAGCGATGTGTGGAACGTCATCCTGTCCTCCGGGAAAAGGGCTTGGGGCATGAGGTTGCAAATCATTCGCAATGTCAAACGGTTTCGGCGGGCCGTGATGCCCCGGCCGGCGACGTGCCGGCCGGGGCGATGGCGTCACATGCGGATCGTGGCGGGTGGCCCGCGGAAGGCGTCCCGATCGGCCACCGGTTCCAGCTTCACCGGCTGGCCGGTGCGGGCGCTTTCGTAGATCGCTTCCATCAGGATGTGGTCCTGCATCCCTTCCTGTCCGGGGGTGCGGGGGATCCGGTCCTCGCGCACGCAATCGGCCATGTGGTCGATCTCGGCCGCGAACTGGTTGTTGTGGGTAAGCTCCAGCCGGGTTCCCCCCGTCGTGTCCCCGTCACGGCGGTAGATCGTCATCTGCTGGCCCATGTATTTATAGGCGTTGGGCATATCGACCGTCGCCTCGGCGAAGTTCAGGCGCTGGTGCTTGTCATCGCGCGCCCCATAGCTCGTGAAGCAGTTGGCGATGAAGTTCGACGGGAAGCGCAGGGTGAAGGACACGGTTTCCTCCACCTCGGCATACCGGGGGTCGCCTTCGGGGGAATACTGGGTGGCCCAGACCTCCACCGGCTCCTCGCCCGTCAGGAAGCGGGCGGTGTTCAGGCAGTAAAGCCCGATGTCGGGGAGGGAGCCGCCGCCCGCCAGCGCCTTCTTGTGGCGCCATTGCTCGGTGCCGTTGTCGGCCACCGTCTGCACATTGGTGGCGGTCATGCCGACCAGGCGGCCGAACGCCTCGTCGCGCACGAACTCGGCCAGCTTCAGGTTGTAGGCTTCGAACTGGATGCGGTACGCGATCATCAGCTTCACCTTCGCCGCGTCGCAGGCGTCGATCATCGCCTTCGCATCGGCCGAACTGACCGTCATCGGCTTTTCGCACAGGACGTGCTTGCCCGCCGCCGCCGCCCGTTCGGTGTATTCGCGGTGCATCCCGTTCGGCAGCACGATGTACACCGCCTGGATGGCCGGGTTGTCCTTGATGCTGTCGAAGCTGTCATAGTCATAGCAGTTTTCGGCCGAGATGCCGTATTGCTGCGCCGTCACCTCCAGCTTTTCGGGCGAGCCGGACACGAGGGCCACCAGCTTCGCGCGCTGACACTCGGCGAAGGCGGGCAGGATCTCTTCCAGGCTCAGTCGGCCAAGGGCCACGACCGCAAAGCCCACCCGTTCCTCGGGCGGCAAGGGTGCGGGCGGCGGGGCCGAGGGGGCGTCGGCCGGGGCGCGCCAGTTCTCGAACTCCACCTTGCCGTTCCTGACGCTGCCGGTGTCGACCTCGGTCGGCGCGGGATAGTCCTGCGCCGAAGCGCGGCTGCCCAAAAGCGCCGCGGTCGCGCCGATGCCGCCCATCAGGACGCCACGACGGCTGGGGGTGAAGATCTTGGTCATGCGGCCCACTCCGTTGTTGCACAGCACAGGCAACGCGCGGGAACGGCGATGGTTCGGTCCATGACGAATTTAAGGTGCTACGGCAGCCTCTTGGTCACGACAGAAGAACCCGGCTTTCATGCGCCTTCAGCACCGTCCGCGCGGTGTGGCCATAGCTGCCCGCCGAGGATCGCAGGACGGGGAACAGCGTGAACAGCTCCTCCCGGCAGCGATCGTCCAGGGCCGACAGGCCAACGCTGCCCGGGTGGAAGCTTTCGGTGGCCGCGCCGTTGGCATGGATCACCTGGTGCCGGTCGAACAGCAGGTGGATGTAGGTGACGGTTCCGCCCGTGACGACGTTGACGCCGGCGCCGTCGACCAGATGGCGCGCGGGAACCAGAACCTCCGTTGTCGCGAAATACAGGTTGATGCGCGGCCCGGCCACCAGCATCCGGTGCTGCGGCGACACCAGAAGGGGCGCGTCCAGCCCCGGCACGGCGTTCGGCATCAGGCGCACGGGGGCGAAACGCCCCTCGGCGGGCACCGTCCGCGTGCCGATCCAGCGGATGGGCTGAACCCCGTCATCCCGCGTCACGACCAGATCGCCCTGCGCCAGATCCTCGACCGGGCGTTCCCCGAAGGGGGTCAGGATGCGCGTGCCGGGGGTGAAGCAGATGATGTTCTCGATCCCCTCGAACGCCACGGTCGCGTCGTTACCGAACCGCACCACGCCGGAATAGGTCGTGACCCCGTCCACGGTGTCCGAGGACAGGCTGTCGTAGCGGTACGACCCCGCATTGCTCAGGTCCAGCGTGTCGGTCCCTTCGCCGCCGGCGACGCTGGCCGCCCCGGTGGGGGCCGATCCGATGACGAAGCGGTCATCTCCCGCCTCGCCCTGTGCGATGTCCGCGCCTTCCACCTGAAGGGTGTCGGCGCCGTCGCCCCCGGACAGCGTGTCGATCCCGGCGCCCCCCGACAGGGTGTCATCGCCCAGCCCGCCCGACAGGCTGTCATTGCCGCCATCGCCCAATATCTGGTCGTCCCCCGCCCCGCCGGTCAAGGTGTCGTTCCCTTCCGTGACCGAACGGGGAGAGAAGGCGATATCCGTCAGGTAAAGATAACGCTGCCCTGTTCCCGAGGCGCTGGTATAGGACAGCTCGATCCGCGACACGGGCCCGTCGATGCTGACCAGCATCGAGCCTTCGGCCTGATCGGCGTTGTTCGACCCTTGGGCGGCGGTGGCCGTATCGCCGATGACGGTGTCGCTTCCGGTGGTGGTCAGGGACACCGGCACCACGTTGCCCTCGGCGTCATAGGCGATCACCTGGATGCGGTCGACATATCCCGCCGTGCCGGTGGTGGCGTCCAGGTCGTTGATCCGGAAACGCACGTCCCGCACGGAATCCGACACGCCTTCGGTGGTGGAGGTGAAGGAAAGGCTGGCCGTCTCCGGCCCGGTCCCGTTCGACGTGAGCAACAGGCCGGAGGTCGCGGGCGTGGTGCCGTTGTACTGCGCCTCGGTCGTGACGGTGGCGGTGGTCGTCGCGCTGCGCGAGGTGTAGCTGAAGCCCACGTCCACGCTGCCCGTCGACTGGGTGAAGCCGTTGTTCAGGTTGGTTCCGGACGGGCCTTGCGCCGTCCATACCAAAGCCGTCGGACTGGCGCTGGCCGTGATCCCGTCGCCGCGCAAGATGTCGTTGCCGTCGCCGCCCGTCAGGCTGTCATCGTCGCCCCCGCCCGCGATCACGTCGGCCTCGGACCCGCCATCCAGCACGTCGCGGCCTTCGCCGCCCAGCAGGCTGTCCTGCCCCGCGCCCCCGGTCAGCGTGTCGGCGTTCGCGCCGCCCGACAGCTGATCGTCGCCATCCTCGCCGCCCAGACTGTCGGCGCCCGTGCCGCCGATGACCGTGTCGTTGCCCGCGCCGCCGAACAAAACGTCGTTTCCGGCCTGCCCGTTCAGGCTGTCATTGCCGCCGCCGCCCGACAGCGTCTCGTTCACCGACGAGCCCGACAGCGTGTCGTCGGAGCCGGAGCCGACCACCGCCTCCACCCCCGAAATGGTGTCGCCCTGTGCCAGACCGCCCAGCCCCCGTCCCCCCGACAGGTCCACCGACACCCCGGTCGAGGCGCCGTAGTCGAGCGTGTCGGTTTCCGTGCCGCCGGCGATGACATCCCCGCCTTCATCCGCAAGGAAGGTGTCGGCGCCGCTTCCGCCGCTCAGGCTGTCATCGCCCGCGCCGCCGGACAGCAGGTCGTTGCCGGCGTTGCCAAGGATCGTGTCCTGCCCGTCGCCACCGTAAAGAACATCCGCCGTCGCACCCCCCGCAAGCGAATCCGCGAAGGCGGAACCGATGATGCCCTCGATCCCGCCGGTGACGTCGCCCGCCGCATCACCGCCCTGCCCCGTATTGGCGGTCAGCGACACCGTCACGGCGGCCGAGGATCCGGAGTAGTCCACGATGTCCGTGCCGGCGCCCCCGAAAAGCCGGTCTGCCCCTTCCCCGCCAATCAAAGTGTCGTCCTCGGTCCCGGCGTCGACGCTGTCGGCCCCGATCCCACCCAGGATCAGGTCCGCCCCCGGCCCGGCCGCAATCGTTTCGTCGCCTTCGCCTCCGTAAACGACATCGCCCTCGGTGCCGCTGACGATGGAATCGTTGCCCGTGCCGCCAAAGATGCTGTCCCGACCTTCGTTGCCGAAGAGGGCATCCAGCCCGTCCCCGCCGTAAAGGCTGTCATTGCCGCCAAAGCCGTTGATCGTGTCGTTGCCCGTGCCGGTATCCACGCCAGCGGGGCCGCCAAAGATCGTGTCGGCGTCGGCCGAGCCATTGAGGAGCTCGTTCGCATCGGTTCCGTATCGGGTCACCACAGCCAAGTCCCTCCGCTGCATTGCAGCGTCAGGCTAGGGAAGCGATCCCTTAAAATCAACCGGAAGTTGCCGAGGTCCCGGAACGAACCTCGGGCTCGGCGCAGGTCCATCCCGAAAGGACGGGCCAATCCGTCGGCCGGGAGGCCTCCGTCACCAGCCAGTCCAATGCCAGCAAGGGCGCGATCACCACGCGGCTGCGATGGCCCAGCTTTTCGGCATGCGCCAGCGCCATCCGCCGTTCGGCCGCGTCGAACATGGCGCTGGCCAGTTCGGCCTCCTTCAGCTTGAAGTTGGAGAGGCCGACCTGCGGATCCACCCCGACGGGGGAAATGACGGCGACATCGGCCCGAAAGCGGCGCAGCTGGGACAGTGTCATCTCCCCGTACAAACCCTGCGCAGGGCCGTCCGGAACGCCGCCCAGCAGGATGACATCGTGGGTGGCCGCCAATTCGCGTGCAATCTGCAGGGAATTGGTGATGATCCGCAGATCGGGCCGCGAGGCCAAGGCGCGGGCAAAGGCCGCCGTGGTGGAGCCGGCATCGACCATCACGCTGGCCCCGTCCGGCAGCAGCGCCGCCGCCGCACGACCGATGGCCAGCTTTTCGGCCATGCGGTGATGCATCCTTTTTTCAAAGGCGGCTTCGGGGTTTTCGCTTCCGGTGGCCACCACCGCGCCACCCCGAACGCGCCGGATGCGGCCCGTGGCGGCCAGGGCCTCAAGATCCGCGCGCAGGGTTTCGCGGGACACGCCGGTGTCACGGACCAGTTCGGCGATGGACACCCGGCCCCGGCTGTCCAGCCGCTGGGCAATCAGCCGTTCTCGTTCCGCGCGCCACATCGACATCCCTCCACCATCCCCCACATCACTGGCAGCTTCGCCAAATCTTGCCAAGCATTTGCCGCACCTGTCGTCAAAGGTTCACCGAAGCGAATCTGGACGGTCATATTTGGCATGCTAATGCCGCCTGACAGAATGCGACGTCCGGGGGGATCAATCCGCCGCGCCGCATTTGCCAAGAAACGCCAACCCGCGCCCGCAGCCGCCGGTGGATCGAAAAGGACTGAAAACGGAATGCTTCGCACGCTTCTTCTTGCCACGGCCCTTGCGGGCCTCGCCTCCTCCCCCCTTCTGGCCCAAGCGGTTTCGGATGCGGGCGATCCGCAGATCGCGGCGCTGATCGAACAGGCCAAGGCCGAAGGCAGCGTCGCCTCGGTCGGGATGCCCGACAGCTGGGCCAACTGGAAGGACAGCTGGGACCAGATCACCCGGACCTACGGGATCGAGCATTTCGACACGGACATGAGCTCGGCCCAGGAGCTGGCAAAGTTCGAGAACGAGGGCGTCAACGGCACCGCCGACATCGGCGACGTGGGCCTAGAATTCGGCCCCATCGCGGTGGAACGCGACCTGCTGCAACCCTACAAGCCCACGACCTGGGACCAGATCCCCGAATGGGCCAAGGACAAGGACGGCATGTGGGCGATGCCCTACACCGGCACGATGGCGTTCATCATCCGCGCCGACATCGCGGACGCCCCCACCTCCTGGGCGGACCTGATGGAAGGGGATTACACCTTCTCCATGTCGGCGGTCGGCTCGGGCGCGCAGTCGAACGCCGCGATCCTTGCGGCCGCCATCTCGCGCGGCGGGTCGGAAACGGACCTGATGCCGGGGATCGAGCTGTTCGCCGAACTGGCGGCCGGCGGCCGCCTGCGCGCCAACGAGGCCAACCCCGCCGCGCTGGAGCGGGGCGAGATCGACGTGGCGGCCTTGTGGGACTTCAATGCGCTGAACTATGCGGCCACGGTCGGCGGCGGAAAATACACCGTGCTCATCCCGTCGGACGGGTCCGTCACCTCGGGCTATGCCAGCGTGATCAACAAGAACGCACCACATCCGGCAGCGGCGAAACTGGCGCGGGAATACATCTTCTCGGATCAGGGGCAGATCAACCTGGCCAACGGCTATGCCCGCCCGATCCGCATTGACCACATCACCCTGCCCGCGGAAACGAAGTCCCGCGTCCTTCCGGCCGAACAATATGCGAAGGCCAAGCCTATCGACACCGCCGCCTGGCAGAAGGCTGCCCCGACGCTGGGCCGCCTGTGGCAGGAAAACGTCCTGTCCGAGATGTGAGCCACCCTTTTTCCGGGCGCGCCACCCGCGCCCGGTTTCCTGCATGAACGGACCTCCCCATGGCTGCGACCCCTTCCACCCGCGTGATCCTGATCGTCCTTGACGGCCTGCGCCACACCACCGCCCGCGAAACGCTGGGCTGGCTGGAAGGGCAGGTCCGCGCCGGCCTTGCCGGATGCCACCGGATCGAGGCGGAGCTTCCCGCCATCTCCCGCCCCCTCTACGAAACGATCCTGACCGGTCGCAGCCCGGCGCAGCACGGCATCGTGTCGAACCACATCCGGCGCGCGTCGGAGGGGGACAGCGTGTTTTCGCGGGTCCGCGCGGCGGGCGGACGCACCGCCGCCGCGGCCTATCACTGGATCAGCGAACTCTACGTCTCCACCCCCTTCGATCCGGCCCGGGACCGGTTGCGGCTGGACGATGACGGTGCCATCACCGACGGGGTGTTCTACTGGGACGACGCCTATCCCGACGATCACCTGTTCGCGGACGCGCAGGCGCTGATCGCGCGCGGGCAACCTCACTTCCTTCTGCTGCATCCGATGAACGTGGACGACGCCGGGCACAAATGGGGCGGCAGTTCGCGCCCATATCGCGACGCGGCCCGGGCGCAGGGCGATCTTCTGGCGCGTTATCTGCCCGGCTGGCAGGCGCAGGGCTATGACATCATCGTCACCGCCGACCACGGGATGAGCGATGATCATAGCCACGCCGGCCCCCTCCCGGACGAGGTGGAGGTGCCGTTCTATACCCTCGGCTTTACGCTGGACACCGCCCCCCTCCAGACCGAGATCGCGGGCCTGTGCTGCCGTCTGGCCGGGGTGGATCCCGGCGCCTTGCCCCCCTACGCGGGCGGGATTAACCGCCCATGATCCTGCGCCGGCTTTACGCCCTGCCCTTGGCGCTGTTCCTGCTGGCCGTGGTCGGGGTTCCCCTGATCTCCACCATTGCGGGATCGTTCGGCGGCGACGGGCCCTTCGACCGTTACGCCCAGATCTTCGGATCGCGCTTCTACACCCGCGCCTTCACGACCACGCTGTGGTTGTCTGGGCTGACCACGCTGATCGGGCTGGCGCTGGCGGTGATGATCGCGCTGGCGCTGCGGGGGCGGGTGCCCGCCCTGTCGCGCGTGGCACTGGTTCTGGGCAACCTCGGCGCGAATTTTTCAGGCGTGCCGTCAGTGCTGGCCTTCATGATCCTGCTGGGCGCCAACGGCGTGCTGACCCGCCTTTTGTTCGGCGGGTTCGAGCTTTATTCCGTGTCGGGCCTGCTGCTCACATATTCCTTCTTTCAGACGGCGCTTGCGACGGTGCTGGTCGTGCCCGTGATCATGGCCCTGCCGCAGGACATCGAGGAGGCGTCGCGCCTGATGGGCATCTCCCCCCTCCGCTTCTGGCTGCGGGTGGGGCTGCCGACGGTGGCGCCACAACTGGCCGCGATCGCTACGTTGCTGTTCGCAAATGCCATGGGCACTTACGCCACCGCCTTCACGCTGATGGGCACCAACGCCCGCATCGTGACGGTGCGGATCGGGGAACTGGTGGCGGGCGACGTCTTTTCGGACCCGGCGCTGGCCAACGCCCTGTCGGTCTGCCTGCTGGGTATGATGCTGGTGCCCATCGTCCTTGGACAGATGCTGTTGCGGAGGCGGACCTGATGCCGCGCCTGTCCTCCCTGTTCCTGATCCTTGCGGCGGCGCTGTTCGCGCTGCCCTTCGTCACCATCGTCGTGGCGGCCTTCGGTACCGACTGGTCCAGCGGCCTGCTCCCGGGCGGATGGGACACCGCCACCGTGGCGGGCGTTTTGTCCGATCCGCGGTTCCAGGCGGCGCTTGGCCGGTCGCTGGCCGTGTCGGGGGCGGCGCTGCTTTTGTCGGCCGTGCTGATGGTGCCTGCGATCCTGGCCGGCCACATCTACTGGCCGGCGCTGGACCGGTGGCTGGCACGGCTGGTGGTGCTGCCCTATGCGGTGCCGGGGGTGGTTCTGGTCGTGGGCTATCTACGCGTCTTCTCGCACCCCGCGCTGGCCCTGAACGGCACGCCGTGGATCCTGGTGCTGGCCTATGTGCCGCTGTGCTTTCCGATGTTCTACGTCTCCATCAAGGGGGCGCTGACGGGGCTGCCCATCGCGGACTGGCTGGCTGCGGGCCGCCTGATGGGGATGCGCGACGAACGCATCCTGATCCGTGTGGTGCTGCCAATGATCGCCCCGCAGATCCTGCTGGGCGCGGTTCTTGGCCTTGGCATCCTGCTAGGCGAATTCGTCTACGCCAACATGCTGGTCGGCGGCCGGTTCGAAACTTTGCAGATCTACATGTACGCCCAACGTACCGAAAACGGCTCCGTCACGGCCGCGATCATCCTGTTCTACTTCCTCACCATCCTGTTGCTCACCGCCGCCTCGGTCGCGCTGAGCCGCCAGAGGCCTGCCCCATGACCTTCCTGACCATCGACCGCGTCCGCGCCGAATACGGCGCCACCCGCGTGCTGGACGACGTGACCGCCCATGTCGACGAGGGGGAGATGCACGTGCTCCTCGGCCCCTCGGGCTGCGGAAAGACGACGCTGCTGCGCGCGATTTCGGGGCTTCAGCCGATCGCGAGCGGGACGATCACGTTGGGGGAACGGCGGATCGACACGCTTCCCCCGGCCGAACGCGGGCTGGCGATGGTTTTCCAGCACTACGCTCTGTTCCCGAACATGACCGTCCGGCAGAACCTGGCCTTCGCGCTTGGCCGCAAGGGCCTGAACCGGGCGCAGATCGCCGAGAAGGTCGACCGCATGCTGGAGGTGGTGGACCTGACGCCCCGCGCCGATGCCCTGCCCGCAGCGCTTTCGGGCGGGCAGAAGCAGCGCGTGGCGCTGGCCCGTGCGCTGGTGCTGGAACCGCGCCTTCTGCTGCTGGACGAACCCCTCTCCGCCCTTGACGCCCAGATCCGCAAGCGCCTGCAGCTGGAGTTGAAGCGCATGCAGCGCCAATTGGGCCTGACCGCCATCCTCGTGACCCATGACCAGGACGAGGCGATGCGTATGGGCGACCGCATCTCCATCCTCGACGCCGGGCGGATCGTGCAAAGCGACCGGGCGGAAACCGTGTTCCACCGCCCCGTGGACGCCTTCGTCGCCCGCTTTCTGGGGGAGGCGAACATCCTGCCCGCCCACATGATCGCCTTTGGCCGCAAGGGCCACGCCGTCATCCACCCCGCCGCGTTGGAGATCACGACGGGCGAGAGCCTGCTGGAGGCCGAGGTCGTGGATACCGAGATCATGGGCCAGCTTGTCCGCATCCACTGCCGCGCGGGCGGGGAAGCCTTGCGGGTGGACCGGCTGGCGGGCTACGGCACGCAGCTGCCCGCGGCGGGCGACCGGCTGCGGCTGGGGGCGCGCCCCGAGGCGGTGCATTTCATCGACTGACCGGCGCTTGGGATTTGGCGGGGCGGGACTGGGAGTAGCGGCCCAGATCCTTGATGGCCCGCCCCGTGCGAAGGTTGCGGCAGGACAGGATCCGGCTGTTCTTGAGGGTCACCACCCCCCTGGCCTCGGCGCAATCGCAATGGATCAGCGTCTCCCCCGCGATCGTCTCGGGGCGGACATGGGCGATCCGGCGGCTCCGTTCGGTCCCATCTTCCTCCCGGTAGAGGATCTCGAAGTCGCGTCCGGCTTCCTCCGGCAAAGCGGCCGCCGGCGCGGCGTCACGAGGTTGCGGGGCTTTGGGCCGCTTCGCCCTGGGCAGCCTTACGACCGCCGGCGCCGGTTCGTCCACGGGCACCGGCGGGGCATTCCGGCCCCTGGCCCTGCGCTCCGTCAGGATGTGCAGCCCGAGAAGGATCAGCGACCCGAGGATGACGAGCTCGATCATCTGGCGCGCCCTCCCCTTGTCCGCATTCCAGGCGCGTCCAGATGGCGGAAAGGGAAGGTGCCGGTCAAGCAGGTTCCCGAGGCGTCTTCAGCGCGCCGCCAGCAGTTCCGCCACGTCCAGCAGGATGAACTCGTTCGCGGCGGCCTTCCCGATTTCCCGCCCGCCCGAGAAGGGAAGGTTGTTGTCGTTCGCCACAAGGATGTGCGTCTCGTCCACCCGGACCACATCCTCGATGGTCTGGAAGGGGAAGCTGAACAGCCCGTCCAGGGTGTAGGGCGTCATGTCCGCGGTATCCTCGATCCGCAGCAGGTCGATATGGCCGATGCGGCGCATGTGGCCTTCGGCGTCCAGATCGGCGGTGTCCACAAGGACGATGTTCTTCACGCGCGCCGGCATCGGATAGCAGTCCGAGGGTTCGCCGCCCTCCGGGCAGGCGCCCGCGACGTCGCCCTCGCCCGCGTCCCGTTCGATCACCAGCGCGCGCGTGTCGTCGATGAAGTTGAAGTCGCCGATGGCCACGGCCCCTTCGTCCAAACGGAAACGGACGCTGTTGCCGGTCCATGCGCCCGCCTTCGTGTCGAAGGTCATGACGCGCAGGAAATCGCCCTCCGTCCCGGTTTCGGTCAGCAGCGGCTTTTCCAGCATCGCCCACAGCAGGCCGGTGCCCGGCTGCAGGGCCATCCCTTCGTACCCGCCAGAGCGTTGAACGCGGAAATCCTTGCCCGGCTGCGCGGGCACGACCGTGCCGGCCGTGTCGGGGCCCGACAGCTTCGCGCCGTCCAGCGTGGTCGCGAACACCTGCTGCACGCGGCCGTCGGGGGCGGCCTTGATGATCCACGGCCCGAACTCGTCCCCGATCCAGATCGCACCGTCGGCATACTGGATGCTTTCGGGGTCAAAATCCGCGCCTGTCAGGTAACGGCTGTCCGTTCCTTCATAAGCGATGCGGAAGGGCACCTTGTGGTCGGGATCGTGCAGGAAGATCTGGGCGCGTCGTTCCACCGTGCCCAAGGCGAAGTCGGGGTTCAGCTTGTGAAAGAACAGCAGCGCATCGGGGCTGTTCAGCTTTGCGCCGAAACCGTTGTCGGTCAGGGCGTAAAGGCTCCCATCTTCGGCCCGGTTCATGGCAAAGCCGGACATGCCCTGGAAGGGCTGGCCGATGAAGGGCAGCGACAGGCCGGTGGGATGCGCACCGTAAGCCCGCCCCGTGTCCGCGGGAGCCGACATGGGGGACGCGTTCGGCGCAGGCCCCGTGAACTTCCCTGAAACCCAGGCGTCGCGCGGCGCGTCCGCCGGGGGCTGCACCAGCGTCAGGGCCGGCACTTCGGCAAACCCGGCAAGGCGGGCGGGAAAGACCTCCTCCGCCCATGCCGGAAGCGCGGCGGAGATCAGGAGGATGGACAGAACGGATTTCAGCATGGCGGCCCCTTTTGGCGCGGTTCAAAAAGGGGCTTACGGGCTTCCATTGACAGTTTCGTGACCATTCCGCCTTTCGGTCTGCAGGCGCGCCGATTTGCCGGCAGTTGCCACGTTGCAAGACACGACTTCCGTTTCAAACATACCGCCCGCATACGACGCTTTGCCCCTAGCTCCGCCATGAATCATGGTGGATCGGGGCAGTCTTGCGCCGGACGAACCCCATGCGTGGCACCTGGGTCGCCGAACGCCGGGCCAGCCTCAGCCTGGCACCGGCGTCACGAGTGGAGCACCTGCCAAAAACGCGTCGATGTTGCGCATCATCAGGGCGGCGCTCAGTTCCTGAACCTCCAGCGCCAGCCCCGCGACATGGGGTGACAGGACAATGTTGGGCATCGCGCGAAGCGCCTCGGGCACCTCCGGCTCCTCCTCCAGCACGTCAAGGGCGGCGCCGCCGATGCGGCCCGCTTCCAGCGCCGCGATCAGCACGCTTGTGTCGATGATGGACCCCCGGCCGACATTGACCACGATTCCTTCCGGGCCAAGCGCGTCCAGCACCGCGTCGTTCACCGCATGGAACGTGGCCGGCCCGCCCGGCGCCGCGATCACCAGAACGTCCACATGGCGGGCAAGGGTCAGAAGATCGGGGTGGAACGTCCAGGCGGGCAGATCCTTCGCCGTCCGGCTGCAATAGGACACCGGCATCCCGAACGCCTCGGCCAGCCGCCCCAGCCGCTGGCCGATCCCGCCCATCCCGAAGATCCCCATGCGCCGCCCGGACATGAGCGAACTTGTCCCCACATCCCCCCGCCAGGTTCCCGCCCGCACGGCGGCGTCGAACCGGCACAGTCGGCGCGTCAGGGCCAGGATCATGCCGATGGCGTGTTCGGCCACCGCCCCGGCATTCACCCCCGCCGCATGGGTGACCGCGATGCCGCGCCGATAGGCCGCGGCCACGTCCACAGCCTCGTACCCCGTGCCCACGGTGCAGATGAGGCCGAGGGACGGAAGCAGCGCCATCTCCTCTTCGGTCAGGCCGACCGTGCCGTTCGTCACGACCACGCGGACCTGTGCACGCACAGCCTCCGGCAGCGCGGCGGGACCGTCCCAGGCGTCATGGACACGGTGATGGACGGCCAGCGCCTTGCGATACACGTGTCCTTCCACGCGAAACAGGATGTTGCAGGTCATGTCGGGTCCTTGACTGAAGACGGATCGGACAGGCAGGCGTGCAGCTGTTTCGTGAACCGATCCATGAGGGAGGTGTGCGGCACGCCCTTGCGGGTGAACAGCACGGCCCGCACCTCGCACAAAGGGTGAAAAGGGCGCTGGACCAGTTGGGGACCGGCCAGCCGCGCCGACCATGGATCGACGACCGTGGCCCCCAGACCCGAGTTCGTCAGCATGGTCGCGGTTTCGCAATACCGCACCTCCACCCGCGGGACATAGGGCTCCCCCGCATGGTCATAGGCGCTGCGCACCAACCGGCCGAGGTTCGATTCCTGCTCCAGACCGATGAGGGGATGACCGGCGAGATCCTGCGGGGTGACGTGGGGACGTACGGCCAGCGAGCTGCCGGCCGGCACCAGCGCCACCATGTGCGCCTGCTGCAGCACATGGGTGTCCACAAGGTCTGACCGTTCCTGCGTCAGGGCGATGCCGATGTCCACAGTGCCGGTCTGGACGGCTTCCAGCACCGTCTTCAACCGTCGCACGTCGTAACTGACGGAAATGTCAGGCGAATCCTCCAGAAACCGCTGAAGCGCCAGCGGCCCCACCGTATGCCCCAAGGGCGGAGTGGAGATGATGCGCAACCGCCCCGACAGGCCCAGCTTCATGTCCTGCGCGCGGACCGCGAAACCGCGGATCAGGCCGAAGATGGGGCGGATCTCCTCGTACAGCGCGCGGGCTTCGGCGGTGGGGGTCAGGCGGCGGGCCGTGCGGTCGAACAGGACAAGGTCCAGCTGCGTTTCCAGCTGGCGCAGGCCGGCAGAGATGGCGGGTTGGCTGATCTTCAGCGCGGCCGCCGCCTCCACCGTGGTAGCGCAGCGCATCATCGTCGCGAAGATTTCCAGCATCCGCAACGAGATCTCGGCCGGATTGACCCCCCCGTTTTCCATCAGCCGAGGATCGTGCCAAGGGCCATGACCGCCGCCGCCTGCACGGGGTCGATGACGGGGACGCCCAGCCGGTCTTCCAGCAGCCGGCGGCGGGGGGCGAAACCGGCGCATCCCAGCACGATGGCGCCCGCACCCATGGCGACCAGTTGGGCGCCCGCTTCCAGCGTTTCCTCCAGCACCGCGTCGGACGTGCCTGCGTCCAACGCGGACACGCCGGACAGCCCGACCTCCCCCGCCAGACGCTCCAGCACGCCCATCTGGCGCATCCTTGCCATGTGGCGCGGGATGGATTTCGGCGACAGGGCGATGATGCCGAAGCGGTCGGCCCGCGCCATGGCCGTCAGGATGCCGCATTCCTGGATGCCGAAGGCGCGGATCCCTTCGGACCGCATCAGATCCAGCCCCGGATCGGAAAAGCAGGCGGTGATGACGGCCTCGGCCTTGGCCTCGCGGGCGATTTCCAGCACGCGCAGGCCGGCGCGGGCCACATCCTCGTTCGTGGCGATGGTGGCGGGGCTTTCGGGCACCGTGATGCAGTCGAAATGCGGGCCGTAGGGGGTCAGCGCCGCCGCCAGCCCCTCCGTGACACCCTGCGAGGAGTTGGGGTTGATGACAAGGACGCTCATGGTGCGATCTCTGCCCCGAAGTTCTGCGCGGGGTCCAGTTCCTTGGCGCGATACCCCGGCTTGCCCGTCAGGTCCACGCGGGCGCGGGCGACGAAGCGGCCCTGCCCTTCGGCCGCGCGCAACTCCCCATGCTCCACGATGACCTGCCCGCGGTTCAGCACCACCTCCGGTACGCCGGTCAGCACCATCCCCTCGAAGGGGGAATAGTCGATGTTGTCGTGCTGGTCGGCCAGCGTGACGGTGCGCGTCGCCTCTGGGTTCCAGATCACGATGTCGGCGTCCATGCCCGGCGCGATCGATCCCTTGGTCGTCATCCCGAAGGTCTTCGCCGCGTTGGTGGACGACAGCGCCACGAAATGCTGCAAGGTGATCCGCCCCTTCATCACCCCTTCGGAGAAGAGGTAGGGCAACCGCGCCGCGATCCCCGGCATCCCGTTCGCGATCTTCGGATAAGGCGCATCCGTGCCGGCGGTGAACTTGCCAGTCTCATCGAAGCGATAGGGGGCGTGATCCGAGGACACGCTTTCGAACGTCCCGGCCTGGATGTGCCGCCACAACGCGTCCTGCGTGGCCTCGTCGCGCACGGGGGGGGAGCACATGAACTTCGCCCCCTCCATCCCCGGCCGGTCCAGATCGTGACGCGTCAGGGCGAGGTATTGCGGACAGGTTTCCGCGAACAGCTTGGCACCGTCCAGCTTCGCCCGCTGCACCAACGCCGCGCCCCCGGCGGTGGACACGTGCACGATGAACAGCGGCGCATCGACCAGCTTGGCCAGGCTGATGGCGCGGTTGATCGCCTCCTCCTCGGCCAGCTCGGGGCGGCTGATGGCGTGGTATTTCGGCGCCGTGAGGCCCTTGGCCGCCAGACGACGGTTCATCCACTTCACCATCTCGTTGTTCTCGGCATGAACCATGGTGATGGCGCCATGCTCCTTCGCCACGGTCAGGATGTCCAGCATCCCCCCGTCGCCAAGGTTCATCAGGTCATAGGTCATGAAGACCTTGAAGCTGGTGATCCCGCGTTCGAAGGCGCGCGGCAGCTCGTCCGTCAGCACCTTCTCCGTCGGGTCGGAGATGATGAGGTGATAGGAATAGTCGATCACCGACCGCTTTGCCCGCGCGTCATAGGTCGCCAGCACATCGTCCACCGACTGCCCGCGATGCTGCCCCGCGAAGGGGATGAAGCTGGAATTCCCGCCAAAGGCCGCCGAAACCGACCCCGAATAATAGTCGTCCGCCGTCATCACACCGGCCGAACTTTCCTGCGCGATGTGGGCATGCGCCTCGATCCCGCCGGGCAGGACAAGGCGGCCGCCCGCGTCGATGCGGCGGTCCCCGCCGGGCAGCGTTTCGGCGATCGCCGCGATCCGGCCATCCCGGATCCCAATGTCGCCCTTGAAGCTGTCCGTGGCCGTGACCACGGTGCCGGAGTGGATGACGGTGTCGAACATGCCTCAGACCTCGATCTTGACGCCGGTCTGTTCGGTGATCCGGCCGTAATGCTCGATACGGCGATGCGCCGCGAAGTTGAAGACGGTGGATTTGCCGAAAGCGCATTTGTCGAAGTCGCACTCGGCCAGGATCAGCTCGTCCCCCTCGCCTTCCGCACGGGCGATCACGAAGCCGTCCGGGTCCACGATGATCGACCCTGCAAACATGTGGTTGCCATCCTCCATCCCGCATTTCGCCACGGCGACGGCATAGGTGGAGTTCTGGTAGGCCCCAGCACAGACCGACAGCTCGTGGTGATACACGCGCCGCTCAATCCCCTCCTCGGCCGACAGGTTGTTCTGGCTGGGGGTGTTGTAGCCGATGGTCACCAGTTCCACCCCCTGCAGGCCCAGCGTGCGCCACGTCTCGGGCCAGCGGCGGTCGTTGCAGATCGCCATGCCCATGATGGCGCCCTGGTTGCGCACCACGTTGAAGCCGGTGTCACCCGCCAAGAAATACCGCTTCTCCAGATGTTGGTGCGTGCGCTCCGCCTCATACTCCGCATGGCCCGGCAGGTGGGTCTTGCGGTATTTCGACACGATCTCCCCTTCAGGCGACACGAGGATGGAGGTGTTGTAGTGCAGCCCCTCCGGCGTCAGTTCGCAATAGCCGAAGGTGAAGCCCATGCCGAAACGCTTCGCCATGTCGAACAGCGGCTGGGTGGCGGCGTTGGGCATGGACGTCTCGAACCAGTGGTCGAACTCGGACCGGTCCTCGACATAGAAGCGGGGGAAGAAGGTGGTCAGCGTCATCTCGGGATAGACGAGGAACTCGACGCCCTTCCGGTGCGCCTGTTCCATCAGGGCCATCATGCGGGCCACCACGGCCTGACGGCCTTCGTCCTTCTGGATGCCGCCGATCTGCGCGCCGCCAACGATCATTTTCATGGGAATGTCCTTAGATGGAAAGTTTGCGCTGGAAGCGGGTGACAAGGCGGACGCAGGGCCACAGAAGGACCAGGTAGATCGCCGCCGCCAGAACCAGCGGAGAGGAATTGTAGGTGACGGACCGGGCCATGTTGGCCTGATACAGAAGCTCTGCCAGCGACACGACCGAGGCGAGGGAGGTGAGCTTCACCACCTCCACCGTGTTCGACAGAAGGTCGGGCAGCACATTGCGCACGGCCTGCGGGATGATGACATGGGTCAGCGTCTGCGGCATGGACAGGCCCGTGGCGCGCGCCGCCTCCCACTGGCCCTTCGGCAGCGATTCCAGCCCCGCGCGATACACCTCGGCGTAATAGGCGGAGTTGTTCAGCAGGAAGGCGATGGCCACCGCCGCGAAGGCCGGCATTTCCAGCCCGGCGAAGGGCAGGCCGGAATAGATGAAGATCAGCAGCACCAAGGGCGGCAGGGCGCGCATCAGGTCGATCACCGCCATCGCCGGCCAGCGAAGCCAGCGGCGCGGGCTTGTGGCCGCCAGCGACAGGAACAGCCCGCCCACCAGCCCCAGCCCGATCACCACGACGCACAGCTTCAGCGTCATCACCAGCCCCTGCATCAGCAGGGGAAGCGACTGGCGCATGATGTCGAGGTTGAAGAACATCTCGATCATGACATCACACCTTCCAGGTGAAGCGGCGTTCCAGCCAGCGGGCCAGAACCACGGCGGGCAGGAAGATCACAAGATAGGCGATGGCCGCCAGCGTCAGCGGCGTCGCCGACCCCGACACGGCCTGCGCCGAGGAGGACACCGCCAGAATCTCCTTCACCCCGATGACGGAGCCCAGAGCCGTCATCTTGGTGATCGCCAGCGACCGGTTCACGAGCGAGGGGATCCCCATCCGCACCGCCTGCGGCAGCGCGATGAACACCAGCACCTGCACGAAACCAAGGCCCGTGGCGCGTCCCGCCTCCCACTGCCCGCGGGGCAGCGCGGTCAGGCCGGCCCAGAAGATCTCCTCGGCAAAGGCGGCCAGCACGGCCGTCAGCACAAGGATCAGCACCAGCGGCCCCGACAGCGTGATCCCCAGTCCCGGAAGCCCGAAATAGATCAGCAGGATCAGCACCAGCGGCGGCAGGGCCCGCAGCATGTCGGCAAAGATCACGATGGGCAGCGTCAGCCACCACCGGCGCGCCGCGCGCAGGCAGGCCAGCACCAGCCCGATCGCGATCCCCGCCACGATCACCACCACGCCCAGCCACAGGGTCGTCCAGATCGCGGCCAGAACCTCGGGCAGATAGCGCGCAAAGACCTGCGGCGCAAAGAAGGTGTCGAGGAAGCGTTCCATCAGTGGCTCGACACGCGGGACAGGAAGGCGCGGGTGCGTTCGTGCTGCGGGTTGCCAAAGATCGCCTCGGGCGGGCCCTGTTCGACCACGACGCCGCCGTCCATGAAGACGACGCGGTCCGCCGCCTCGCGGGCAAAGCCCATCTCATGGCTGACGACCAGCATGGTCATGCCCTGCGCCTTCAGGTCCTTCATCACCTTCAGCACCGACCCCACCAGTTCGGGGTCGAGGGCCGAGGTGGGTTCGTCGAACAGCATCACCTTGGGGTCCAGCGCCAGCGCGCGGGCGATCGCCACGCGCTGCTGCTGCCCGCCCGACAGTTCCGTCGGCATGGCGTCGGCCTTGTGGGCCAGCCCCACGCGGTCCAGCATGTCCATCGCCCGCGCCTTCGCCTCGGCCTTGCCGCGCTTCATCGCCAGCATCTGCGCCAGCATGACGTTCCGCACCACGCTCATGTGCGGGTAAAGGTGGAAGCCCTGGAACACCATGCCCGTCTGAAGCCGCAGGGTGTTCAGGTCCTTCGACAGCGCGTTCATGATGTTCTTGCCGTCGATGAGGATCGACCCCGAGGTCGGCTCCTCCAGACGGTTGCAGCAGCGCAGCATCGTGGACTTGCCCGACCCCGAGGGGCCGATGACGAAGACGAGTTCCCCTCGGCCGACCTTCAGGTTGATGTTGCGCAGGACGGTGGTGTCGCCGAAGCGCTTTTCCAGCGCGGCAACCTCAAGCATCGGTGTCATGGAAACAAACTCCGGCCGGCTCAGGAAGGGCAGGCGATCTCGTGGGCGGTGTCCTCGTATCCGGGCAGGCCGGGCACGCCGTAGCCTGCGACGGGCGTCAGGATGGTGGACCCTTCGGCGGGCGTCACGTCCAGCCACTTCTCGGACAGCTTGGCCAGCGATCCGTCGGTCTTCAGGCATTCCAGCACCGCGTCCACCTTGTTGCGGTTGGCCACGTCATCCTTGCGGAAGGGCAGGCCCCAGACCTGGCCCGTGGCGATCTCCGCCCCCAGTTCCAGGCGCGGGTTCTTCTTCACGGCCCAGGCGGCCACGGTGGACCCGGTCAGCGAGGCGTCGGCCCGGCCAGTCAGCACCGCCTCCACCGCGTCGGTCGCGGTGCCGTAGGAGGTCACGGTCAGGTCGTATTCCGCCGCATGCTCGTTGGCATAGGTGTCATAGGCCGATCCCTTGTTCACCGCGATCGACTGGCCCCGGTAATCCTCCAGCGTCTTGCCCGGGGGGGTGCCCGCCTTCTGGACGAAGGTGAAGTTCGTGTCCATGAAGCCTTCGGTGAAGATCATGTTCTCCGCCCGTTCGGGCGTGACGGTGACCGGCGCGACCAGGAAATCGTAGGTGCCCGCCTGCATGGCCGGGATCAGACCGGAAAACTGCGCGGCGTCAATCTGCACCGTGGTGCCCAGCCGTTCGGCGATCAGCTTGGCCAGATCCACGTTGAACCCTTCCACCCCGCCCGACAGGCTGGGCATGGCGTGGGATGCAAACGTTCCGTCCAGCGCGACGCGCAGCCCGTCCTGCGCCGATGCGGGAAAGGTCAGGCCAGCCGCGCAACCAAGGGCAAGGATGAAGAGGGATTGGCGAATGGCCATCTTGAGCTCCTGTCGGTTCAGGCAGACCCGCGTCTGCCGTTCCCTTCTGACGCGGACGATCACTCTTATAAACCATGCTGATGTAAAACAGGTTTCGAAAATCCGAACTTATATCATTCTGCGCGAGATTTTGGCGCTGTGGAGACACGTTGGGAGTTTTGTCAGCACCTTGAGAACCATTCGCCCCGTCTACCGATCCTGCATCCGCAGCCGTGCGGCCTTGATCTGATCGTGATGGGCGTCCGCCCAATGCGTCAAAGCCTTCATCGGCAGCAGGAAGGACCGGCCCAGATCAGTCAGGCAATATTGCACCCGCGGGGAACCTTTGAATACAGCGTGCGGATCGCGAACCCGTCCTCCTCCAGAACTTTGAGGGTACGGGACAGCATCTGGCGCGAGATGTCGCCGCTTTCGCAAAGCAGTTCGTTGAAGTGCAGGGTCCGGTCGCCCGGCAGGTCAAGGACCAGCAGGCTCAACTGATCGCCGATGCGGTCCAGCACGCCCCGGACGAGGCAGACGTCCTTCAGATGCGCGTGTTTCGACAGGGATATGGGTTTCATCGGTTCAGGTCATCCTGCCGTGCCTTGGTCAGTTTAAAGCGACGTCTCGCGGCAAAAAACAAACCGGCCTAGCTATGGCACGGTCCCAATAATAGACCGCGAAGGGTGAAGTTTCGCCATAGCACATATCGCGCTGATCGCGCTGATCGCGCTTCCGGTAACGGCAGCTGCCGCATCCTGAAGGAACTTTCCGCACGCGGGCACCGCGTGATTGCCATCGCCCTTCATCCGGAAAAGATTGCGGCGCTTCTGGCGTGACCGCCGTGAAGGGCAACGTGAACGACAAGAAGAGCTTGCCCCCCGTTGCAGGGCCATGACGCGGTGATCTCGGCCGTGCAATTCGCGGACACGGACGCGCCGTGGCTGGGCGAGGCGGTCCGCGCCTCGGGGGTGAGGCGCTATGTCGTCATGCGAGGCGCGGGAAGCTTGGTGGTCAACGGCACGCCGGTGACCGACGGCCCGGATGTCCCGGACGCCTACAAACTCGAAGCCCGCAAGGGCAGCGATTCCTGGCGCTGCTGCCAACCGTGGAGGATCTGGATTGAACCTTCCTGTCCCCATCGGCCGAGATCTTTCCCGGACAGCGGACCAGCACCTTCCGGCTGGGCAAGGACGATCTGCTGGTCGGGCCCGAAGGCAGCAATGTCTCCTTCGACGACTTCGCCGTGGCCCTTGTCGATGAGATCGAAACCCCGGCCCATGTTCGCCAGCGATTCACCGTCGGCTACTGACGTTCCAGAAAGGACCTGTCATGAAAATCCTGCGCTGACGCTGTCGGCCCTGATTGCCCTTCCGGCCTTCGCCGTGGCGCAAGGCCGCGATCCGGCCGTTGAAAAGGCCAACCGCGCCCTTGTCGTCGACTTCTACAACACCGTCTTCAACGATCATGACGTGGCCAAGGGATCTGCGGTGCTGGGCGACAGCGACAAGCAGCACAACCCGACCGTTCGGACGGCAAGGCGCCTTTCGACGATCACTTCACCCAGTATTTCAAGGACAATGCCGGCGCCCGTTCCAAGATCGTGCAAGGTTCCGCCACGGAGGATCTGGTCTGGCTTCACGTCCATGCGAACCGGAACGACAATGATCGCGGCCGCGCCATCGTCGACATCTTCCGGGGCAAGGACGGAAAGATCACCAAACATTGGGATGTGATCCAGGCCGTTCCCGAAATGGCCGCGAACGACAACATGATGTTCTAGGTTTCAGCGGGCGGGGGCCATGGCCACCGCCCCCGTGCCTATTTCGCGCCGCGCTTCCGCATGCGGGTGGGATAGGTCACCACGCCCCAGATGTAGGCGCCGATGATCAACAGCACGATCACCGTGGAAACCGGGTTCAGCCACGCCTCCACCCGTTCATACTGCGCTTCGAGGATATAGCCGATCAGGGTCAGGAAGGCGGACCAGAGAAACGTTCCGACGGCAGAAAACGCCACGAATTTCCAGAACGGCATGAAGGCCAGCCCCGCGGGGATGGAGATCAGGGTCCGCACGGTCGGCAGCAACCGCCCGAACAGGACGGCCACCGCCCCGTGACGTTCGAACCAATGGCAGGCCGTGTCAAGGTCGGTCGAGTCCATCATCGCGAACCGCCCCAAACGATCCGCCAGCCGCTTGAGCCGCCGCAGACCGAACGTCCGGCCCACCCAGTACCATATCGTCAGCCCCAGAACGGATCCGACCGTGCCCGCCAGAATGGTGGCCCACAGGCTTTGCAGTCCTTGGGCCGCGTTGAAGCCCGCCAGCGGCAGGATCAGTTCGGACGGGATGGGCGGAAACAGGTTTTCCATGAACATCAGGAGGGCGACCCCCCACAGGCCCGTGGCCTCCAGAAAACCGGTAATGAAGTCGAACATGGGGTCGCGTCCATCTGTTAGCGTCGTTCCGACCGGCCTTGGCTGGAAGGCGACCGGAACTGCCGGTCTGCAACCCGGGCCAATGCTCCACAGCCCGGATCACAAGGCATAAAGTCTTCCCCACGGATATTGCAACTGTCCCGTCACCGGCCAACAGCCTTGACACCCGCCTCCAATATAGAACAAATATGGAACATTAACCTGTTTCACCTTTCAACCCGGAGCCTGACACTGCCATGTCCGCGCACCCCTTACCCTTGGCCCTTGCCGCGCTGCGCCAGAAGATCGCAGCGCTGGAAGGCGATCACGGCCCGCCCCAGGCGGTGCTGCCCTTCGACATCCCCGACCTCGACCGTCGCCTGCCCGGCGGCGGCCTTGCCACCGGCGCCTTGCATGAGGTGGCGGGCGGCGGCCATGGCGCACTGGACGGCGCCGCCGCCGCGCGTTTTGCCGCGGGCATCGCGGCCCGCCTGCCGGGACAAGTGCTGTGGTGCGTCACCGAACCCGACCTCTTCGCCCCGGGGCTGGAGCAGGCGGGCCTTCCCCCCGACCGCGTGATCTATGTGGAGGCCGGGGATGACCTCTCCGTCCTCGCCTGCATGGAGGAAGGCTTGCGTCATGGCGGCCTTGGCGCCGTGGTGGCCGATGTGGCGAAGCTGTCGATGACCGCCTCGCGCCGGTTGCATCTGGCCGCCAAGGGGTCGGGCACCCTTGGCATCGCCCTGCGCCGCGTGCGCTATCCCGTGGAGGCCACCGATTTCGGCCAGCCCACCGCGGCGATGACGCGCTGGCGGGTGTCGATGCTGCCCTCCGCCCCCCTGCCGGTACCGGGGGTGGGCCGCGCGCGCTGGCTTGTGGAGCTGATCCGCGCCCGCGCCGGGGAAAGTCTGGAGATCGAGCTGGAGGCATGCGATGGCACGGGTCATCTCGGTCTTCCTGCCGACCTGGCCGACCGATCGGCTGCGGCGGCAGGCGGGCCACACCGCGCCGTCGGGTGACGCCCCGCTGATCGTCGCGGGACGGGTCGGCAACCGCCGTCTTGTCACCGGCGTGGACGCGGCGGCCGCAGGGCTGGGCCTGACCGTGGGCATGTCCGTCAGCAAGGCGCAGGCGCTGGTGCCCGGTCTTCTTGTGGAACGTGCGGACCCCGCGGCGGATCTGGCCAGCCTGGAACGGCTGGCCTTCTGGGTGCTTCAGCGTTTGGCGCCCGTTGTGGCCGTGGACCCGCCGGACGGGATCGTCATCGACTCCACCGGTGCCGACCACCTGCACGGCGGAGAGGCGGCGATGCTGGAGGCGCTGATCGGGCGGCTGACTCTGTCCGGCGTCACGGCGCGCGCGGCCCTGGCCGACACATGGGGCGCGGCGCACGCCCTGGCGCGCCATGTGGCCGATCCCACGGTTCTGGCAACGGGGCCCGAGATGCTGGCCCCCCTGCCCCTTTCGGCCCTGCGCCTGCCGCCGGCCATGGCAAGCGCGCTGCACGACCTTGGCCTGGCCTGCATCGGCGACCTGCTGGGCCAGCCGCGCGCGCCGCTTACCCGCCGCTTCGGGCCGGAGCTGTGCCGCCGTCTGGACCAGGCGCTTGGCGAGGTGGCGGAACCGATCGAGCCCCTTCGGCCCGAAGGCCTGATCGAGGTCCGTCGCGCCTTTGCCGAACCCATCGGCGCGGCCGAAACCATCGCCCGCTATATCGGCAAGCTGGTGGTGCAGCTTTGCGCCGCGCTGGAGGAGCGTGGTCTGGGCGTCCGCCGGATGGACCTTCTGTGCACCCGCGTCGACAACCGGGTGGAAACCGTGCGCATCGGTCTGGCCGTTCCGCAGCGCGACCCGCAGCGCCTGACCCGCCTGCTTCACGACAAGATCGAAACCATCTCCCCCGGTTTCGGGATCGAGATCATGACGCTGGCGGCCACCCTGACCGAACCTCTGGACGCCCGGCAGATCAGCACGCTGGATGCCACCGCCCCGGATCTGTCCGGCCTGATCGACGTGCTGGCGAACCGCGTGGGCGCCCGCGCCATCTACCGCGCGGCCCCGGTGCAAAGCGACGTGCCCGAACGGTCGGTCCGGCGCGTTCCCGCGCTGGCGGAAGACGGCGGCCTGGGCTGGCCCGACCATTGGCCCCGCCCCGCCCGCCTTCTGCACCGGCCCGAGCCGATCGAGACCATGGCCCTGCTGCCCGACCATCCGCCGAACTGGATCGCCTGGCGCGGCGTCCGCCGCCGGGTGCGCCGCGCCGACGGGCCCGAACGGATCTTCGGCGAATGGTGGACCCGCGACGCCGAGATGATCGCCGTCCGCGACTATTTCCGGATCGAGGACGAAAGGGGCGAACGCTTCTGGATCTTCCGCGCGGGCGACGGCGAAGACCGGGCCACAGGCTCCCACCGCTGGTTCCTGCACGGGGTGTTCGGATAACGTCTGCAAGGCCTCGGGTTCCTGCGCCCCCTTCACCAAGAAGGGTGGGAAGCAGAAACCGTGAAGGCGCCCCTTTCGGCGAAGGCCCTTCGGCAAGAACAGGGCGCAAGGTTACTCCGCCGCCGTCCGGCTCGCCAATTGCGACAAAAGCGACGCGATCTCGGGGCGGCACGCGCCGCAGTTCGTTCCGGCACCGGTGGCGCATCCGACCGCGGCCACGTCGCAGGCCCCGTCAAGGATCGCGGTTTGGATGGTGTTGCGGCCCACCCCCGTGCAGGCGCACACCAGCGGCCCACCATCCGGACGGTCCGCCGCTACAAGGGGGGCCAGCGTCGCCCGATCCAGCGGCGCGCCGATCCGCGCGATCACGCTGTCCCGGGCCAGGGTCACGGGCGACGGGCCCGCGAACAGCAAGGCCGCCACCCTCCCCGCCCGGATCAGGCACAGCGAGGTCAGCCCGCGCGCGGCGTCGTCAAGCCGCATGACCTCGGCCTCTGGCAGGGCGAACAGATCGCGCGCGAAGGCTTCGATGTCAGGCGGGGCCTCGGACATGGCCAGTTCGGCCGCCTGCCCCGTGTCCGTCACGCGCCGCGCCCAGTAGGCGGTCGCCGGCCGCAAATCCGCCGCGCTGGCGGAAAAGGCGAACCAGCGCGCTGGCCACGGGCGCAGGGAAACGGCGGCGGCCTTCGACTCCGGCTGGCCCGACAGCGGATCGGTGGCGGCGGCCACAACGGCATCGATCCGGCCGGTGGGGGCCGTTTCACCCGTCCAGTGCATCGGGGCGAACAGCTGCCCCGGCCGCACCCGGTCCGTCACCGCCACGCGCAGGATCGCATGGCCGGAATCCGACCCCACCTCGGCCAGCGAGAAGGCGGAAAGGCCATGCCGAAGGGCATCCACCGGGTTCACCTCGACGAACGGCTCCCCCAGATGGCGGTTCAGGCGGGGGGCCAGCGCCGTGCGCGTCATCGTGTGCCACTGGTCGCGGATGCGGCCGGTGTTCAGGCGGAAGGGGCGGTCGCCGCAGGTTTCCGCCGCCAAGGGGCGGTTGCGGACGGCGATCATGCGGGCCTTGCCATCGGGGGTGAAGAACCGCCCGTCGCCGAAGAACCGGCCGCCTTGGCGCGCGGCCGTGAACGGCCAACGGAAGGGTGCCATCCCCTCATACCCCGCATCGTCGATGGTCGCCTTGGCCGAGATGTCGAAGTCTCGCCCCAGCCTTCCCGCCACGCCCGAAAGGGCGGCATGTTCGCGAAAGATGGCCGCGGGACCGGCCCAGTCGAACCCCCCGAAACCCATGCGCCGCGCGACCTGCGCCAAAGCCCACCAGTCCGGCCGCGCGCTTCCGGGCGGGGACAGGACGGCCCGCTGGCGGCTGATCGTCCGGTCCGAATTGGTGACGGTGCCGGACTTCTCGGCCCATGCGGCGGCGGGCAGAAGGACATGGGCCAGCCGCGCGGTGTCGGTCGCGCCGGTCACATCGCTGACGGCCACGAAATCGCATCCCGCGATGGCGGCGCGCACGGCGTCCGCCTCGGGCAAGGTCACGGCGGGGTTGGTGTGGATGATCCAAAGCGCCTTGATGCGCCCGTCGCCCACGGCGCGGAACAGATCGACCGCCTTCAGGCCCGCCTTGTCGGCCATGCGCGGCGCGTTCCAGAAGGCGCCCACGGCGTCGCGGTGGGCCGGATTTTCCAGCGCCAGATGGCAGGCAAGCTGGTTGGACAGGCCGCCCACCTCCCGCCCGCCCATGGCGTTGGGCTGGCCGGTCACGCTGAACGGACCCATGCCGGGCCGTCCGATGCGGTTCGTGGCCAGATGGCAGTTCAGGATAGCGTTCACCTTGTCCGTGCCGGAGGTGGACTGGTTCACCCCTTGGGAAAAGACGGTGACCACCCGTTCGGTCCGGCACCACATGTCCAGAAAGCGTGCCAGATCGGCGGGACGGACGCCGGTGTCCGCCTCCTCGGCCCGCGCGGCGGCCACCGCATCCTCCAGCCCCGTCGCCACGCCCGTGGCAAGGCCGCGATCGGCCAGTTCCGCCAGCAGCCGGTTGAACAGCGCCACATCCGCGCCCGGTGCGACGGGCAGATGCAGGTCCGCCGCTTCGGCCGTGACGGACCGGCGCGGATCGATCACCACGATCTTCGTGCCGCGCGCGGCCCTCGCCGCCTCCACCCGCTGCCACAGGATCGGATGGCACCAGGCAAGGTTGGACCCGACAAGCACCACGAGATCGGCCTCGTCCAGATCCTCATACGTGCCCGGAACGGTGTCGGAGCCGAAGGCCCGCACATGCCCCGCCACCGTGGAGGCCATGCACAGGCGCGAATTGGTGTCCACGTTGGCGCTGCCGATGAAGCCCTTCATCAGCTTGTTGGCGACATAATAATCCTCGGTCAGCATCTGGCCCGACAGATACAGCGCCACCGCGTCGGGCCCGTGCGCCGCCACGGTATCGCGAAAGCGCGTGGCGATCAGGTCCAGCGCGCCGTCCCAATCGGCGGGCTGTCCGTGGATCATCGGCTGCGTCAGCCGCCCCGCCCGTCCGACGGTTTCGCCAAGCGCGGTGCCCTTGGAGCACAGCCGCCCCTGGTTCGCCGGATGGTCCGGATCCCCGCGCACGACCAGCCCGCTTTCACCCGCGGGGGACAGCAGCACCCCGCACCCGACGCCGCAATACGGACAGGTGGACCGGATCATGCCACGCGCCGCCCGACCAGCCGTTCAGCGTCGATCAGCACGCGCCCGTTATCCACCCGCGCGGGATAGGTGGCAACGGCGCCTTCATCCGCGCCCTGCGCGACCCCCGTTTCCAGATCGAACACCCAGGCGTGCAGCGGGCAGGTCACGGCGTGGCCGTGGACGATCCCGTCCGACAGCGGCCCGCCCTTGTGCGGACAGCGATCGTCCAGCGCGAACACCCGGTCGTCGAAGGTGCGGAACACGGCGACGCAGCCCTCGGGGGTGCGGATGGTGCGGGCGCCGCGCGGGGGAATGTCGTCCAGCGCGGCGATGTCGATCCAGAGCGTCATTCGGCGGCCTCCAGCGAAAGGGTTGCGACGGGTTGGAAACGGCGCGCCTCGTCCGGGGCGGCGCGTTCGGCCCACGGGTCCTTCTGATAGACGGATTGCGACAGGTCGAACCGTTCCACCAGCGCGGCGCGGATCGCGGGATCGGCCACCTGTTCGCGCGCCCAGTCCAGGCCCACCTTCTTCAGCCACTTGTAGACGCGGTCCAGATACTTGCCGTTCTCGCGGTAAAGCTGCACGAAGGCGACGGTGACGTCGATGGCCTCGGCCTCCGTCTCGACCACCAGAAGACGCTCGATCTCCTTCAGGTCCATGCCCGCCGCACCGCCGACCCCGATCTGATAGCCGCTGTCGACGCAGATGATGCCCAGATCCTTGCAGGTCGCCTCGGCGCAGTTGCGCGGGCAGCCGGACACGCCCAGCTTCACCTTGTGCGGCGTCCACGATCCCCAAAGGCGCTTTTCCAGCTTGATGCCAAGCCCGGTGGAATCCTGCGTGCCAAAGCGGCAGAATTCGGACCCGACGCAAGTTTTCACCGTCCGCAGCCCCTTGGAATAGGCGTGCCCCGACACCAGCCCGGCCGCGTTCAGGTCGGACCACATCGCGGGCAAATCCTCTTTCTTCACGCCCAGAAGGTCGATCCGCTGGCCGCCGGTGACCTTGACCATGGGCACGTCATACTTGTCGGCCGCGTCGGCGATGGCGCGCAGCTCTGCCGCGTTGGTCACGCCGCCCCACATGCGCGGCACCACGCTGAACGTGCCGTCCTTCTGGATGTTGGCGTGCAGGCGTTCGTTGACGAAGCGGCTTTGGCGGTCGTCCCGATACTCCAGCGGCCAGTCCGCCAGAAGATAGAAGTTCAGCGCCGGACGGCAGGACGGGCACCCGCAGGAGGTTTTCCACCCCATCTCCTGCATCACGGCGGGCATGGATTTCAGCTCGCGCGCCTTGATCAGGCGGCGAACCTCCTCATGCGTCAGGTCGGTGCAGGGGCACATCGGCTGGGCCACGGGCTTGGCGAAGGCATCGCCCAGCGTCAGCGCCAGCACCTGTTCCACCAGCCCCGTGCAGGTTCCGCAGGACGCGCTGGCCTTGGTGCAGGCGCGCACCTTGCCCAGATCCGTCGCACCCCCGTTGATCGCCTGAACGATCTGTCCCTTGCATATGCCGTTGCACCCGCAGATTTCCGCATCAAGCGGCAAGGCTGCAACGGCTGCAAGAGGGTCCGATTGGACACCCCCTTGGAACGCCGGCCCGAAGATCAGCGTTTCCCGCGTGTCCGAGATGTAGGTCCCATCCTTGATCTGCTGGAAGAACCAGTTGCCGTCGGCCGTGTCCCCATACATGACGGCGCCGATCAGGCGGTCATCCTCGATCACCAAACGCTTGTAGATGCCGCGCGACGGGTCGCGGAACACGATCTCCTCACGCCCTTCCCCTTCGGCGAAATCGCCGGCGCTGAACAGGTCGCAGCCCGTCACCTTCAGCTTCGTCGCCGTCTGCACGGGGCAGAAGGCCGCGGCGCCGCCATTCAGAACCTCGGCCAGCACCTTCGCCTGATCGTAAAGCGGGGCGACCAGACCGAAAAGCTGGCGGTCGAATTCCACGCATTCCCCAAGCGCGAAGATCGACGGGTCCGAGGTGGCCATCTGCGCGTCCACCACGATGCCGCGCCCGACTTCCAGATGCGCGTCGTTGGCCAGGCGCACCTCGGGGCGGATGCCGACGGCCATGCAGACCAGATCGGCGTCATAAACGGTGCCATCCTCCAGCAACACCGCTTCCACCCGGTCAGTGCCAAGGATCGCCTTGGTCGCACCCTTGCAATGGACGCGGATGCCCCGCCGTTCCAGATCCTTTTGCAGAAGATAACCCGCCGCAGGGTCCAGCTGGCGTTCCATCAGATGGCTCATCAGGTGGATCACGGTCACGTCGGCGCCGCGCGCGGCCATGCCGGCCGCCGCTTCCAGCCCCAGAAGACCACCACCGATGACCACGGCCTTGGCGCCGGGGCCGCTGGCCGCGATCATGGCATTCGTATCCTCCAGATCGCGATAGGTGACGACGCCGGGCAACTCCTTCCCCGCCACCGGAATGATGAAGGGGGCCGAGCCGGTGGCGATCACCAGCTGGTCGTAGGACACCGCGCCGCCGGCCGAATGAACGACTTTCGCCGCGCGGTCGATGCGGGTGACGCTGTCGCCAAAGCGGCAATCGATGCGGCGGTCGGCATAGAAGGCGTTGTCATGGGTGACGATCTCCTCATACGTCTTTTCGCCCGACAGGACCGGCGACAGCATCAGCCGGTTGTAGTTGCCGCGCGGTTCGGCGTTGAACAGGGTGATGTGCCAGGCGTCGGGCGCGGCGTCGAGGAGATGTTCGATCATCCGGCCCGAGGCCATGCCGGCCCCGATGATGACAAGTCGCTGGGTCATGGCTGATGTTCCTTGCATGGGGTTCAAGCGGGTTGGGCGGCGGGAAGGCGGCGGATCGCGGAATGCATCCAGGTCAGGCTGACCGCCACAAGGACGAAAAGGGCCGCAAAGCAGCTGGACCAGTCGCCCGTCAGGTCGCGCAGCCAGCCGAACAGCAGCGGCAGCACGAAGCCGCCCAGCCCGCCGACCATGCCGACCATGCCCCCCACCGCGCCGACGTTCTGCGGGTAATACACGGGGATGTGCTTGAACACGGCGGCCTTGCCCAAGGCCATGAACAGGCCCAGCACGAAGACGATGGCGATGAACGCCTCGGGCCCAAAGCCGAAGGGCAGCGCCAGAAGCAGCGTGGCGATCCCCGACACGCCGAAGGTCCAGTACAGGATGGCCCGCGCGCCGTGCTTGTCCGACAGCGATCCGCCCCAGGCGCGGAACACCGATCCGGGCAACGAATAGGCCGCGCCGATCATCCCCGCCGTCGCCACGTCGAACTGGTAGACGCCGATCAGGTAGGACGGCAGCCACAGCGCCAGCGCCACGAACCCGCCGAACACGAAGAAGTAGTAGAGCGAGAAGCGCAACACCCGGATGTCGGACATCACGGCGAATTCGGCCCTCAGGCTGCGAGGCGCCGCGGTGGCACGGACGGGATCCTCCTCGGACATCAGCCAGAACAGGAGGGCGGTCGCGGCCAGCACGACGGCGTAGACCTGCGCCGCACCCTGCCAGCCCAAAGCGATCATCAGGAAGGGCGCGCAGAACTTCGTCACTGCGGCACCCACGTTGCCGACGCCGAAGATGCCAAGCGCCGTCCCCTGCCGTTCGGCGGGGAAAAAGCGCGACACATAGGCGACGCCCACCGCGAAGGTGCCGCCCGCCAGCCCGACGCCAAGCGCGGCCACAAGGAATTGCGCATAGGTGGTGGCAAAGCTGAGAAGGAACGTCGCCACCGCCGCCGCCAGCATGGTCAGCGTGAACACGATGCGCCCGCCCAGCCGGTCCGTCCAGATGCCCAGCACCACCCGGACCAGGGATCCCGTCAGCACCGGCATCCCGACCAGAAGGCCGAACTGCGTGTCCGACAGGTGCAGCATCTCGCGGATCTGAAGGCCGATGATGGCGAAGATCGTCCAGACGGCAAAGCAGATCGTGAAGGCGAACGTCGACAGCGTCAACGCGCGCATGGGTGAAGGCACGGCGTGGGCCATGGCGTAAAGCTCCGTTTCTTCGAACTGGGGATGAGGGCGAAGAGCTGCGCCGTTGCAGCCGTCAGGATGTCTCGGCAAGCGCCGGGGCGCATGCCATCCGGTCGACCGTCTTTGGCCAGCGGATCAGGATGATGGCCGGGTTCGACAACCCGGTGGCCGCCGCGGCCATGCCGCGCAGCGTGGTGGTCAGGATGCGCTGGCCGGCCGTTCCGGCCCCCTGCACGAATTCGACCTCGCAGTCCCCGGGGGCGCCGGCGGCCAGAAGCTCCGCCTCCACCACAGACAGGCGGTGCATGGCCATGTAGAGCGCCAGCGTGGTGCCGGGAACGAAGGCGCCCGAAAGGTTTGCCGTCTCTCCGGGACGGCAGGTGGCGGTGGCAAGGACCAGCCGCTCCGTCCGCCCGCGTTCGGTCAGGGGCCGGCCAAGGCTGGCCGCGGCGGCGCTGGCGGCGGTGATGCCGGGAACGATCTCCACCGGGATGCCGAAGCTGCGTGCGGCCTCCAGCTCCTCACAGGCGCGGCCGAACACCGAAGGGTCGCCGGATTTCAGGCGCACGACGCGCAACCCGTCCATCGCGGCGGCCACGATCACGCGGTTGATGCGGGCCTGCGGCCACGCGTTGGCCGCAACCTCCTTGCCGACGAACACCTTGCGTGCGGGGGTCAGGACCAGCACCTCCGGATCCACCAGACGGTCGTAGAACACCACGTCGGCGTTCCGCAAACGGTCCAGTGCCCGCAGGGTCAGCAGGTCCGCCGCCCCCGGTCCGGCGCCCACAAGGGCGATCGTGCCGATCCGGTGGCCGTCCGGCGGGCTGGGGGGAAGAAAGCTCATGTGGCCACCAAGTTCTGGGTCATGATGCCTATCCTTGGCTGAAAATGAAAAAGGCGCACGACAGCAGGTTCAACACCATGCGGTCGAGCGCCATTGCTCGGAAATCGTCATTGCCGGGAACGCCGTTGTTCCTGCCGACATGTTCAGGATTGCGCCCGCTGCCCGCCCCGTCAACCGAACGGACGTGCAGAACAGGCCCGTGCATCAAGCTGCCCAATATTCGGTCGATCGAACGGCAGCATGGGCAAAAATCGCACGCCCTCTAAACGGACGGGCACCAGAATCACCTCCGCCGCCGCGTTTCCCGGACCGGCACCCGTCCGATTTTTCATAAGACACGCTGGACGATCCCGCCTCAGCTTGTATGATAACTTTGCATGAACCAAGGGGAGGACCTTATGCACCGCCTGTTGATCACCGGCGCCGCCGGGGGTTTGGGCCGCGTGATGCGCGAGAAGTTGCGCCCGCTGGCCGAAATCATTCGTCTCTCCGACATCGCGGATCTGGGCGACGCCGCCCCGCATGAGGAGATCATGCCCTGCGATCTGGGCGACGAGGCGGCCGTCCTGAAGCTGGTCGAAGGGTGCGACGGGATCGTGCATCTGGGCGGGGTGTCGGTGGAACAGACCTTCGACAAGATCCTGAACGGCAACATCAAGGGCGTCTACAACCTGTACGAGGCCGCCCGCGCCCATGGCATGCCGCGCATCGTCTTTGCCAGCTCCAACCACACGATCGGCTTCTACCGGCAGGACGAATACCTGACCCCCGACATGCCGATGAAGCCCGACGGCCTTTACGGCGTCTCCAAATGCTTTGGCGAGGCGATGGCGAGCCTGTATCATTCGAAGTTCGGGCAGGAAACGGCGATCGTCCGCATCGGATCCTGCTTTGCGGAACCGGTTAACCACCGGATGCTGTCGACCTGGATGTCGCATGACGACTTCGCCGACCTGATCCGCCGATGCTTCCTTGTGCCGCGGCTGGGTTGCCCTATTGTCTGGGGCGTGTCGGACAACGATGGCAAATGGTGGGACAATTCCGCGGCCAGCTTCCTGGGCTGGAAACCGAAAGCCAATTCCGAGTCCTTCCGCGAAGGCCTCGATGCCCGCATGACGCCCCCTGCCGCCGATCATCCCAACGCGATCTGGCAGGGCGGCATGTTCACCCTAGACCCCATTCACAAGGACTGATCCATGACCTTCACCCCCCACGGCAAACACCTGATCGCCGGCGAATGGATTGCGACGGACGCCACCTTCGCCTCCGAAC